>CAYLPI010000011.1:0-41890 GCA_964385505.1 uncultured Bordetella sp.
CTACCAGGACCAGCTCAAGTCCAATTTCGCCGACATGGCAAACATCGGCGGCCGACCCGCGGGCAGCGTCACCGCAGCCTGCTTTTTGTCACGCTACACCGGCAAGTACGACTGGGCCCACCTCGACATCGCCGGCACCGCGTGGAAATCGGGCAAGGAAAAGGGCTCGACCGGACGGCCGGTGCCCCTGCTCACCAGCTTCCTGATGCAGCGGGCCGGGAAACGCAAGGCGTGAACATGCGCAGTTGCCGTCGGCATTCGGCCACCGCCCTTGCAACAGGGCTGCCCTTCTTGCCGCAGATGCGTTTTGCCGGAACGCGTTCCCGCGCGGCATGACGCGCATCAATTTTTACCACGACGCGCCGGACCGGCATCTCGCCGCCTGCAAGATCGTCGCAAAAGCCGTGCAGCAAAAACTTCGCGTGCTGATTTATGCGCCCGATGCGAAAGTGCTGCAGCATGTCGATACATTGCTCTGGACCTGGCAATCCACCGGTTTCATACCCCACTGCATGGCCGATGCCCCGTTAGCCGCACAGACCCCGGTGCTGTTGAGCACGGACTGCAGCGCCGAGGCGCACGACGACGTGCTGGTCAACCTGGATGACGCCTGCCCGCCCGGCTTCGCGCAGTTCCAGCGCCTGGTTGAAATCATCGGTACCGACGAGGCCGGTCGCAACGCGGGTCGCGAACGTTTTCGCTTTTACCGCGACCGCGGATATGAAATCCAGGCGCACAGAATCGGCGGCGAGCGGGCATGAGCACGAATGAGACCGGGGTCCCGCCGCGGCAAGGCGCCGGGCAATGGGAGGATGGCGATGCGTCATCGCCAGACAGCGCCGACAAACTGCTGAGTAAGGCCGATGCACTGCTCGGCCGCTACCGTCCTGCAATGGCGCCGGTGGCGCATCTGCAAGCGGCGGCTCCTGAGAGCCTGGATTTTCCGGTTTTGACCGAGATCGTCGAACTGCCACCCGCCGCGGCCGAGCCGGTGGCGGACTTCCCGGCACTGATACCGGCCGAGACCGCGTTGCCGGCAAGCACATCCGACCAACAGGCTGGAAGCGCGCCGACTGGAGCCGGGGCCGAGGCCGAGGCAATTGCAATCGACGCGTCGCGCCTGCGCGAGGAGATTCTTGCAACCCTCGCGCCAGAACTGGAACAACGCCTGTCCGATACACTAAAGCCGCGCGCCAATGAGTTGCTCGACTGGGCAATGCAGACAGTGCAACTCGAGCTTGGGCTCAGCATCCGGGCCGCAGTGCGCAGCGCCGTGGCAGCCGCCGTGGACGAGGCGCTGGAAAGACAGCGCGCCGGCGGCAGCCACGACAAGCGCTGACAAGGCGCGTCTGGGTCCGCTCAGGGCCCGACCGGGAGTGCCAATATGTCTGGAAATCCGCGCCAGACGGGCGTTTCCAGCCATCGACACCCCGTGATCAGGCTTCATTGCGCACCCGGCCACCTTCGCGCCCGGAACCCCTCATAGCAGCGTTTCGCGCCGGCCCTCCGCTATAATCGCCGTCTCTCGGCGCGTTGGCGGCGACCCGCAAGGGCAGATCAAGCACAACACGCCTTTTCTTACTGGCTGTACCCCATCGCAGAGCAGGCCCGGCAAGTCATGGAATTATCAAAGAGCTTCGACCCCCACGCCATCGAAAAGCACTGGTATCCCGAGTGGGAATCACGCGGCTATTTCGCCCACTCCGGCGACAGTGCCGGCGGAGCCTACTGCATACAACTACCGCCGCCCAACGTTACCGGCACACTGCACATGGGGCACGCCTTCCAGCAGACGCTGATGGACACGCTGGTGCGCTATCACCGCATGCTCGGGCAGAACACCAACTGGGTCGTCGGCACCGATCACGCCGGCATCGCCACGCAAATCGTTGTTGAACGCCAGTTGCAGGCCGAGGGCAAAACCCGCCACGACCTCGGGCGCGAGGCCTTCCTGGAGCGCGTCTGGTCATGGAAGCAGGAGTCCGGTGCGACCATCACGCGCCAGATGCGCCGCATCGGCACCTCCGCCAACTGGACTTACGCCGACACCGAGGGCCAGTCGGCCGGCTACTTCACCATGGACGCGACCATGTCGCACGCCGTCGCCGAGGTCTTTGTCCGCCTGCACGAAGAAGGGCTCATTTACCGCGGCAAGCGCCTCGTCAACTGGGACCCGGTGCTCGGCACGGCGGTGTCCGACCTCGAGGTCGACAGCGAAGAGGAAGACGGCAAAATATGGGAAATCCGCTATCCGCTCGAGGACGGCAGCGGATCGCTGGTGGTAGCCACCACCCGCCCCGAGACCATGCTCGGGGACGCCGCCGTCGCGGTCAACCCAAAGGACGAACGCTACGCCGCCATGGTCGGCAGGCGCGTCAAGCTGCCACTCACCGGCCGCAGCATTGCCGTCATCGCCGATGACTACGTTGATCCGGCTTTCGGCACCGGCTGCGTCAAGATCACGCCGGCGCACGACTTCAACGACTACCAGGTGGGCCAGCGCCACAAACTGGCGCAGATCAGCATGCTCACGCTCGACGCAAAAATCAGCGCCGACGCGCCCGAAGCCTATCGCGGACTCGATCGCTTTGACGCACGCAGGAAAATGCTCGCCGACCTCGCGGCGCAGGACTTGCTGGTATCCGAAAAACCCTACAAGTTGCGCGTGCCGCGCTCCGGCCGCACCGGGGTCATCGTCGAGCCCATGCTGACCGACCAGTGGTTCGTCAAAATGGACGGGCTCGCCAAGCAGGGCCTCGATGCGGTGGCTACCGGCGCAGTCAAATTCCACCCCGAACACTGGGCCACCACCTACAACCACTGGCTGGAGAATATCCAGGACTGGTGCATTTCGCGACAACTGTGGTGGGGCCACCAGATCCCGGCATGGTACGACAGCGAAGGCCGTGTCTACGTCGCACGCACCGAGGAGGAGGCGAAAAAGCAGGCCGCGGCTACAGGCTACGACGGCGCGCTGCGACGCGACGAGGATGTGCTCGACACCTGGTTCTCGTCCGCCCTGGTGCCCTTCACCTCGCTCGGCTGGCCGCAAAAAACCAGGGACCTTGAGGCCTTCCTGCCCTCCTCGGTGCTGGTGACCGGCTTTGACATCATTTTCTTCTGGGTCGCCCGGATGGTCATGATGAGCCTGCATTTCACCGGCAAGGTGCCCTTTCGCGACGTCTACATCAACGCCCTGGTGCGCGACGCAGAGGGCCAAAAAATGTCCAAGTCCAAGGGCAACACGCTGGACCCGCTGGACCTCATCGACGGCATCACGCTCGATGCGCTGCTCGCCAAATCCACGGTCGGCCTGATGCGCACCGACCACAAGGTGAAAATCGAGAAATACATCCGCAAGAATTATCCCGAGGGCATCCCCTCGTTCGGTTCCGACGCGCTGCGTTTTACCTTCGCCTCGCTCGCGACCTTTGCCCGCACCCTCAACTTCGACCTGTCGCGCTGCGAGGGTTACCGCAATTTCTGCAACAAGCTGTGGAACGCCACGCGCTTTGTACTGATGAACACCGAGGGCAAGGACTGCGGCACGGACGAATCCCTTCCGGTCGAACTCTCCGCTGCGGACCGCTGGATCATCAGCCTGCTGCAACGCACCGAGGCCGAGGTGGCGAAGGGTTTTGCCGAATACCGCTTCGACAATGCCTCGGGTGCGATCTACAAGTTTGTCTGGGACGAATACTGCGACTGGTACGTCGAACTGGCCAAAGTGCAACTGCAAAACGGCGACGAGGCACAGCAGCGCGGCACCCGGCGCACGCTGGTACGCGTGCTCGAAGCTGTGCTGCGCCTCGCCCATCCCATCATTCCCTTCATCACCGAGGAGTTGTGGCAGACCGTGGCACCGCTCGCCGGCAAGACCGGCGCGAGCATCATGCTCGCGCCCTACCCGCAATCGCAGCCCGGGAAAATCGACACCGCTGCCGAGGCCGAGCTCACTTACGTCAAGGACCTGATCCTCGCCTGCCGCAACCTGCGCGGCGAAATGAAACTCTCGCCGGCCGAGCGCGTGCCGCTCCTGGCAAGCGGTGACAAGTCCCGCCTCGAAGCGGCCTTCCCCTATCTCAAGGCGCTGGGCCGGCTTTCCGAGGCGAGCGTCGCGGCGCAATTGCCCGAGGCCGACGCCCCTGTCGCCGTGGTGGGCGACACGCGCCTGATGCTTAAAATCCTGATCGACGTCAACGCCGAACGCGAGCGCCTCGGCAAGGAGATCAACCGGCTGGAGGGGGAAATCGCCAGGGCCGGGGCCAAACTCTCCAACGCGGGCTTTGTCGAGCGCGCACCGGCGCAGGTGGTGACGCAGGAGAAGGAACGCCTTGCCGGGTTTGTCGCAACGCTGGACAAGCTGCGCCAGCAACTCGGCAGGCTCAAGGGCTGACAGGCGTGAAAACGCCGGCGGCACTGCGCGCGTTCCGGCACCGCAATTTCCGCTGGTTTTTCATCGGTCAGAGCGGGTCGATGATCGGCTCCTGGATGCAGCAAATAGCCGTCGGCTGGCTGGTCTACCGGCTCACCGGGTCGGCATTGCTCTTGGGCATCGTCGGCTTTGCCTCGAATATCGCCTTTCTCGTGGTGTCGCCGGTGGCCTCGGTCTTCACCGACCGCTACGACCGCCGGCGGCTGCTCATCGCCGCGCAAGGCATCAGCGCCATTCTATCGATGCTGCTCGCCACCCTGACGTTTTTGCATGTCATCAACGCCTGGCACATCGTTGTCATCATGCTGGGCATCGGTGTGGCCACTTCCCTCGAAACGCCGACCCGGCACGGTTTTTTGCTGGAACTGGTGGAACACCGGGAAAACCTGCCCAACGCCATCGCCCTCAACGCGTCGCTGTTCCAGATGGCGCGCTTCATCGGACCGGCGCTGGCAGGGGTGTTCCTAGCGGCGTTCGGCGAAGCCTGGTGCTTTGTCGTCAACGCGCTGACTTATTGCTGGGTGATGGCCATCCTGCTGCGCATGCGCACAGCCGCGCGGCCGGTGTCCGGACCGCGCCCCGACTGGCGGCGGGAACTGCGCGCTGGATTCAGCTTCGTCTTCGGCGCCATGCCGCTGCGCCGACTGGTGATGGTGCTCGGCGCGACGAGTATTTTCGTCTCGTCCTACCCGATGCTGATGCCGCTCATCGCGGCGCAGACCTTCGGCGGGGACTCGAGCACCTTCGGCTTTTTGATCGGCGCCGCCGGGGTCGGTGCGCTGTGCGGCTCGATCTACCTTGCCGGTCGCACCCGGGTTCCGGGATTGGGACGGTTTGTCGCCGCAGGACCGCTGGTTGCGGGCATCGGCATGATGTTGCTGTCGGTCACGCACGCAGCCGCCATGGGCATGGCCTGCATGCTTTTGATCGGCTTTGGCGTCATCATCACCGCCGCATCCGCCAATACCCTGCTGCAAAGCCTCGCCGACGAGGACAAGCGCGGGCGGGTGGTGGGCATTTACGTGATGGTATTCCTCGGCCTGCAGCCCATCGGCAACCTCGCCACCGGCGCCCTCGCCGATGCCATAGGGGCGCAGCATGCGCTGCTGGTGAACGGGCTCGTCGCCGGGACTGTCGCGCTGTGGTTCATCGCCGGGTACGGCGGCTGGCGCCGTGCCATGCGTCCGCTCTACGAACACGCCGGCCTGCTGGAAAAAAAACCCGCCTGATGATCCGGCGCGGCCGCGGGGCGCCGACCAAAACCGTCAGTCGCGGATCACTTCTTTTTCATGAAAAAAGTGAATTCCTTGTCATTGGCCGAGTGGTCCACCAGCGCGTTGCCGGTTTGCTTCGCAAATGCCTGGAAATCCTTGACCGCCCCGGGGTCGGTGGCGACGATGCGCAGCACTTGGCCGCTCACCATGTCGGTGAGCGCCTTTTTTGTCCGCAATATCGGCAGCGGGCAATTGAGCCCGCGCGCATCCACTTCCTTGTCAAAATTCATCAACTCGTCCCGGCCTTGTTACGGCTGCAATATGCGCCGTTTCACTTATGCCCGGCTACTATACCAAATCGCCCCCGAGGCGTAAGGCAAGGCTGCAGCGAGCGTCGGACAGCCAAGGTTGCCTAAACCGGGGAGCGAATTTAAACTGCCCACTGTTCCAAAGAATGGCGTGCGACCCCGCCGCCAGCCGCCGGCAAGCCCGCTTCGCCGTACCTCAGGACGGGCGCAACGGGCAAGGCAGTTCACAGAAAGGCACGCGTGGCTAACGAGAACGCCCCAAAAGACGCAGAGCGCTGGCTGGTGTATGTGACCAGCCTGCCGGTGGACGATCCGGCGGCGCGCATGCGCATCCTGCGCACCCTCGATTCGCTCGGCTGCGCTGCAATGCGCGAAGGGGTGTTCGTGTTGCCCGATTCGCCGGCGAACCGTCTCGGCCTGTCGCGCCTGTCCGAGCACGTCACGCGCATCAACGGCACGGCCCATTTGTTGCAGGTGACGAGCGACGACGCCCAAGCGCAGGCCTTTCGCGCATTTTTTGACCGCTCCGGCAAGTACGACGAGCTGGTCAAGAACATCCAGGGCTTGCGCATGGGATTCGGCGTCTCCGACCCGGGTGCGCTGGCGCGCCTGCTCAACAAGCAGCGGCGGGATTTCGACGCGCTGTCCAGCCTTGATTTTTTTCCGTCCGAGGCGCGCGACCGCGCGGCAAGGGTGCTGGGCGAAGTGGAGTCGCAGGTGCGCGGGCTGATGTTCCCGGACGCACCCAAGGACGGCCGCGTCACCGCCTCAGGCCGGCAATATTTCAAGAGCGTTTGGGCGACAAAAAGGCCGATCTGGACCGACCGGCTCGCCTCGGCCTGGCTGATCCGTCGCTTTATCGACCCCGAAGCCAGACTGCTCTGGCTCGAGAAAAACCAGGAATGTCCGCCTACGGCAGTGGGCTTTGCCTTCGAAGGCGCGCAGTTTTGCAACAGTAAGACGCGCGTCACATTCGAGGAGTTGATGGTCCATTTCGGCCTCGCCGGCAATGCCACGCTGGTGCGCATCGGCAAGCTGGTGCACGCCCTGGACTCAGGCGGAACCCCGGTGCCCGAAGCTGCGGGCGTCGAGACGCTGCTGCAGGGCGCACGCCGCCGCAGTACCAGCGACGATGAGTTGCTATCCGAGAGCGAGAAAACCTTCGACCTGTTGTTTGAGGCTTATTTCGAAACACCCGGCAAGACCTGAGCGGCCATCGTCCGGCTTGAGCCTGGCCTGCGCCCGCTACGGTTTTTTCCCCCGCTCCTGCTGCAACTGCCGGCGCAATTCGCGCAAACGGGCATCGACGCTGGACATCTGGTAAAAATCGCCGTCAGCACTTTTTTGCGCCAGCTCCAGTTGCTCTATCGCCGCCGGGATGCTGCCTTGCAGGTAATACAATTGGGCCTGCGACTGGTGCTGCAACAGGCGCTTGCCCAGGGCGGCATACGATTTGGCCTGCATGCCATAGAGCCGCGCGTCATTGGCAAAACCGCGCAGCCTCTGGTTGATGCCCTCGATCGCCGCCTGGTGCAATCCGCGCGCCTGCTGCGCCTCGAGGTAGGCGTAGTTGAGCGAACGGCTGTCGGGGTACTGCTGCAACGCGACGCGCAGTATTTCCTGCGCCCCGGGGAGGTCCCCGGCGTCGCGTTTGATCCTGGCCCCGAGCGAGGCCGCCATCGGCGGCAGCCGAGCCGGACCGGTGCGCAGTGCCGCCATTTCGCGCTCTGCGGCGGAAAAATCCCGCGCCCTCAACAGCGCCGCGGCATAGCCATAGCGCGCGGAAAACTCGGAGGCAAAGCGCTTTTCGCGCAAGGCCTCCTGAAAATACACCACCGCGTCGCGCGCACCGCCCTGCTCGGCCCGCAGCCTGGCGCGGACAAGCTGGAACTCGACACTGTCCGGCACCTGACGGTAGGCCTCGTCCTTGGCGCGATTTTGCATGTCGGCGATGCGCTCCCCGGTGAGCGGGTGGGTGCGGAGGTAAGCCGGCGCGTTGTTCTCGATCAATCTTGAATTTTTTTGCAGGCGCTCGAAAAATGCCGCCATGCCCTGCACGTTGAACTTGGCACGCTCAAGGGTCTGGAAGCCGGCACGATCGGCCTCGCGTTCGAAATCGCGGCTGAAGTTGAGCTGCGCGGAAACCGCACCCGCCTGCGACCCGATGGCCGCCGCCTGCGCCGCCTGGCCGCTGGAACGCGATGCCAGCACGGCCAGCGCCAGGCCGGCAAGCGACAACATCGAGAGCTGGCTTTGCGCGCTGATCTGACGGGCGATATGACGCTGCGTGACGTGGGCCACCTCGTGGGCGAGCACGCCGGCCAGCTCCGACTCGGATTGCGCCGCAAGAATAAGGCCGGTATGCACGCCGATGAATCCCCCCGGCATGGCAAAGGCGTTGAGCGTCGGATCGTTGACGATGAAGAACTCAAACTCCTGCCGCGCATCCGTGCTCACCGCGACAAGGCGCATGCCAAGCGCATTGATGTACTCGCCCAGTTCCGCATCATCATTGAAACTCAAATCGCGCCTGACCTCGCGCATGATGTTCTCGCCGAGCCGGCGCTCCTCGAGCAATGACAGCGTGGCCTGCGCCACATCGCCAAGATCGGGGAGGTTCTGCGCCATGCCAGACGGAAACCACAACGCAAGCAGCAGCGGAATGTAAGCAACACGCATATCGGTATGATACCGTTAGTATCCGTTCAGTTCCCCGGCGCCTGCTCTGATGCGATGGCCCGGCATTTTGTAGAAGCAAACCGATGGAAAAATCCACCAAGGGCGACGTCCTCACCCATTTCGACGTACACGGCCAGGCACACATGGTCGATGTCGGCGCCAAGGATGCGACCCACCGCATCGCCCGGGCCGCCGGCACCATCCGCATGCTGGCGACGACCTTCGAGCTGATCCGCTCCGGGTCGAGCAAAAAAGGCGACGTCATCGGCATTGCCCGTATCGCCGCCATCCAGGCCGCCAAGCGAACCGCCGACCTGATTCCGCTTTGCCATCCGCTCGCACTCACCCGTGTTGCCGCAGAGTTCGAGCTTGACCGGGCAGGCTCTTCGGTTCGCCTCGAAGTCACGGTTGAAACCCTCGGGCGCACCGGGGTAGAGATGGAAGCGCTGACCGCCGTGAGCATCGGGCTGCTGACGGTCTATGACATGTGCAAGGCGGTTGATCGGGGCATGCAGATCGAATTCATCGGACTTGTCGAAAAGTCCGGCGGCAAATCCGGGCATTTCCTGCGCGATTCTGCCTGAACATCCGGCGCCCGAGGCGGTCGAAACACTTTGTTACCACCGGCGCTGGTGCGAGCGGCTAGACTAGCCGCATCCCCGGCCCATTCACGACGCTCCATATGAAAAAACGCAGTCTTGTCATTGTTTCGATGCTTGTGCTCGGACTTGCCGCCGCCGCAGCCGGCTGGACTTACTGGGGTTCGCGCGCAGCCGCGCCCTCGGAGTTTCGCTTTGCCAAGGTCGAACGCGGCCCTCTGGTGGCGGCAGTCGCGGCGACCGGTACGCTCAATCCGGTGACTTCGGTCCAGGTCGGCTCGCAGGTATCCGGCCAGATCAAGGAACTCTATGTCGACTTCAATTCCGTGGTCAAGAAGGACCAGGTCATCGCGCGCATCGACCCGGAGGCGTTTGAACTGCAAGTGCGCCAAGCCACCGCAGACCTGGAAGCGAGCCGCGCCACGGTGCTCACGCAAATGGCCGGCATAGGCGCGCAACGTGCGGCGGTATCGAAGGAGGAGGTCAATCTTGCCGATGCCAAACGCGACTTCGACCGGAAAGTGATGTTGCTGGAAAAAAGCTTCGTCTCTGCAGCCGACCGTGACAAGTCGATGGCGGTGTTCAACAGCGCACAGGAGCAGGTGAAAACCGCATGGGCGCAACTCGCCGTGGCAGAAGCGCAGGCCAAGAACGGCGAAGCCGTCGTCAAGCAACGCGAAGCCCAACTCTCCCAGGCGAGAGTGAACCTGGACCGCACCATGATCCGTTCGCCGGTGAACGGCATCGTGATCAAGCGCAGCGTTGACGCCGGTCAGACCGTCGCCGCCAGCCTGCAGGCGCCGGAGCTGTTCATCATTGCGCAAAACCTGACCGAGATGGAGGTCGGCGCATCCATCGACGAGGCCGATGTCGGCCGCGTGCGCGTCGGGCAAAAGGCGACCTTCACCGTGGACGCCTTTCCAGGACGCAGTTTCAACGGCGAAATCAAGCAGGTGCGCAAGGCCGCACTGGTGGTGCAGAACGTCGTTACTTACACCGTGGTGGTCGCAACGACCAATCCCGACCAGTTGCTGCTACCCGGCATGACCGCCAACGTGCGCATCGTCACTGACGAGCGTGCCAGTACGCTCAAGGTCCCCAATGCCGCGCTGCGCTACCGGCCGGCGGGTTTGAACGAAGCGACTGCCGTCTCTGGCGGCGGCGCGGGCGGCAGCGGCGCACCGGCCGCGACGCCGGGCGGTCCGGGTGCGGCGGCACAGGCCTTTCGCCAACGTCTGGTCACCGAACTCAAGCTCGACGCCGAGCAGCAGTCCAAACTCGATGGCATCTATGCCGACCTGCGCCAGAAAATGGCCGGAGTGCGTGACTTGCCCGAGGCCGACCGCACGCGCGCAGTCGAGCGCAATCGCGCCGAGGTGCGGGCGCGCATCACCGAGATCCTGCGGGCGGAACAAAAACCGCGCTACGAGGAAATCGCCGCCGAACAATCGGGGCGTTCGGCGGCGCGCGGCCGCGTATTCATCGCCGGTCAGGACGGCAAGCCCAAGGCGGTGACACTACAGCTTGGCCTGACCGACGGCAGCATGACCGAGGTGGTCTCAGGCGAAATCAAGGAAGGCGAGCAGATCATCACCGGCACCGCACAAAGCGCCGGGTCATCACCGACTGCGCCGCGCGGACCGCGCATGATGTTCTAAGTGTATGCGCGAGATGCCCGCCAACACCTGCGCCACGCCATTGTTACCGGATTTTCCGGCGTCACCGGAAAATGTCACCAGCTGGAAACGCCCGTCTGGCGTGGCTTTCCAGCCATTTATCCATGGCGTGCGTTGTGCAACCGCCCTCACCTTCATCGCATGAAGCACCCTGACCGTTCATGTCGACACCCCTGATTCATACCGTGGCGCTGACCAAGGAGTACCGCGTCGGCGACCAGACCGTGGCGGCGCTGCGCGGCGTATCGATTGATATCGGCGCTGGCGAATTCGTCGCAGTAATGGGTCCGTCGGGATCGGGCAAATCGACTTTCATGAACCTGCTCGGCTGCCTGGACCTGCCGAGTTCGGGCGAGTACTTTCTCGCCGATGAAAAGGTGTCGGGGCTCGAAAACGACGCGTTGGCCATGATCCGCAACCGGCGCATCGGCTTTGTCTTCCAGCAGTTCAACCTGCTGCCGCGCACCTCGGCCCGGGACAATGTCGAACTGCCGCTGCTCTACGGCGGCGTTGCCGCCGCCGAACGGCATGAGCGCGCGGTACGGCGCCTGACCGAAGTCGGCCTCGCCGAGCGCATGCACCATCACCCGGCGCAGCTCTCCGGGGGGCAGCAACAGCGCGTGGCAATCGCGCGGGCCCTGGTCAACAACCCGGTGCTGATCCTCGCCGACGAGCCCACGGGGGCGCTTGACTCGAACACCAGTCTTGAGGTGATGGCGCTGCTGCAGCAGCTCAACCGCGACGGCATGACGGTGGTGCTGGTGACGCACGAAGCGGACATGGCCGCCTTCGCGCGCCGCGTAATCCTGTTTCGCGACGGTCGCGTGGTGGAAGACCGCAAACAGAATCCCAAGGACGCCGGCGCACTGCTGGCCGAGTCGCGTCTCGCCGAGAAAGCGGAGCCCGCCTGATGGACTTCGTCGCGACCCTGCGCATCGCGCTGCGCGCACTGCGCGTGAACAAGCTGCGTTCCGGCCTGACCATGCTGGGGATCATCATCGGCGTGGGCGCGGTCATCACGATGATCGCCGTGGGCGGCGGTGCGCAGGCACGGGTCGAGGAGCAGATCCGCAGCCTTGGTTCAAACCTTATGATAATCATCCCGGGTTCGACCACCTCAAGCGGCGTGCGTCTTGGCGCCGGTGCCGCACAGGGGCTGACCGAGGACGACGCCTGGGCAATGATGCGCGAAATTCCATCAGTGCAGGCGGCGGCGCCGTCACAACGGGGCACCGGACAGATGATTGCCGGCAACAACAACTGGTCCACCACCATCCAGGGGGTGACACCCGAATACTTCGAGGCGCGCGACTGGCCCATCGTCGCAGGCCGCGGATTCGAACCGGCCGAACTCACCGGTGCCGGCAAGGTCGCGATCATCGGCGTGTCAACGGCAAGGCAGTTGTTCGGCGATACCGACCCGGTTGACCAGCAAGTGCGCATACGCAGCGTGCCCTTCACCATCATCGGCCTACTCGACCGCAAGGGCCAGAGCATGCTGGGGCAGGATCAGGACGACGTGGTGATGGTGCCCCTCTCGACGGCGCGCAACCGCCTGTTCGGCGCACCGCAGGGAAAGCTGCGGCGCGTCGGGCTCATAACGGTCAAGGTGCGCGACGGCCAGAGCATGAAAGAAGCCGAGGACCGCATACGCGAACTGCTGCGACAGCGCCACAAGTTGCAGTCGGGCGCGGACGATGATTTCACCATCCGCAACCTGACGGAAATCCTGCAGGCACAGGAGGCTTCGAGCAAGGTGCTGACCATATTGCTCGCGGCGGTGGCGTCGGTCTCGCTATTGGTGGGGGGCATCGGCATCATGAACATCATGCTGGTGTCGGTGACCGAGCGCACGCGCGAGATCGGCCTGCGCATGGCCGTGGGGGCGCGCGGACGCGACATTCTCACGCAGTTCCTTGTAGAGGCGGTGACGCTGGCGCTGATCGGCGGACTGCTCGGCACACTGGCCGGCATCGCCGGCTCGGTGGCGGTCGGGCAACTGGCCGGCTGGCGAACGGAAATGCAGGCTGAAGCCATCGTGCTGGCGGTGGGGTTCTCGGCGGCAATCGGTGTGTTTTTCGGCTTCTATCCTGCGCGCAAGGCGGCGCGCCTGTCACCCATCGAGGCGCTGCGCTACGAATAGCTGCAGTGTCGGCTCGCCCCGCCCGCAGCCGCGGAAATATTTACAGCGTAGCCAAAAACTGCTCCAACGCTGGCATTTCCACCTCGAGGTCGCATTGCTCGTGACTGACGTGTGATGCAAACAGCGGCCGGCCGCGCAGATACACAAAGCGATGGCCCAGTTGCGCCGACACCATCCAGGCCCGGGTGTTTTGCAGCCCGTCGGTGGCGACTACCGCCACCCGTGCGCCGAGCGGGGCAACGTAGAGGTCTGCCATCGCATCATCATCGATGCCGACAATGGCGACCGCTTGCTCAAAGAGTGACGTGCGCTCGCGCCAGCCGGTGCCGGCGACATCGATAATTTCAAAACCATGCGGCGCGAGCAGAGGCAACAGCGCAGTTTCGTTGGCAAGGCGGCGCGAGGCGCAATTGCGCCTCGACAGGAATATCCTGCGGCTGGGCCCCGCGTCGCGGACTGCGCTGGAAAACTTGCGCCGCAAGAACTGGATCGCCACCGCCGACACGGCATCGGCAAGCACCGGCAGCGATGGCACGGCGAGTTCATCCACGCGTACGCTGCAGCCGGCATCCACTTCAATCAGTACGGGCTCGCTGCCGTAGGCGTGGCGCAGCATCTCGCGCTCCTCCGGGTCAAGTTCGGACGCGACAACCAGCGGTAAACCGCGCAGTTTCGGCTGTTGCTCGACAAACCACAGGCGCGCCAGTGTCTCGTACAGCCATTTATAGCGGTCGCCGCCGCCGCCCAGAACCAGCGCCATGCCTGGGTGATGCGCTACCCCGGCGCCGAGGTCGAGCAGCATACGGCCGTCGTCTGAACTGAAACGCACCGGGCCGTCGGCATACGCGTAATGCCGGTGCTCGGCCACGAGCCCCTCGAGCAGCAGGTCGCGCTGCCCGGCGACGACGGCAAACCCGGGCCGCAGCACCTCGGCCTCGCGTACGAAACCAAGAAAAGCATAAGGCACCACCGCCTTTGCCTCGGGCCACGCTTCGGCATAGGAGACAGGAAGCGTGGGTGGACGCTTGTCGAAGGGCAGGAACTGCAACTCACCCATCGGCAGGTAGTCGGCCTCATGCTGCGCGCACCAGCGTGCAAGGGTGTTTTCACGCACCGACATCACCCGGCCACAATCTGGCTGCAGCGCACGATAGGCGTCGATCGCCCTTTTCTCCCAGGCCATTTCAAAACACAACCTGGTCAACTCAAGCGCCGCACCGGGATAACCAAGTTGCTGCGCCGTTTCATATGCCTGCATGGCCCCGGGCGTGTCGCCGCAGCTGGCGAGCGCACCGCCCAGAAGATAGTACGCTGCGGCGTTGCCGGGACTGAGCGCGACAACGCTTTTCATGCATTCAACCGCCTCGGCAAACCGTCCCTCATCGGTGTACAGGCGCCCGAGCTCCATATGCGCCTTGGGCAGGTCGGGAAACAGCATGATCGCCTGCAGCAGGAAATGCTCGGACTCGCGATTGGCGCCTTGCGCCCGCATCAGCACGCCAAGGTTGATGTGCGCCACCGGCAGATTGGGCGCCAGCTCCACCGCGCGTTTGAAATGCACGAACGCAGCGGCAAGGTCTCCCGCCCTGCGATAGGCCTCGCCAAGATTGCTGTGCATCACCGCGTCACCGTCGTGCGCGGCGACGGCGCGGCCAATCAGCACTATCGACTCCGGATAGCGACCACGTTCAAATTCGACCAGGCCATACTGGTGCAGCACCTGCGCGCTGCCCGGATCGAGCCGCAGCAAGTCGCGGTAAATAGACTCGGCCTCATCGAGGCGTCCCTCGCGCTGGTGTACCAATGCGCGCGCCAAATCAGCTTCCATGTCCACCTACCACCCCGTGAATTGCGTCCCGGACGCGCGCACGCGTACCGGGACAGAAAATGCCGGAAAAACCATCATGCGCAGGCCCCGTCCCAGAGACCGGCAATCGCATCCTCGAACCGGCGCGTAAACCCCGGAAGGTCGCACAGCACCGACGCGCCCAGGCGCGCCCGCATGTCGTGGCGCAGCAGCGCGAGCGCGGTCCGATCCTGCGCGAGCGCGACCGCCTTGTCGAGGTATTCCTCCGCAGAACCGGCGATCCATTCGGAGAAACCGGCACTGGCGAGGACGGTGGCGCCCGAGCGCGAGAATCCGTGCTGACCGGCAAGAGACACCACCGGTACGCCCTGCCACAGGCAATCACAGGTGGTGGCGCCGCCGTTGTACGGAAACGCGTCAAGCGCAACGTCGATATCGCCGATCAGCCCCCAGAATTCGCGGCGCGGAAGACGACCGTGAAATTTCAATCTGACCGGGTCAACGCCGGCCTTTTCAAACGCCGCAACGATGCGCTCGCGTCCCGGTCCCGGTGGCACCCCGGCCAGCACGAGCTTGCTTTGCGGCACCCGCAGCAGCAGCGCGGCCCATAACGCCAGCGCCGGCGCGCTCAGCTTGGCCGGATGGTTGAACGAGCCGAAGCTGATGCGTGCCTCCGCCGCCCGCGGTACCGGAGGCGGCGCATCGGCGTGCGGGCTGTAGGCCCACAATGCACCGGGCAGGCGCAGTACCCTTTCGCCGTGCACCGCATCGCCCAGCCCGACCGGGTCGGCCAGGGCATCGCTGATGCGCCAATCCATCGCCGCGAGGCCCGTAGTCCTGAGATAACCGAGCCAGCCCAGTTGCAGCGGCGCCGGCTTGCGCGCGAGCGCCAGCAGGCGGTTGTCGCGGGTATGGCCGGACAGGTCGATGAGGACCTCGACACCCCGGTCGCGAATGTACCCGGCAAGTGATGCGTCGTCCATGCCGTGCACGTCGTGCCATTGCAGATCGAGCGCACCGAGCCGTTCGGTCGCCGCATCGCGTACCGGCGAACTCGAATAGCAGGAGATATCAAACCGCGCGCGATCATGATGGACGAGCAATGGCTCGAGGAAGGCGAGAGTGGCGTGATCGCGAAAATCGCCCGAGAGGTAGGCGATGCGGATGCGCCCCTGCCGCTTTTCCGGCGCCCGGCGCGGCAGCCGCGGCAACGGATCGGCATGCCGGCGCGCCCACTGCCGGTGGGCGATGAACAGGTCGGTGGGCGTGACATCGGGCAGCGCATTCAGCGCAAACAAGGCGTGCTGCCCGGCATCGATATGCCCGGGGTCGATCGCAAGCACTGCATTGAAACAGTCAAGCGCGGCCGCTGCATCACCCAGTTCATAGAGGCAGGAACCGAGCTGCACCCTGACGTCGTGCAGGGCGGCGTTGCGAGCGAGGGCCTGCCGGTACTGCGCGGCGGCAAGAACATACTCGCCGGCGTGCTCACGCAGCACATGGCCCAGGTTGACCATGGCGGCGAGGTGCGTACTATCGCAGGCAAGCGCAGACTCGAACGCCGCGCGCGCTGCGCCGCCATCACCCTCGGCCAGCGATTCGAGGCCGCGACCGACCCATTGGTCGGCAAAGCGCGCACTGTCATCGCGCCTGCCCCAGAAACGCGACAGCAGCTCAGCGAGCATCGCACCACTCCCGCCACATGCGGCGATAGGTCTTTTCGAGCCCGCTGACGAACGCAACCTCGTCCATCAGCGCAGACGCCATCATGCGTGATCGCAGCCCGGTGCGGATGGCGGACAGCGCCGTGGTGTCGGCAGCACACCGCCGGGCGATGGCGACATACGCCTCCCGGTCGTGTGCGACAAAGGAATCGAGTCCGAGCAGACCCAGCAACGAAGCACCGATGCGACCAATCGGCGCGGCGCCGGCGAGGCTGATGACGGGTACACCCATCCACAGCGCGTGCAGGCTGGTGATCCCGCCGTTTTGCGGAAACGGATCAAGCAGGACATCGACTTCGTTGCACATATCGAGAAAACCCGACACTGATTGCCGGCCGGCGATCTCAAGGCGCGCCGGATCGAGGCCATGGGCCTCGAAGCGCGCCGACACCAGACGGCGGATATCGGGCAACTCGCCGTGCTCGACCACCATTCTCAGGCGCGCCCCCGCGATGCCACCGACAAGGCGGGCCCACATTGCCACGACCTCCTCGTTGATCTTGTAGGTGTTGTTGAAGGAGGCAAAGGTCATTCCCCCGCCTGATCCGGCAGCGAGCGCCGGCAGGGGGCCCACATCCGGGCAGTCCGGATGCGGGCGAAAGCATGCGTAGACGTCGTCGAGCCTGGCCAGGCGCTCGCGGCTGAGATGCCCGGTCATCCCCACCGGGTCAAGGCGATGATCGGTGATGCGCCAGTCAATCGCGCGCATGCCGGTGGTCTGCACCGCACCAAACCAGGTGACCTGGATCGGCGCCGGTTTCAACGCAAGGGCAAGCAGGCGATTGCCGCGCGTGTGCCCGGAAAGATCGACCAGTATGTCGACGCCGTCGTCGCGCATGCGCGTGGCAACCTCCGCATCGGACATGCCGGCGATGTCGCGCCACAGGTCTGCCAGGGCGCGCAGGCGGGCGCTGATCGCATCCGGCGCCGCCGCATTGTTGTACCCATTGTTGTAACAAATGACGCGCACCTGATCACGCGAATGCCGTTCCAGCACCGGCTCGATGAAATAGCGCACGGCGTGATCACGCAGGTCCGCTGAAACATAGCCGACGGTGAGCACGCGCTCCGGATCGGGCGCGTTGGCGTGCTGCACACGCGGTGGCAGAAGCGGGTCGGCTATGTCGTTGCCAAAACGCGCATAGGCCGCATACACCTCGTCCACGCTTACGTGGCCGCAACAACTGATGACGAACAACAGATTGGAGTGCACCTGGGCCGAATCGGGCGCGAGCGCGAGCGCCCGCTGCAACATGGCGAGTCCCTCACGATGCCGGCCGACACCGGCAAGGACGCTGCCGTAATCCTTCAGGTACGCCGGTTTGTCACCGCCGGCCGCAAGTGCCTGTTCGAGTTGGGCGATGGCAATGTCCCAATCACCCCGGGCGTAACTGAGCACCCCTGCCAGGTACAAGACATCCGGGTCTTGCGGGGCCGCGGCGAGGGCGGCCTCACTCACCGCAACCGCAGCCGCAAGATCACCGCGCAAAAATGCCGCCATGCCCTCGCCGGGGCTATCCGCGCCGGCCACCGCGGCGCTGGGTGCTGCGCCCGGCGGGCGAATCATGCGTCCCAGCAACGAGCCGAGCAGCGTCATAATGGCTCCATCACATCAAAGGCCTGCGGCGGCTGCCCCGCCAGATGCCGCCGCCACATCGCTTCATACGCGCGCTCAATGTTGCGCACAAAGCGCGGCGTATCGAACAGCGGCAGGTTCCCGTGCCCTTTGGCAAGATGGCTGCGCAAGGCCTGCAACTCTCCCGGCGCCCCGGCCAGCCGCACCGCGAGCGTCTCATACTCATCCAGGCTGTCGCACACCAGTTGCGGCAGGCCTGCTGCACGCAGCAGGCTCGCGGCAACGCGGGAGGGAAAACCCTCCTGCGGGCAGGTAATGAGGGGCAGCCCCGCCCACAACGCATCGCTCGCACCGGTGTGGGCGTTGACAAGCAGGGTATCGAGAAACACGTCGGCGCACGCGAGTCGTGCCAGATGGGCCGCCTTGGGCAGCGTGCCGGCAAACACGAGCCGCGCGGCATCAATGCCGCACCGCGACGCGGCGGACTCGAGGTTTGCCCGCGCCTCAGGGTTGCTTTGGTAGAGCCAGAGCACACTGTGCGGTACGCGGGCAAGAATGCGCATCCAGCACGCGAACATCAGCGCATCGATTTTGTACACATGGTTAAAGCAGGCGAAAACGAATGCATTTTCGGCAAGCCCGAGTTCGCTTCTTGATGACACCGTGGCGGCAATCGGCTGGAGGTTGTCGTTAATCTGGTAGGTGTGCGGCATGCGGACAAGCTGTTCGCCGAAATCGGCCTCCGTGCCGTAAGGCGCCACGGTGGCATCCACTATCGCGTAGTCGTTGAGTCCGCTGCCGGTGGTGCCGGGATAACCGAGCCAGGCGACGTTGAGCGGTGCCGGCCGGAGGAAGAACAGCTCCGGCCTTGCCTCGAAGGTAAATCCTTTCAGGTCGACCAGAATGTCGATGCCGTCGGTTTTGATCCGGTTTGCGCTGGCTGCCACACTTTCATTGCGAATGTCGCAAAAATGTTCCGCGTCGGTGATCACACCTTGGCGATAAGCACTGCCGTCATCGATGCCGATGGAATACGCCCATACCTCGAAGCGCGTGCGCTCGTGCAGGCCGAACAAGCCGCGCATCAGGTGCATGGTCGGATGCCCGTGAAAATCGGCCGAGACATAGCCGATGCGCAGCCGCGGTTTGCCGGCACATCCTGAATACTCAAAACGCGGCGGTGACGCGCCAGCCGCACTGCGAACACGGCAAACATGCGCCTCGGCGACCGCCTTGCGCAAGGATTGGGGAAGCTTGAACTGGTAAGCCGCAAAGGGATCGAGACCGGCAAACTCCGGGGCAAGGGGCTGCGCCGCCCAAGCCCCGAGTATCCGCGACAGGCCGGCGAGATCGTGCTCCCAGTCGCACATCCACATCTGGGTTTTGGCAAGTGCCAGCACGATCTGCGGATCCCCTGGCCGCAAGACGAGCGCGCTGCGATAGCGTGACAAGGCGCGCACAAGCCCACCCATTTCAAAGTCGAGCCTGGCGGCCAGGACCAGCGCGTCGCACCATTCGGGCCGCGCGCGAAGCGCCTGCTCTGCAAACCCGGCCGCCTCAGGGTAGGCACGACGCTGGGAAAGGATATTGGCGAGGTTGTAAGCGAAATCGGGATTGTCCGGCATCAGTTTCATCGACTCCCGGGCATGATGCTCGGCACGGTGCAAGCGCCCCGCCGCCCGGTAAGCCTCTCCCAGATTGGCGTGGAAAAACCCGATTCCGGGGGCTCTTTCGACGGCGCTCGAAATCAGGCTCACGGCCGCCGTGTAATCGCCGCGCTGATGGCTGATCAGCCCGAGAAAGTTCAGCGCATTGGCATCATCCGGACAGCGCGCGAGATAGCCGCGCAACAAAGCCTCCGCCGCATCGGTCCGGCCGGCCGCAACCATCGCCGGCACCGCCTCAAGTAAAGCGGCATCGGTCCGGCGCCAGCGACCTGCCACACGTTGAATGAGCTTAGCGAGCATGCCCCATTGTCACAGCCTGAGTCCAAATAAAAAAGCCCCTCCGTAGAGGGGCTTTTCAGGCCGGGGTCCGAATTGCTTCGGCCCCCGAAACCGATAGTACAAATTAGCTGCGGCAGGTGGCCGGCAGGTACTTGCCCGGGGAGCCGACGCAAGACCAGGTCATGGTGCCGGTCGCCGAGTTCGGGTTGGCCGTCATCGTGATCGTCACCGCTGCGCCTACGCCCGAGGCGCCGGTGCCCGTAACAACGATCGTTCCCGCATCCTGCACATCGGCGGTTGCGATCTTGCCGACAACAGCAATGGTCGCCCCGACGCCGAAGCCGGTGGTGTTGGCGGGGTCTGTCTGGAATTTCTCCGACAGGGTGGTGCGCTGCGAGCTGGCGGCGAGCAGAAGCTCAGATACCTTGGCGCGGATGGTGTAGTCCTGATAAGCCGGCAGCGCAACCGCCGCCAGAATGCCGATAATCGCGACCACGATCATCAGTTCGATCAGGGTAAAACCCTTTTGAATAGTTTTCACGGGAACTCCTTAGAAATATGGTTTGCGGCAAATGTTTGCGCCGTACCGGTCTATGAGCAAGGATGGTGCCATATCCACCTCTCATGAGTACTGTTTAATTCTCATAAATATCAGCAAGTTAGGATTAACTTTGATAAGGGCGTAAAAAAGCCCTGCAGGGGGCACAAAAAAACGTCACATCGTGACTCAATGCGTCTTTTCGTCTGCGCCCGCTGGGAGCTCTGAGGGCGGCTGCGTATAGCGTGGCTGTCTGCCGAAAAGAATCTTCTCACGCGGAACAAATTTCTTTTAAAACAATTACTTAATTTTTATATCGCGTCATATCGAATGACTGCGTGCGCCACCGATGTTCGTCATATTCTGTCGCCCTGCGATTCAAAGCGCGCCAGCTCGCCAACAAGCTCTGCAAGCACGCTTTCCCACTCAAATGCGTGCCGCTGCCGAAACAAGCGGGCCGAGGGGTACCAGGGCATTCCGGGCCCCGCCTGCATATAGCGCCACTCCGGGCTCGCCGGCGTCAGCACCCATACCGGACGCCCGAGGGCACCGGCAAGATGGATGACAGCCGTACAAACGCTGACCACAAGATCAAGCGCCACAACCAGCGCCGCCGTTTCATCGTAGTTGCCGAGTGCTTCCGGCCAGTGCACAAACCTGCTGCCGACAAGTCGCCCAAACGCTTGCAAGTCCGGCCCGGATGAGCCGTACTGCAGGTTGACGAAGTAGCCGGGGTGCTCGAGCAGCCGCGACAGTTCGGCCGGATCGATAGAACGCAGGGATCGCCGGCTGTTCACCGTGCCGCCCCGCCAGGACAGGCCGACTTTCACGCCGGGCCCCAGGGCATCAAGCCTTTCCCTCCAGTAGCGCACCCGCACCGGATCGGCAAAGAGGTAGCCGCCGTGCTGCGGGAAATCGGCCGGCGTATTACGAAAAAATCGTGGCAAGCTTCCGATCGGAATCTGCAAATCAATGTTGCTGCCCGCCGTCCACGCCGGCGGGGAAGGTTCCGCGCCGCGCACGCCAACCCGGTCGGAAGGAAAAACGCGCCGCAACAGCGGGACAAGGTGAGGATGGCATTCCACCAGGATTCGGCCGACGCGCCCACGCGCCTGTGCCAGGCACGACGCGAACATGATCTGATCACCGACACCTTGCTCGGCAGTGACCAGCAGCGAGGCCTGCGCTTGCCTGCTGCCATCCCAAACCGGGTAAGCATACGGGCTCGCAATCGCGGTGGCACTGTGGTGCCGCGCATCGTAGTCGCCCCACCCAGCGGCAAAGCGGCCGTTCTTCAGATTCGCGGTAGCCCGCATCAGCCGCGCCTCGTGATGACCGGGGAATTCCGCCAGCAACGCATCAAGGCACTGCAAGCCCTCGTCGAGCTGGCCCAGTTCGGTCAGCACCCAGCCCAAATTCGACCTCGCCTCGTACAGCGCCGGGTTGGCCTCGACGGCACACCGCAGATAGTGCGCCCCTTCCTCGAACCGCCCCCGCTCGCGCGCCAGCACCAGCCCGAGCATGTTGCAGGCTGCGGCGTGCCGGGGCGAGCGATCCACCACCGCTTCAAGCAAGGCGATCACTACATCAAACTCCCGACGCTCATAGTGGCCGAGCGCACGTTGAAAATCTGCCCGCGGATCAGATGCCTCCGCCGGCTTGAAGGCCCGCCACAGTCTTCTCAGCATGCCGCGTCGCTATTTCCGCTCACCGGCGTGGAGCATGGCCTCGCGCTCTTTGAACCATGCGCCAGCGTGCTCGCAATCGGCGTACTTTGCAAAGTACGGTCCGCCAATGGTGTAGTGCACGAGCGACACGTCGGACGACAGTGCATCGTATCCGACCAGGTGGTTCCAGCGCGGCGGGAGGCCTCCGATCAGGTCGTCGCCAGGCAGCCACTTGAACTGGTGCAGATCGAGGCCGCTCGCGGCATTGACGTAGTCGACGGTGAGCTTGCGACAAAGTGCATTGTTGAACAGCATCACGCTCGACCAGTTCTTTTTTTCGTATGGCGTCTGAGGGGCACCGAGAAACTTCACGGTCTCGTTCGGCTTGTGGTCGTGCTTGACAACCATCACGGCATATCTGTCATCGCGCAGCGCCCACAGACGCGCGATGTCATCGAGCATGAGCATGTCGCAATCGGTAAAAAGACTCCAGCCCTCAAAGGCGCAAAGCTGCGGCACCAGAAAGCGGGAGAAGGAAAACTCGGTCGACTGAAGCGGATGGACTTCGCGGGAGAAATCCGGTTTGAGCTGCGTCAACATCAGCGGCGCAATACTTACGGGTGCGCTGGCGCGGGCCTGAATGCTGTGCGCGAGCACGCTGAATGCCACAGGCTCGCGCGTGTCAAAACCGATGAATACCCGAATCAAAATTCCGTCCCCAAGATTGCCGTCATCATATCTGACCGACGGATGAAATTCGCCACACCGCTTACCACGCAAAGGCGCGAACCCACCATGCAACGTGCCGGCAGATCGCGCAGTCCGGAAAATGCGTCCCGTTCCGCCGCCATCGCGTGCAGTAATTCACGGGGATGCCATGCCTAAACTGGTATACTTATTACATCATAAAAGCGTACTAGGGGAACACGAGTGGTCTTCAAGCTTTTCTCGCCGAGCAAGATAGATGCGTTTGCGAAAAGCCTGGCGCAGGACATAGCCAAGCGCTACCCACCGGCTATCGCCAACAACCCGCAGCAAATGGTTTCGCAAAAACGCCTGACTGACATCCTTGAGGAAACGTTCGCCAAGGCTGCGGCGTTTCAGCAGGAAAACAGCCTGGGCTGGTACAAAAAAGCAAAACTCGGGAATGAGTTTCGCTGGGAGATGAAAGAAATGGGCTATGACGAGAAATTCATTGAAATGGCGACAGAAGGCCTCATCGTCTACGTGACACGCGCTTCCAAGTAGCCCTCCCCCGCCGCCTGCCTTCCAACGCAGGGCGGTGCAGCAAACTCAAGTCGGGTAACCGGGAATGCGGCTTTCGTCGACTTCGTCGATCTGCTCTGGATCGAGAAACTGTTTGGCGTAGCGCAGGTAGACTTTTTCCCGCACGAACACATCGAACAGATCGGGATCGATATGTCCGTTTTGTTTGAATTTCCCGAGAATGGTCAAGGCGTCGGTAAGCGTCTTGCCCTTCTTGTAAGGCCGGTCCCGGGCTGTCAGTGCCTCGAAAATATCGGCGATCCCCATGACCCGCGCCTGCACCGACATTTGCTCCCGCACCAGTCCGCGCGGGTAGCCCTTGCCGTCCATTCTTTCGTGGTGCCCTCCCGCATACTCGGGAACATTCTTGAGATGTTTGGGCCACGGTAGCGCCTCCAGCATCTTGATTGTGGCAACGATGTGGTGATTGATGATGCCACGCTCGTCATCGGTGAGTGTTCCACGAGGGATGGTCAGGTTCAGCAGCTCGTCTTCAGTCAGGAAATCGGCGGTGGATCCGGAGACATCTATCCACTTGTACCCGCGCGCTATGCGCCTCACCCTTTCCCGGTCGTCTTCGGGCATGTACTCCCCGCCGACATTGCAGCGACGCAGGAACGCCCTGTCCTCGTCCAGTTGGCGCAACTCCGCCTGCAGGTCCTGGTCGATGCGATGAACACGTTCGCGGTAAGTGATTTCGTTGGTGTCGGCACTTCGGGCGGCCGCCTCCCGATTGCGCAGCGCCTCGATCTCGACGTCCCGCTTGAGCACCTCGAAACGGGTATCGACCAGGTGCATACGGTCGTAGATCGTTTCCAGCTTGGTAGCCTTGTCGACGACATGTACGGGGGTGGTAATTTTGCCGCAATCGTGAAGCAGACCGGCCATCTTCAGTTCGTAGCGGTCACGGTCATCCATGTGGAATCCGGCAAGCGCCCCCTGATCTGAACCGCTCACCGCCTCAGCCAGCATCATCGTCAATTCAGGAACGCGCTGGCAGTGGCCTCCTGTGTATGGGGATTTCTCGTCAATAGCACTGTTGATCATACCGATGAATGATTCAAACAATTCCTCAAGTTGCATGATCAACTGGCGGTTGGTGATTGCAATCGCCGCCTGTGAAGCAAGCGATTCGGCCAGACGCTGGTCCGAAAACGAAAATGGCATTATTCCGGCGCTTGCTTCGTCTTTGCAGTTGATAAGTTGCAGAACGCCAATTATTTCGCCCTGGTGGTCCTTCATCGGCACCGTCAGGAACGACTGGGAGCGGTAACCGGTTTTCTGGTCGAAATTGCGGGTTCCGGAAAAATCAAATCCATCCTCCGAATACGCATCGGCAATGTTCACCGTTTCGGCATGCAGCGCCGCGTAAGCGGCAACCATGGAGTTGTTGGGCTGCCCGTCACGATTGGTCAGGTGGATCGGGTAAAAGGAGATTTCCGTTCCGGTGGCTCCGCCCATGGCGATGCCCAGCGTGCTGTTGCGGATGATGGCAAACCTCAGCCGGTCGCCGCCCTCAAGCAGATAAAGCGTGCCGCCATCAGCCCGGGTGATCGTCTGCGCCGCCACGAGGATTTTCTCGAGCAGGGCGTCGAGGTTGGTCTCCTGTGAAAGCGCGGCTCCGATTTCGTTGAGTTGCTCCAGTCTGCGGAACAGATGCTCAACTGTTTCCACGCCCGCTCCTTCGTGACTGGTTGGATTTCCCGCTTTGCATGTACGCGCGCAATTGACAGCCGGTTGATGCTTACTTTATTGCGACGGCGCGCACCTGCTTCATGTCGGTAAGCCCCATCATCACCTTTTCCATGCCGTCCATTTTAAGCGTCGACATGCCCTCCTCGACGCACTTGACGAACAAGTCCGAAACCCGGGCGCGCTCCTGAACCAGTTTCTTGACCGGATCGCTCGCCACCATCAACTCATGCAGGCCGCACCGTCCCTTGTAGCCGGAACCGCCGCAGGCATCGCAGCCCTTGGCATGATAGAACTCAAGCTTGCCGTCCTTGCCATACTCCTTGAGCCAGTAGTCATACAGTTTCTTTGCCTCGCCTGCCGCATCTTTTTTCCAGGGATCGGTCTGTCTCAGGTCAGAGGTGAATTCGTGCATGAACTGCTTGATCTCGTCCGGCGCGGGTGTATAGGGCTCCTTGCACTTCCCGCACAGTCGTTTGGCAAGCCGCTGCGCCAGGATACCGAGCAAGGCGTCTGAGAAGTTGAACGGATCCATACCCATATCGAGGAGCCGGATGATAGCCTCTGGTGCCGAGTTGGTATGCAGTGTGGCAAATACGAGGTGGCCGGTCAGGGAAGCCTCGATGCCGATATGCGTTGTTTCTGCATCGCGCATCTCACCGACCATGATGATGTCAGGGTCAGCTCGCAAGAATGCCTTCATGACC
The DNA here is from genome assembly GCA_964385505.1 of uncultured Bordetella sp. Taxonomy (GTDB): domain Bacteria; phylum Pseudomonadota; class Gammaproteobacteria; order Burkholderiales; family SG8-39; genus CAITSH01. The sequence goes on from CAYLPI010000011.1 coordinate 25,978, forward strand.
ATCGGAAAATCCATCACCTTCTTGTTGACCTGGACCTGGCGCAAGCCCTTTTGGGTGATTTCAACAGGGTCTTCCGCTGTCCAGATCTTGGTATCGGGCGTGTTCAGGAACCCAAGCACGGAGTGCAGTGTCGTCGTTTTTCCGGAGCCCGTCGGGCCGCAGACGAAAAACAGGCCATAAGGCTTGGATACGGCTTTCTCTAGGTTTTCCTTGTTCTTGGTCGTGAGCCCAAGCTTGCCAAGCGGTATCGGCTCACCGGCGGCGAGGATACGCATCACGATGTCCTCAACGCCGCCGGTAGAGGGAATCGTCGCTACGCGCAGCTCGATATCGAGCGGGCCGAATTTCTTGAACTTGATCTTGCCGTCCTGGGGCTTTCTTTTTTCGGAGATATCGAGGTCGCACATGATTTTCAGGCGCGCCACCAGCGCGTTGCGGTAGGAGGCCGGAATTTCGATGTACGGGGCGAGTGAGCCGTCCTTCCTGAAACGAATTTCGGTCTTGGCTTTCCCCGGATACGGCTCGATATGAATATCCGAAGCGCCCTGGTTGTAGGCATCAATGATGATCTTGTTGACGAGCTTTACCAGCTCGTTGTCGGCCGCCGCCGACACGTCATCGCCGCCCTCTACCTCCATGCTTTCGTCGTCGTCAAGACTCGACAGCATGTCGCCGATGTCACCGGTGTCGATTTCCTCGGCGCCGTAAAAAAGGTTCAGCGTCTCGCGGAATTCCTTCTGTGTGGTCACTCTGTACAAGAGCTTGGCTTTGGGAAACACGTTCTGCACAATGCGCGAACTTTTCACACGCTCCGGGTCGAGGCACAGGACAACGAGCCCGTCCTTGCCGTCCTCAATCGGCACCCACTGGTTAGCCTCGACATACTCGCGCTTGAGGTTCTTCAAAAGATCCATGGGCTTGATGCGATCGGCCTTCAGCGGTTCGTAGGGTACGGCAAAGAACTTGGCGAGCGCCGCCCCGATGGCCGGAAGTTTTACCTGGAATTCCTCGGTGAGCACCGCCTCGACATCGATTGCCTTCTTGCGCGCGGACCGCGCTGCAAGCTCAAACTCTGCAGCGGAGATGACGGCGTCGGAGACCAGAAAATCATACTTGGTCTTCAGGACCTGCGGTTTCTGGCGCTGTTTGAAGGCGATGGCGAGGGTTTGCGTGAGCTCGTTGACACCCTCTTCGGTCATTGGCCCGAACGGAAGTCCGGCTTTGTTGTTGATGATCTGGACAACACCGATCAACTCACCGTTGGTCGAGTCCACCACCGGGGACACCAGCATCTGCTTGGTACGGTAGCCGGTTCGCTTGTCCACCTCCTGCAGGAAGCGCAGGTTCGGGTTGTGGGAATGCAGCTCGGACTCGTCATAGACGTCCTTGAGGTTCAACATTTTCTTGGACAGGCCGACGTAGCCGGCGATCGAATGCTCCGCAAGCGGCAGCTTCAGGTCCTTGAAGGAGTTGAGGCCGGTCTTGACCTTGGAGATGATCGTGTTCTTGTCCTCGCCGAGGGTGTATATCGTGAGCCGGTCGGCGTTGAAAAGTGTACAAATGTCCGAAGACACCTCCAGCATGATTTCATCGATGTTGCTGGTAGCGTGAATTTTGTTCGTGACTGTCTGCAGGTTTTTCTGGAATGCGAGCCTGCTGTTGACGTCCAACGGGGCTACGTTCGGGGGAGTATTGAGAACCGCGCTCATGGTCTAGGGTCTCGTAACAAAGGCGGGGCCGCGACAGCCCGGGCGCAATCCACGCGATCGGCGAGAGTCATACCGAATACAGGAATTGCCATATATTTCATAAGCTTAACAAGCATCGCCAGACACCTGAATCGACCGGGCTGCGAGGAGCCTTGTAAATCCTAGCGTTTATGCCCGCCGAGTTCAACCGGCGATGCAAAATGGGCGCCGGAATGACCGCCAAATCAGGGTCTATCATCGCTTCTCGCCCCCCCAAAGACCGCCCGACAGCAGGTAGGCATGGTAGCCCCTCTGCGCTAGCAAAAAGGCCGCTGCAGAGCTCCTGCGCTCACTCTGACAATACAGGATGTATTCCCGGCTCTTGTCGAGTACCCCGAAGGCATTGCGGATTTCCGAGAGGGGAATATTGATCGCCCCTGGCAATTTGTCGTATTGATACTCAGACGGATAGCGCACGTCCACCCACTGTGCCCCGCCGGCAATCCTTTCGCGGCCCTCCGCCATCGATAGCCGTTGCAACAAGGGCTCTTTCAGCAAACCGACAAAATCCTGTTTGTCCAGCCGCAACAGGATGCCGTCGGATTTCATCGTGACCGTCGCATTGCGTTTGGCTTCGGACACGAGGGCCTCTTCGCCAAAAGCGTCGCCGCTCTTCAGTTCGGCAAGGGTCATGACGACCCCCCCTATTGTGCGCTCGATCTGGCATTTTCCGGACTCGATCACATAATAGAAGTCTCCCTCCGCCCCCTCGCGGATAATCACCTGCCCGCGCTTTACCTCGAGTCGCTCGAAACGCTGGAGCAACTCATCAATATGCGCCGCCGGCAATTGGGAAAACGCGCCGAACTTCAGGTTATTGACCGAGAACATCCCGGACAGAATGCTCCAGTTTGTAATCGACGGCGCAAGCGAATCTTGGACGTCCATGGCACCGGTTACGCCACCCTCGGCAAGTTGGTCCCACGTGACCATGATGTCAAGCAGGTCGTCGTCGATGCGCACAAGGTCAATGTCGGTGATGGCCTTGGCCGAATCGAATGCCGCGCCTCGTTTGCCCAAGGCGTATCGCGCCTCTTCCGAGCCCCCGACAAGCACCTCCGGCGGGGTGCTGGCGCCCCTGGTGAGCGCCAACTCGCCACGCACCAGAAAAACCGACTGACCGGCGATTCCGCGCATCCGGAACGGGTTGAGATTCTTGGCGACATTCTCGATGTAGCAAAGGCTCGCCAGCTCCTGCAAGCGCAAGTCGGACAACGCCGCCACCGGGGACAAGCGCTTGAGTATTTCCAGGTCGACTTTGATTACCATGGTCAAAGCTCGAAAACCTGGTTGTTCTGGAGCATCCGCGGCTTGTATTGCCCCGCGCACTCTTCAATCTCCTGCATGGTGAGTTCGATCTCGCCGGGCTTGAGATGGGTGATGAATATTTCCGCGCTGCGCTCAAGTTTTGCCAACTCTTCCGCGAGCATGCTGGGGCACAGGTGCTTGGATACCACCGCCAGTTGTTTCTCCCGGTTGCAGAACGCCGTCTCGATTATCAGGTATTTCAGATTGGCGATCTTGTTGACGACCTTCCACAGTGCATCATTCGTCGTGGTGTCACCGGAAAACACCAGGCTTGATCGGCCTGAGTCCAGGTGGAACCCGACAGTCGGAACCACATGATTGGCCGGCACGGCGGTGATTTTTCGATTTTTCAACTCGATCTCCTGACCCACCTGAATGGGCTGGTATCGAAGAAAAGGGCTTTCCGCCGTTGGAATCTGGGAGAAATCAGGCCAGATACTCCAGTTAAAAATATGATTTCTCATGATCTCGATTGTCGCGGGCTGGGCGTACACGATGACCGGGTTCGCGCGCATGCCTCCGACAGTATCTACCATGAACGGAATGCTTGAAATATGATCAAGATGGGAATGCGTGATGAATATGTGGTCGATCAGCGACAATTCCGTGAGGGAGAGATCTGACACCCCGGTCCCGGCATCGATTAGCACGTCATGATCGAGCAGCATTGATGTGGTGCGCAGGTGCCGGCCGCCGATGCCGCCACTGCAGCCAAGTATTCGGAGTCTCAAGCTCGCCTACTTGGTTTCGAACTTCGTCACACCGTCCCAGCCCGGACCTGGAGGATTGGCGCGATTTTCCGCAATCTTATCGGAAAATATCTTGTAAAGGCCGCACCCGGGATTCATTCGCTGGAGATTGAACAACTGCAGCTCCGCCTGGTCCCATTCCTGCGCGCGATAAGACTTTAGCGATTGATGCCAGAGCTTTATTTCGTCGAGGGTCGCCTTGGCGACCTGCCCCTCCATTCCAATGGGCTCGAATATCGCGATTGGCTCATCCTTGCCCTTCACCCGTACGCGGTCAATCTCGCGGAACACCACATCGGAAACCGCTTTCTTGGTGCTCTCGCCGACCAGTATGCCAACGCCGTACTGCTTCGTTATGCCCTCCAGGCGGGAGCCGAGGTTTACCGGGTCGCCCATGACGGTATACGCCTTGCGGACCTTGGAGCCCATATCGCCCACGCTCATTACGCCGCTGTTCAGGCCCACACCGATCTTGAACTCTGGCCAGCCGCGCTTGCGGAACTCCTCGTTCAAGGCTGTCGCCTTTTCCTGCATCTGCATCGCGGTAATGACACCGTTCCGGTGATGGGTGGGATCGGTTACGGGCGCCCCCCAGAACGCCATGATGGCGTCGCCGATATACTTGTCCAGGGTTCCGCGGTTGTTGCGGATCACCAGACTCATCGTCGTCAGGTATTCGTTGATATAGGCGGACAACTCGTGCGGATCGAGACTCTCGGAGATGGTGGTGAATCCACGCACGTCGGAAAACAACACGGTAAGATCCTCGCGCTTGCCCTCCATGCTGTATTTCTCAGGGTCCTCCGCCATCTTGTCAACGAGTTCAGGCGGGACATACTGGCCGAACAACTCGGTGAACTGCCGCTTCGAACGCGACTCGACGAAATAACCGTAGGCCATGTTCAGAATGAACAAACCGATCGTAAGCAGCAGGCTTGATGCAAGCGGGAGCACCATGCCCGCGCCGGACCACACGAGTACATTGAGGCCGGTAATGAGCATCATGGCAAGCAATGACACAAGCGTAGCCCTCAGTGGCGACAACAGGGGCATTAGCAAGGCCAGCGCGATGCCGCCGATCGCCAGCAAAATGACCTCTGCACCCAGCATGTAGGGGGGGCGTTGCTTGACGCTGCGGTCAAGCATGCCTGCGATCAGGTTGGCGTGGATTTCCACACCCGGATAAACACTGCCAACCGGGGTAGAGCGCAAGTCGAGCAAGCCCGGAGCAGACGTACCGACCAGGGCAATCTTGCCCTTGAGCGCCTCCACCGGGAGGCGGTCTGCCATCACATCCGCAAGGGAAATGTACTTGAAGCTGCCCTGCCTGCCGCGGTAGGGAATCAACGCGCTGACATTCTCATCCACCGGAATTTTGAGTGGACCGACCTCCAGCCATTCCAGACCGGTGTAGCCCTTGGAAATGACGCGATCCGGCGGATACCCCGGGACAACGTTTGGAAACTTCCCCGAGTCAAGCGCTAACAGGGTCCTGATCATTGCCAGAGACAGCGACTCGTAATACGCGCCCTTGTATTCGGCCAGCATCGGCACCCGGCGCGAAACACCGTCAAAGTCGACGAGCGGATTGAAGTGTCCCGCCCCGGCCGCGTTCTTCTGGAATTCGGGGAGATTTCCACCGAATCCTTTCCAGGTCGTGAACGCGATATTTTTACCGGCGAAATTTCCCGCCGGTATTACCGGATCTGGAATACCGCCCGATTCTCGGGCATCGTCTGCGCTGTTGAAGTAGTAGCCCAGCACGACCGGCCGCCCTTTGATGGTTTGCGAGAACATCGCATCGTGGTCCAGCATCGGCCGAAGCTGGTTGAGGACGCTCTGAAATTGCGCGTTGTCCTTGAATTCCTTTTTGGCAAGACCCTCGAGCACGGGCAGGCCAGAACTTGAATCCGGCTCCGCAAAAACCACGTCGAAGCCGACAAGCACGAGGCCGTACTTGTCGAACAATTTCTTGATCATCTCCGAGATGCGGTCCCTGCCCCAGGGCCAGCGGCCGATTTCCGCAAGACTCTTCTCATCGATATCAAGGATGACAATGCGGGTGTCCACACCGCCGGGCATGGTCAGCCGCAGACGGGTGTCGTAGATAATGCTGTCGAGTTGACTGACGAGGCCGATCTGATAAAACTTGGCGGCGTGTCCCACAAAGAGCAGCAGGACGGCCAAGCCGATCGCAATGCGGACGATATGCTGCTTCAAACAGCCCCCGCCGGTTTGGCATGCCGGGGATACGCAGAGGAGACGCGCCCGGCGCCCAACGGAGCGCTGCTCCAATCAATTGCGAGGCGGCGGGGCGGGATCAGACCTGAAACGGCTGGTGCGGTGCTTAATACGGATTCCGGATGCATCGGTTTCAGACTTTGTAGAAGAATTCCATCTTCACACCCGCCAACTCGATCAGATCATGGTCCTTGAGCGCGTGCGGCGCGGTGCCTATCGACTTTCCATTCACGCTTGGCTGATTCGCGCCTTCAACGTGGGTGACAAAATAACCCTGGGGACGCCGCGTAAGAACGGCCACCTGGACTCCGGGTTTGCCAAGTGTGGTCAGAGGTTTTGTCAATTCCAGCTCACGTCCCGCGCTGGCACCCGACAAAATCTGCAGCATTCCCATTTTTTGTGCGGGCGCTGGCGGCGGAGCTGGCATGGCGACGGGCGCAGAGTTGATCTGTGTGTCGCTGGGCTTGGGCGCAGCCGGCGCAGCGGCGGGCGCGCCAGCCGGCGCAGCCGCTGCAGGCGCAGCCGGGGCAGCGGCAGGTGCCGGAGCAGGCCTCATCGCACCTGGACGCAGAATCATGGTTTTCTCAAAGTCGGCTTTCGCCGCGCCCGCCGGAGCCGCGTCGGCGACATACTTGAGCTTGTATTTGCCAAGCTCGATGACATCGTTGTTTTGCATGAAGTGCTTCTTCACCGGCTGGCCGTTGACCATGGTTCCGTTGGTGCTGCCGAGGTCCTCCAGAAACGAATCGGCAAGAATGGTCACCAGAACGGCATGCTCGCCGCTGACCGCCAGATTGTCGATCTGGATGTCGTTGTGCGGCTTGCGACCGATCGTGGTTCGTTCCTTGGTCAGCTGAATCTCTTTCAGCACCAGGCCATCCATACTCAAAATGAGCTTCGCCATAGCAATTTCCCCGACTATTTGAACCAGCCAATGAACTTCGAAACAAATCCGCGCGGCGCGGCGTAATCGCGCACCACTTTGATCAGGATCACCGAAATATTGTCACGCCCGCCATTATCGTTTGCCATCTGCACCAGTTGCTGGCAGCACAGCTTGAGGTTGGCCCCGAGAGTCTGAACGGCCATCCCGATATCTTCGTCGCTGACCATATCGCACAACCCGTCAGAGCAAAGCAGGTAAATATCCCCAACCTGTGTGTCGTAATCGTGTATCTCGGGTTCCACTGCGGGATCTATGCCCAGGGCGCGTGTAACCAGGTTCTTGTTCTGGGATGTCTTCGCCTGCTCCGGCGTAATCAAACCACTGTCTATCTGCTCCTGCAGCAGGGAGTGGTCTTTCGTCACTTGCGAAAACACCTCCCCCCTCAGCCTGTAAAGTCTGGAATCGCCGATATGCGCGACCGTGACTTTGTTGTCATGGAACATCGCGACCACCAGCGTGGTGCCCATGCCCGCGTACTGCGGCTGGCTCTGAGCCGCTTGGTAGATGGAGGTGTTGGCCTTGGCAATCTGCTCGCGCAACATTTTCTGTGCGAGGGTCTGCCCGGTCTGTTCATCGACCAAAAACGGCGGATGTTGCTCGAGCATTTGCTGGAGCTCGGTCGTAATCACGGTGGTTGCCATGCCGCTTGCGACCTCACCGGCGTTGTAGCCCCCCATCCCGTCGGCGAGAACCACCAGCCCCTTGTCCGCATCCGACGCAATGGAATCTTCGTTGTGCGAGCGCACCATTCCGGGGTCGGTGTGACTGGAAACCTCAAGCGCCGAATCCAGATGGATGGTCATGCGCAACCTCCGAATCCGGCGCCTGCGGAATACCCCTTCTTATTGATGATCGTATGCATATTCAATTGAAACGCCACCGTTAAAGACTGATGTCTACGTCGCCGCTTCCGGCCGCCGGCGCCTGCGCGGATGCCCCCCCGCCAGTGGTCGCGCGCAACGCTGCTGCAAACGCATCGCCGTCCTGGAAACGCTCTTCTGCCTCCTTCGCCATCGCACGATCGAGGAATGCCACGAATGCCGGGGAGAGGTTCGCGTTGTACTGAAGAATGTCCGGCGCATGCTGATTGGCAATCTTGAACATCAACTGCGCCATCGAGTCCCCCTCAAACGGCAGCTTGCCGCATGCCATCTGGTACAGACTCACCGCAAGGGAGAACAGATCGGATCGGCCGTCGACCTTTTTACCGGACAACTGTTCCGGCGACATGTAGGAGGGCGTGCCAAGAACCATCCCGGTCTTGGTCTTGGACGAGTCGGTGATGCGCGCTATGCCGAAGTCCGTGACTTTGACGATGTCACCTTCAAGGTCGTACATCAGGTTGGCCGGTTTGATGTCGCGATGGACGACGTTGAGCTTGTGTGCATAGCCAAGGGCATCGGCCACACGCGCAATGATGGACACCACTTTCTCAAACGGCAGCAGATTGTCCGGCTTAGTATAGGGGGCAAGATCCTTGCCCTTCAGCAACTCCATCGCGATAAAGCAAAGGTCATGTTCCTCGCCCGCATCGTAGATGGTGACAATCTGCGGGTGATTGAGGCGCCCTGCCGTCTCAGCCTCGCGAAAAAACCGCTCCTTTACCTCGGTCAGCTCATCGGCCTCGAATTCCTGCGACAGCGCCATCGTCTTGATCGCGACGACGCGCCCGATTTTCGGGTCGCGGCCGAGATAAACAACGCCCATTGCGCCCTTGCCGAGTTCCTTTTCAACCTGATAGCGGCCAAGCATGGGTTTCTCGACCGTATTGCTGCCCTCGCCAAGGATGCTGGCGTTGCTGCGACCGCTTCCGCCCCCCCCAAGAATGACCGTTTCAGAGAGTTGCTTGGCACGGGTCAGACGCTGCTCCAGGTCCCTGAACTTGGGATTGTAATCGGACATGTAGCGAAAAACTGACTCGGCCTTGTTGAACTGGCGCTTTCGTTCAAAATCGAGGGCAAGGTTGTACAGGTTGTCCATTAATGTGTCATCGAGCGGAACCTTGCGGAAGTAGTCGAAAGCCATGTCGAGCTGGCCCTGTCCCTGGAAGGCGAGTCCGAGCATGCGGGCGTTTGTTGCCGAAGAAGCATCGGATGCCTCTTTCCCGCGCTCGGTCATCATGAAACGCTTGGTAATCAGCAGCACATGCCCGACAACGAGCAGCGCCAGCGACTGCATCAACTGAATCCACATTCCCTGACTGGTCATGAGAACAAAGTGCAACACCAAAAGCAGCACGACGAGCCCCGCTGTGACGCCGGCCCCCATGCCCGCCTTCAGCCGTGGCAGCAGGGCGATCAGATAGGCCGCGATCAGAAGGAACACCAGCTTCTCGACCCAAAAACCCCATGTCGGCGCAACGAAAAAATGCTCCTGCAATATCGAGGATACGGAGTGGGCCAGCGTCAGAACCGGCGGCATCGCCGGCGACACGGGTGTCACCGAGGTCGTGCCCACCCCGGCCGCAGTCGGTCCGATAAGGACTATTTTGTCGCGATACTTTTCCGCCGGGATCTTGCCGGTATACACATCAAAGAACGAGTCCACCTGAAACGCCGGCTTGCCGTCGCGGTCTTTGTAAAAATACGTGTACATCTGCAGATACGGGTCGGTCGTGATCTTGAGGTTCTGCAGCGTCACGCCCTCGCCCAACCTGACCTTGATGTCCTTCACGTCAAGGTTCAGGCTTTTCGCCGCAATGAGCGCCGAAAGCGACGGAAACATCTGGTTGTAGTATGAAACGACCAGCGGCTCGGAACGAATCCCGCCATCGATGTCCACATTGGAATTCAACTGCCCGATTCCGGACGCGTTCTTGCCCAGCAGCTCTATTGGATAAACAACAGAAGCGCTCGGCAGTGGCAGATCGTCCGATTTTTTTTCAATGGTCGTGAGATTGTTTTTGGCGACGTAATCAGGCAGCGGCTTGTCGGGCTTGCCTCGAGGCTCCCCCAGCTCAAACAGCATCGGCAGCACGACATTCGCGGCCTTGCCATAACTCTCGGAAAGACGACGGTCCGTATTCAGAGAAGCCTCGGCTTCGCGCAGTAAAGCGCCGATGCTCGCCATATCACCACCAGTAGCCGGCGCCGACCCGTCGGCAGGCGTGGGCGCCATACGGGAGTAAATCTCGATGAGCTTGTTTACGTAATTGAGGCCGGGATCGAGCTGCGGTTCGGTGAAGAACACCAGATTGCCGATGACTTTGACCTTGGCTGCGGCAAGCTTGTCGGTCATCTGGGCATGCACATCGCGCGACCAGGGCCAGCGACCGATGTTGCTGATGCTCGCATCGTCGATAGCGATGACCGCGACGCGGTCGCTAGGCGTGCGCGAAGAGGCGCGCACCCCCCAATCATAGGCGCTGCGCTCCAGGCTCTGGATCAACTGGGAACCGCCGGCAAGGAGCAGAACCACGGCGACTACAGCGCCGAGAAACCAATCCTTTTTCCAGAAACCCGCTTTGCTCATAGAACCACTCCCCGTTGTTTTTATTGTTTTTTTCAATTACGGACGAAACAAAAACGAAGCGGAATTGTACGCCATCCCGCCCCGCCTCATGGCGCATGCCGCTATGCCGATACAAACTGCCTGCGGCCCCGGCAAAAACGCCCGGGCATGTCTTTTGCGGCCTGCTGCTGACCGCCTGGCCGCCAAGGGTGTGTCATCGAGACGCAGAATATCCCCAAGTTACAGTCAAAACAGCACGATAATGCGCATTCTTACAGTCGGATATCAGATTAGTCAAATTTTTCAAGGAAATCACGCTCCCACCCGTTCCTTCTTGTCGGTGATAAGAATTCGACAACAATCTGTCCGTTGAACACCAAAATAAAAAAGCCCCGGCTTGGCGCCAGGGCTTTCGATCGGACCAGCTCAGGTCAGCCGCCGAACAAGGCCCCGACCGCCAAGCCATTTTGCGCGATGAAGTCGGCTGCCGACACTTTCTTGCCGTCCTCATGCTTGGCCTTCATGACCTCGATCCGTCCGCCTTGGGCCGTGATGGAAAAGCTGTTCGGCCCGATCTCGGACAGCTCTCCGAGCTTGCCCTTGACCGCGCCGAACGTGCGCACGGAGTGTTTCTTCGCGTCAAATATCTGCACTTTCTTGCCATTGAGCGTAGTCCATGCGCCCGGGGCCGGATTGCAGCCGCGAACAAGGTTATAGATGAAATCGACATGGTTTGCCCAGTTGATCTTCGACTCCGCCGCCCGGCACCAGCCCTCGTAAGAAGCCTGCCCCTCGTCCTGCGCCACCTGCTGGTGCTTGCCTGCCACCACCAAATCGGCCGCTTCGATCATGGCTTGCACGCCCATCGGGAAAAGACGGTCAAAATAAACGGTTCCCAGCGTGTCATCGTCGCTGACCGGCGTTTCCTTCTGCAGGATGATCTCGCCCTCATCGAGGCCGTCGGAGGGACGGAAAATCGTCAGCCCGGTTTTTTTCTCACCGCGAATAAGCGGCCAGTTGATTGAGCTCGGGCCGCGATACTTTGGCAGCAGGGACGGATGGTATTGAATGGTGCCGTGCCTGGGAATGTTTACAAATTCCTGCGGTGCAAACTGCAGCACAAACGCCATGATGCCGATGTCGACATTCAGGCCACGCAGGGCGTCCGAGGCTTCGGCGTCCTTCAGTGACTTGAACTGGAACACCTGCAGACCTTTTTCGAGTGCAAGCACCTTCAACGGATCGGGTTTTGCCCCCTCCTTTTCGGGCGCGCAAAACACACCTGCCACGTCGTCGCCACGGGCGAGGAACGCCTCAAGCACCGCCTTGCCAAAATCCTGCTGACCGACTATCGCTATACGCATGACTTTCTCCGAAAATTCAGTGCATCCGGGAACACCCGGGGGGGTCGCGCAGAAGGCTAGGACGCCTTTTTCGGCGGCGCGCTGAAGGCGCCCGCGCTCTTGAGCGCATCCACCTTTGCAGCGTCGTAACCGAGCACGGATTTGAGTACCTCATCGGTATGCTCTCCGAGCAGGGGCGAGCGCTCTATCTTCGCCGGCGACGCCGAAAGCTTGATTGGCATGCCCACGTTCCACCACTTGCCCCGTGCCGGATGATCGAGTTCGACATACATGTCGCGTCCGCGGATATGCTCGTCGTTGGCAAGATCCTCGGTAGACATGATCGGGCCGCAAGGCACATCGAGGGGATTGAGGATGGCCATGAATTCACGCTTGGTGTGGTTCGATGCAAACTTGGTGATCAAGGCCCACATTTCGTTCTGGTTTTTGCGCCGCTCGCCAACAGTGGCGAATTTCGTGTCGGTTGCAAGACCGGGCACCCCGACATCCGGGCCGATCCGCTTGGCGAGCGCATCCCACACCGCCTCCTGCACGACCAGATAAATGTAATCGTTGGGCCCGCCAGGCTTGCACTTGATCGCATTGCCGAGTTGCCCGCCGCCCGAGTCGTTGCCTGCGCGCGGCACGGCGCCCATGCCCTGCTCGGTCGGGACAGAATATTCGGACAGCGACTGGCGGGTCAGGCGCTGGTGATCGCGCCACTTTACGCGGCACAGGTTCATGACGCCATCCATCATCGCAACTTCGACGTATTGGCCCTTGCCGGTCCGGGTGGCCTGGTGCAATGCCGCCAACAGGCCGATGGCGAGGTGAAGGCCGGTGCCCGAATCACCGATCTGCGCGCCGGTCACGAACGGCGGGCCATCGGGGACACCCGTGGTGCTCATCGCCCCGCCCATCGCCTGGGCGACATTCTCGTAGGCCTTGAATTCGGCGTAGGGACCGCTGGACCCGAATCCCTTGATCGAGCCCATGACGATTTTCGGGTTGATCTCGTGGATTTTTTCCCAGGTAAAGCCGAATCTGTCGAGCACACCCGGGCCGAAGTTCTCCATCACGATATCGCATTGCCTGACGAGGTCTACGAAAACCGCCTTGCCCTCGGGGCTTTTCATGTTGACCGTTATCGATCGCTTGTTGCAATTGAGCATTGTGAAATACAGGCTGTCGGCGCCCGGTACGTCGCGCAACTGCCCGCGCGTGGCGTCCCCCTGCGGCGGTTCAAACTTGATCACGTCGGCGCCCATCCAGGCGAGCAACTGTGAACAGGTCGGCCCCGCCTGCACGTGGGTCATGTCGAGAATACGAACTCCCTTGAGTGCTTCCATTCTGATCTCCAAAAATTCTCCGGCAGATTAAAGGCTGCCCGCCCTTGTCCGGCTGACTGGACTGCTACTTTTTTGCGCTTTGCGGATTCAGGCTCGTGATCCGGCCGCTTTCTGTTCCGGCGGCCTCGTCGATGACGGCGTTGATGAGCGTGGGCTTGCGCGAGCGCACGGCCTCTTCCATTGCCTTGCGCAACTGGGCAGGGGTCGTGGCATGCACGCCGACACCGCCAAAGGCCTCCATCAATTTGTCATAGCGCGCGCCCTTGACGAACACGGTGGGCGCGACATCAGCGCCGCCTGTCGGATTTATATCGGTGCCGCCGTAGACACCGTTGTTGTTGAATACCACCACGCAGACCGGCAGGTTGTAGCGGCAGATGGTCTCCACTTCCATGCCGGAAAAACCGAAAGCGCTGTCGCCCTCTATCGCAATCACCGGATGGTCACTGACCACGGCTGCCCCGACGCAAAAGCCCATGCCGATGCCCATGATGCCCCATGTTCCCACATCCAGGCGCTTGCGCGGCTTGTACATGTCGACAATGCTCCGCGTGAAATCGAGCGCGTTGGCGCCTTCATTCACAAGAATGGCGTCCGGGTTGGCCTTGATGATGTCGCGCACCACGTTCAGCGCGCTGTGAAAATTCATCGGTACCGGATCCTTGGCCAGCGTCTCGGCCATCTTCGCGACGTTCTTGTTCTTGCGCTCCGCGATGGCGGTGAGCCAGTCTGCGCGTGGCTTCGGCCAGTCGGCGCCAATCCCGGCGAGCAGCGCTGCCACGCACGAACCGACGTCGCCGACCAACGGGGCGTCGATGCGCACATTGCTGTCCATCTCCGTGGCGGCAATGTCGATCTGGATGAATTTCTGGCCGCCCCAGTCCTTGTGGCTCTTGCCCCCCCAGGTCTTGCCCTTGCCGTGCGAGAGCAGCCAGTTCAGGCGGGCGCCGACAATCATCACCACGTCGGCCTCGGGCAACACATACGATCGGGCGGCGGCGGCGGACTGCTCGTGCGTGTCAGGCAATAGCCCCTTGGCCATGGACATGGGCAGGTAGGGGATGCCGGTATTTTCGACCAGTGCGCGGATCTCCGCGTCGGCCTGCGCATAGGCGGCGCCCTTGCCCAGAAGGATAAGCGGACGCTTTGCGCCCTTGAGCAGCTCGAGCGCACGTTGCACTGCGTCGCCGGCCGGAATTTGTCGCGGCGCGGGATCGACCACTTTGATCAGCGATTTCCTGCCCGCTTCAGCATCCAGAGTCTGGGCGAAAAGTTTGGCTGGCAGGTCGAGGTACACGCCGCCGGGGCGGCCGGATACCGCGGAGCGGATGGCTCGCGCGATGCCGACACCAATGTCCTCGGCATGCAGCACCCTGAAAGCGGCCTTGCACAGCGGCTTGGCGATTGCCAATTGGTCCATTTCTTCGTAGTCGCCCTGCTGCAGATCAACGATCTCGCGCTCGCTCGAACCGCTGATCAGAATCATCGGAAAGCAGTTGGTCGTGGCGTTGGTGAGCGCCGTCAGGCCGTTGAGGAAGCCGGGCGCAGACACCGTCAGGCAGATACCCGGTTTTTGTGTCATGAAGCCGGCGATGGCCGCGGCGTTGCCGGCGTTCTGTTCGTGGCGGAACGAAATAACGCGCAGGCCCTCGGCTTGTGCCTTGCGGGCAAAATCGGTGATCGGGATGCCGGGCAGACCGAAGATCGTGTCGATGCCGTTGAGTTTCAGGGCATCGATGACCAGGTGAAAGCCGTCGGTCACCGCCTCCTCGACAACCTGGGGTTCAACAGTTCCCATGGGATCCTCCTTGAATTTTCTGCAATCTGACCCGGGAAAAGCGCTTCCGGACACCTTGTAATGCACCGGTCGAGAGTCTAGGCAGCCCCTCACATCTCAACCTTGACTGAGGTCAATAAATCCAGCTTAAATCAGCGGATTCACCTATCCTGAACGGTCATGTCCGCCATCGCCACCCACCCCCAGCGCAATACCATCCGACTGCAATTGCAGCACAACCTCGTGCTGCGTGAAATCAGCCTCGCAGCTCGGGAGGATCTGGAGCCCAAGCTGGAGATCGCCGAGTACAAGAAAGGCGAACCGCTGGTACACCAGGGCTCCACAAGCATGGAGCAGTTTTTCATCCTCGACGGCATCCTCAAGCGGGTGGTCAGCAATGCCGATGGCAAGGAGATGATCCTGCGCTTTGCGGCGGAGCCGGACATGGACACTTCATACGCCGCCTGGCGCCTCAAGACGCCCGTTCCCTACAGCATAGTCGCCGTCACCCGGGTACTCGCGGCGCGTATCTCGATGCCCTTGTGGGTGGATTTTCTCGATCGTCACGTTGACGTCAAGCAACGCTTCGAATACGAGGTGATGCGCCTGATGTCCGAGGTGATGGCACACACCATCACACTGCACCTGCTCGACGCCCCCGGCCGCTTGCAGCGCTTCATGAGGAAACATCCCGAGCTGCTCGGCCGCATCCCCAAAAAGGAACTCGCCTCCTACCTGAACCTGACGCCCGAAACGCTGTCCCGCCTGAAGCAGCGGGTTACCAGCCCCACGGAATAGGCCGGGCACCGCCGCTGGACTCAGGCTGCCCTGGCCTTGAGTTTGTCCATCATCGAGGAGACCAGCGGCCAGAACAGCAATACCAGCGCGAATCCGGTGATGCCGCCGACGAGCCCGTTCGAAAAGAAAATCGATACGTCACCCTGCGATAAAAGCATCGATTGCCGGAACGAATCCTCGGCGCGATCACCCAGAACCAGTGCC
>CAYLPI010000012.1:0-16906 GCA_964385505.1 uncultured Bordetella sp.
CGAGGCGCAGACGAGCATCGTTTTCATGTCGAGGCGCAGACGAGCATCGTACTCATACCTTGATGCCCTCCAGCGTGCCCGCCACAAACAATTCTTCCACCGACAGCGAGCGGCCCTCGGGCGCCGCCGACAGCGGAAAGCCCGCCGGCAGGTTGAGCGGGAGCTTGTCCTTGCGGCCCCAGCTTTCGAGGCCGCCCTGCACCCAGTGCATTTCGTCGGGCCGCACGCCTTGGTTCGCGGCAATCATGCCGCGCGGCCACATTGCCGCCGACATCTGATATTCGGGCACGCCAATCCTTTTGCCGCGCAGGTCTTCGGGTTTGCCGATGCCGCGGTCGCTGCGAATGTAAATGGCCGAATTGCGCAACATGCGCGACAAAAAAACCGGCAATGCGGCATAGGGCGGTGTGTCGCGCGAAGTGGCGCTCAAGAACGGCGAAAAGCCGATCTCGGCGACCTCGAACTCGCGATGGAAATAGGCGTGGTGAAAACATTCCTCGGGCGCGAGTGCGATGAAATTGACATCGCATCCCTCGACTTGCACGCGGCCGTCGGCGATGGCGCGGACGCGGTCATAGTCCGAGGTCGCGATGGTCAGTGACAGCCTGCTCATTCGGGTTGGATGCCTACGGCGGTGACGAGTTTTGCAAAGCGCGCCATGTCGGCCCTGACCGTGGCGAACATCTCCTCGGGCGTGCTGCCGGCGGTATCGAGGCCGAGCTTGCCCAGCCTGTCCCCCGAGTCGCCGCCCGCGGGCGCCTTTTTGATTTCGGCCGAGAGCCGGTTGACAATGGCCTTGGGCGTACCCGCCGGCGCGGCAAAACCAAAGTAGGTCGGCACCAGCGTGTCTGCTCCGCCGCCCGCTTCGGCCATGGTCGGCACATCGGGCAGCAGCGCAGAGCGCCTGGCCGCGCCGATGGCGATGGCGCGTACGCGGCCTTCCTTGATGTGGCCGAGCAGCGAGGGCGCGGTCAGCACCGTCACGCCGACTTCGCCGGCAACCAGCGCCGTCACCGCCGGGCCGCCGCCCTTGTAAGGCACGTGATTGAGCTTGATGCCGGCCTGCAGGTTCAGCGCCCCGAGGTTCATTTGCGGCATGCTGCCGACGCCGAAACTGGCGTGATTGACGGCGCCGGGTCTGGACTTGGCGGGGGCGATGAATTCGGCGTAATTTTTTGGCCGGCACGCCGGCGTAGATGGCGAGCACATAGTTGCCGACGGTGGCGATGCCGATGTACTCAAAGTCCTTGAGCGGATCGTAGGGCAGCTTCTTGTACCGGCTCGGGTTGAGGCCGAAGGCGCCGCGATCGGTGGGCAGGATGATGCAGCCGTCGGGCGCCGATTTGGCCGCCGCGTCGGTGCCCAAAATGCCGTTGGCGCCGGCGCGGTTCTCCACCAGCACCGCCACGCCCAGCGATGCGGACAGTTTTTGTCCGACCGTGCGCGCCGCGAGGTCGGCGCCGGCGCCGGGTGGAAAGGACACGATGATCTTGATCGGGCGATTGGGCCATGGCGCTTCGGGCTGGGCTGCGGCGAGCAGCGGCGCCGACGCGAGGGCGAGCGCCGCGATGACCATGACGGTGACGGTGACGGTGACGGTGACGAAAGGCAGGGCGCGCATCGGAATTCGCCTTTTGGAACTGCGTATTTGACCTTGTGTGCGACATGGTAGTGTCGCGGCAGTGCAATGTCCATGCACAGATTTTCATGAAGGGTATGAGTTTCATGCATATAGAAGATCTCGATCTGACACAGTTGCGGCTGGTTGAGGCGCTGGCCGAGCGCCGCAGCGTGTCGGCCGCAGCCGAGGCCCTGGGTTTGTCGCAGTCGGCGGCGAGCCACGCCCTCGCGCGCTTGCGCCGGCTGTTCGACGACCCCTTGTTCGTGCGCACCTCGCAGGGCATGGAGGCGACCTCGACCGGCGAGCGCGTCGGACGTGCGGTGCGTGCGGCGCTTGATATCCTGCGCCAGGAGCTTGACGCCTCGCGCTCGTTCGAACCGGCCCGCGCCGGGCGCGTGTTCAAGGTTTACATGAGCGACATCGCGCAAATGGTCTTTCTGCCCAAGCTGCTCGCCCATCTCAAGGCGCTAGCGCCCGGAGTGAGCTTGCGCGCCTGCCCGATTCCATTGCGCTCGCAGGGCATGGCGCTCGAATCCGGGGAAATCGACCTGGCGGTAGGCCATTTCACTTCGCTGCGCACCGGCTTTTACCAGCGCCGCCTGTTCCGCGAAAAGTACGTCTGCATCGCCCGCTCAGACCATCCGAAATTCACCCGCGGCATGTCGGTCGAGGCCTTTCGCCAGGTCGAGCACGCCTATGCCGATTCGAGCGGCATCACCCACGAGCAAGTTGACAAGGTGCTGGCGCAACACGCCATTGCGCGGCGCATCGGCTTGACCGTACCGCAGTTCATGGTGCTGCCGCTGGTCATCGCCGGATCAGACCTCGTTGTCACCATGCCGAGCCGTCTTGCCTACGAATTTGCCAAACTGATCCTTATCCAGGTAATGCCTTTTCCGGTGCGCATCCCGGTTTTCGACATCAAGCTGTTCTGGCACCAGCGCGCGCACAAGGACGCGGCAAACAAATGGCTGCGCGACCTGTTCGTGCGCTTGTTCGCCGAATGATGGAATGCTGCTTTCAACTGCGCCGGTTGTCATGCGTCTGCGGATTGCTGCTGGTGCGGGCCGGTTGCGGCATGGTGTCGGTGGGCATCACCGACAGCCCGGCGCCGCCCGACAGTTGCGGCGGCGATGGCCGCCCGAGCAACGGTGTCTGCCCGCATTGACGCACAAACATATACATATGCATGTCATTCCGAGTGCAACGAGGAATCTGCTTTCTTGGATGCAATGGCAGGCTTCGGCGTGGCCATCATCCGGAAAGCCAGGCGAGGCGGGCCTTTCCGGCCGATGCTGCGGGTCAGTCGTAGAGCCCGGCGCGTGCCTTGCCGCGGAACACGCGGTACGAGAACGCGGTGTAGATGACAATAAAGGGCAGCACCAGCGCTGCGCCGGCCAGCACCACCTTCAGCGACGAGGGGTGCGCCGCCGCGTCCCAGATGGTCAGCCTGTCCATCACCACATACGGAAACAGGCTGTAGGCGAGGCCGGCGAAGGCCAGCACAAAAATAATTACCGCGCCGGCGAAGGGCGCCCAGTCGCGGCGCGCGGTGGACGCGGCGTTGCCGATGCGGCCGGTTTCTCGCCACACCCAGATGCCCGCAGCGATGCTCGCCAGCGGCAATACCAGCAGCGGGAGGGTGCCCGGAAAATCAAACCACTTGTGGCGCATGGTGTCGGAAGCGAGCGGCGTGGCGGCGCTGACCAGGGCCACGCCCAGCGCCACCCAGCCAAGGCCCCAGCGCGCCCAGGCACAGGATTTTTTTTGCAGGTCCCCTTCGGTGCGCATGATCAGCCAGGTCGCGCCGAGCAGCACGTAGCCGCCGCACAAGCCGCCGGCGACGAGCAGCGCGAACAGGACGTAGCCGAAACCCGTTTCAAAGCCGGTGATGTAACGCCCCAGCATGAAGCCCTGCGACGCCGACGCGAGAAACGAGCCGCCCCAGAACATCCCGTTCCACAACTCGCGATGCCAGCCGTCGGCCTTGACGCGAAACTCGAACGCCACGCCGCGCAGCATCAGGCCGATCAGCATCGCCACCACCGGCAGGTAGAGTGCGCCGAGCACGATGCCGTGCGCCACCGGAAAGGCCACCAGCAGCAGGCCTATGCCAAGCACCAGCCAGGTTTCGTTGGCGTCCCAGAACGGGCCTATCGAGGACACCATATAGCCTTGTTGTTCTTCGCTCGCTGCCGGCATCAGCATGCCCACGCCCAGGTCATAGCCGTCGAGCACCACATAGGCGAGCATGGCCACACCCATCAGCACGGCGAAAATCAGCGGCAGGTCGAGCGGCATGCTGGTGTCACGTCGGGTGTCACGGCGGGTGTCACGTCGAGTCTCTTTTCGAGTGTCATGCGATTTTTCCCGGTGCCTGCATGCCCTCGGCCAGCGGCTTGGCCGCCTGCGCCCCCTTGCCCGCCATGTGCGTGATCACCACCATGTAGGCGGCGAGCATTGCGGCGTAGGTGGCGGCGTAAGCGGTCAGGCTGGCGCCCATCGCCGCCTCGGATATGGGGCCCACCGCGTCGGCGGTGCGCAATATGCCGGTGACGAGCCAGGGCTGGCGGCCCATTTCGGTGACGATCCAGCCGGAGAGTGTCGCAATCCAGCCCGAGAACGTGAAGCCGGCGAGTCCCCACAACAGCCAGCGCGGCGGCAGCGCCTTGTTGCGCGAACACCAGACTGCGGCCCAGGCGAGCAGCAGCATCGCCGTACCGATGCCGACCATGATGCGAAAGGCAAAGAACAGCGGCTTCACCGCCGGGGTGTCCGGTGCAAAGGCCTCGAGGCCTTTTATTTCGCCCTCGATGTCATGCGTCAGGATCAGGCTGGCGAGTTTGGGAATCTCGATGGCATAGTCGTTGCGCTGTTCTTTCTCGTTCGGAATGGCAAAGAGCACCAGCGGCGCGCCCTTTTCGGTTTTCCAGATCGCCTCGATGGCGGCGATCTTGGCCGGCTGGTGCTTGAGGGTATTGAGCCCGTGCAGGTCGCCGACCACAATCTGCAGCGGCGCCAGCACCGCCGCCACCAGCACGCCGATGCGCAGCGTGCCAAGCGCACCGGTGTCCTTGGGCGCGCGCAACAGCCGCCACGCCGACAGCCCCGATACGACAAAGGCCGCGGTGAGGCCGCAGGCGAGCATCATGTGGGTAAAGCGGTAGGGGAAGGACGGATTGAAAATCACCTCCAGCCAGTCACCGGCAATCAGCACACCGTCCTGCATGATATGGCCGGTCGGGGTCTGCATCCAGGAGTTGAGCGCGAGTATCCAGAACGCCGACAGGCTGGTGCCGGCGGCGACAAGAATGGTCGAGGTGAGGTGCAGCCGCGCCGACACGCGCTTCATGCCGAACAGCATCACGCCGAGAAACGTCGCCTCCAGAAAAAACGCCGTCAGTACCTCGTAGGCGAGCAGGGGGCCGGCAATGTTGCCGACGGTCTTCATGTAGCCGGGCCAGTTGGTGCCGAACTGGAAGGACATGGTGATGCCCGAGACCACGCCCATGGCAAAGGTGAGGGCGAAGACCTTGGTCCACATCTGGTAGGTGGCGCCCCATGCGGCGTCGCCCGAGCGCATCAGCTTGATACGAAAATACACCAGAAACCACGCCAGACCGATGGTGATGGTCGGGAACATGATGTGAAACGCGATGTTCAGGCCGAACTGGGTTCGTGCAAGCTGCAGTGCATCGTCCATGCGAACTATTGTAGTCCTGTTACCGCCGGCGTGGACCTTCACCGTTGTCAGGCGGTGGCGACGATGCGCTCTTCAACGGTGTCCACCGCGTCCAGGCTGAAATAAAAGCAGCAGCCCCCGTCGGGCGCCGACTCGACCTCGATGCCGCCGCCGTGGCGTTCGATGATGCGGTGAACCGTGGCAAGGCCAATGCCGGTGCCGGGAAATTCGCTGGCCGAATGCAGGCGGCGAAACGGCTCGAACAGCTTGGAGGCGTTGGCCATGTCAAAGCCGGCGCCGTTGTCGCGCACAAAAAACACCGGCTTGCCCAGCAGCGTGGTGCGGCCGATGACGATGCGCGGCGCGACGGTTTTAGCGGTGAACTTCCAGGCGTTGCCTATCAGGTTGCCAAGCAGCGCCTCTATCATGCCGCGATCGGCCGGGGCTTCGAGCGCGGTTTCGATGTGCACCTGAACATCGCGTTCGGGTTCGAGTTCGCGCAGCGACGCCACCACCGAGTAGGCGATGGCGCCAAGGTCGCAACGCACCAGGCTCATGGCATCGCGCGACACCTTGGACAGCGCGAGCAGGCCCTTGATCAGTGCGTCCATGCGCTCGCTGGCCGCATCGATGCGCTTGATCATGTGCGCGCATTCGCGCGGCAGCACCGGGCCGAAGTCCTGCAAGATGTTGGCGATGTAGCCGCGCGTCTGACGCACCGGCGCACGCAGGTCGTGCGATACGGTATAGGAAAACGACTCGAGTTCGCGCAGCGTGGCCGACAATTGCGCCGTGCGCCGCTCGACGCGGCTCTCGAGTTCGGCGGCGAGGCCCTGCAATTCGGCCTCGGCGCGCTTGCGCTCGGTGATGTCGCGGAACATCGACATCACCAGCGTCTCGCCGCGGTCATCCACCGTCGAAAGGCTCGATTCGACCACCACCTCGCTGCCGTCGCGGCGGCGCAGCGTCACCTCGTAGCGGATGTTCTCGCCGCCGAGCACGCGCTCGAGGCGGGCGCGAAACAGCACGGCCTCGTTCCCGCTGCCGGAGCGAAAATCGCCCGGCGAACGGCCGATCATTTCCTCGGCGCGCGTATAGCCCAGGATGGCGAGACAGGCCGGGTTGACGTCGATGATGCGCTCGCCGCGAACGAGCACAATGCCGTCGTTGGCGCCGCCATACAGGTGGCGAAAGCGCGCCTCGCTACGCGACAGCCGGCGCAAAAACGCCACCACCGCCCACAGCAGCGCGAAAAACACCACGCTGCCGGCCGCCACCGTACTGACGCGCTGGAAGGTGCGCTCGCGCCACGGCGCCATGACCTTCTCTTCATCAATGCCCACCAGCACCACCAGCGGGCTGCCGGCAAGCGGGCGATGCGACACAAAGCGCCGCCGCCCGTCGAGCTCGCTGGTGCTCTCTGTGGTGCCGGGGCCGGCACGCATCTGCGCCCACTCGTGCTCGGACGTGGGGTCACGGTCCATGAAGGCCTCATCGAACGGGTAGCGAAACATGATGCGCCCGTCCTGGTGGGTGACGCCGAGCGTTGCCGGGTAGAGCGCGGCAAGGCGGCGGTAAAAGGCCTCGAAGTAACGCACATCGAGCTGCGCCACGATCACGCCCTCGAAGCGGCCGTCAACCACGATGGCGCGTGACACCGGTATCACCCATTGCTGTTGCACCTCGGTGCGCAGTGCGTGCGACACTCGCACCGAGGTGTCGGCGGGGCGCGCGAGGTGCCACTGGTAGAACTCGCGTTGCGGCACATGAATCGGCGGCACCTGGCGCGCATCCGAGGTGGCCACGGTGTGGGCGTCGCGGTCCAGCACCACCAGGCGCATCACCGAGGTCTTGTCCGGCAACTCGCGCTCGAGCTCGCGCTGCAAGGCCTCGGTGCTGAACTTGCGCGGGCCGCCGGCGCGTTCGATCAGCAGCGCTGCGGCGGTGAGGGCATTGCTCGCCGCGCGCACCGATTCGGTGACGTGCGCATCCAGGCTCAGTGCAATGGACTGCGACACCTCAAAGCTCGAGGCGCGCGTGATTTTGCGATCCTGCTCGACACTCAGGTAGGTGAACACCCAGATGGTCGAGGCTGCAAAAATCGCCAGCGCGACCAGCCAGTATTCCGGATGGGCGTAGAGCCTGCGCGCCTTGCCCGGTGGTGCATCCATGGCCTTGTTTTCCTGTGACTTTGGACTGAGTCTCAGCTTACCTCGCGACGACGGGGTAGCGGACTAGGCCTTATGGCCTATGGTGTGCGCCGGAACTTTGTGCTTCGGGTGGCTGGTGAAGCCGGCAATGGAGGTGTTCGAGCAGCGGCCGATACGCCGCGCCAGCGCAGGTGACTTGCTGGAAACCCTTGCCAGACGGTCGTTTCCGGCGGTTGCAGCCGGACCATACGGCAGCGGCCAACGCGGCGCAAAGGCTCACCCGTTGAGCCCGCGCGCTTGTTACAGTAGCCCCCTCATGACTCTTTCCAACAGCGCCGCGCCGCCCATTGCCAAGGACAAATTGCTCGCCAGCCTGGCGGGCGGCCCGGGTCCTGACGAAACGACCGGCATCACCGTGGTCACGCCCAACATCCGCCTCGCCCAGGCGTTGGCGCGCGAGTTCGATGACGCGCAGGCCCTGAAGGGGCTGGCGTCGTGGGAGACGGCGGATATTCTGCCGCTGTCGGCGCTGCTCCGGCGCTGGTACGAGGACGCACTGTATTCGGAACTCGCGCCGCAGGTGCCACTGTTGCTGACCGCAGCGCAGCAGGCCGCCTTGTGGGAGGACGTGGTGCGCCGCTCCGACGCGGGCGCGGTGCTGCTCGCCGTGCCCGAGACCGCGGCGCTCGCCGCCAGCGCCTGGAAATCGGCGCACGCCTGGCAATTGCTGGCCAGCCTGCGCTCGGCTGACATCAATGAAGACGCGGTGGCCTTTCGCGACTGGTGCGGCGAATACTCGCGCCGCTGCGAGCGCGAACACCACACCGATGAGGCGCGGCTGCCCGATCTGGTCATCACCCACGCCGGCCACGCCGCGCTGCGCAAGCCAAAGCTGCTGGTGGCCTACGGTTTTGACATACTCACGCCGCAGCAGCGCGCGCTGTTCGCTGCGCTCGCATCGGCCGGTGTCAGTGTCTGCAGTTCGGCACCGTCTGCATCAAGGGCGGGCGAAGCGCGCACCAGTCGCCTCGCCTGCGCCGAGGCGCGCGACGAGGTGCGCCGCGCCGCAGCCTGGGCGCGGGCGCGTCTTGATTCGAATCCATCTGCGCGCATCGGCATCGTGGTGCCCGACCTGGCCGGCCGGCGCAAAGCGCTGACGCGCGCGTTGCGCGTGGCACTCGCACCGGCGTCGATGCTGCCTGGCAATGGTGATGGCCGGTTCGGCGCGGCGCCGCCGCTGCCCTTCAACATTTCGCTCGGCGAAGCACTCACGACTTATCCGCTGGTGCAGGCGGCGTTGCTGGTGCTCGAACTCGCGGTGCGCGAAACCGAATTCGGCCGCGCCAGTCTGCTGATCCGTTCACCCTTCATCGAGGCAGGTGAAGCCGAAGCGGCGGCACGCGCGCTTCTTGACATCGAATTGCGCCGTCGTGCCGAACCCGCCATCACACTTGATCGGCTGCTGGCCGTGATGCAAGCCGCTGCGGTGAGTGCGCCGGTACTGACGCAATCGCTGCGCAAGCTTGCCGAGTTCCGTCGCTCCGATTTGTTTACGACACGCACGCCTTCGGGCTGGGCCAAGGCCATGGACGCGGCCTTGCGGCTGGTGGGCTTTCCCGATCAGGGCCGTAGTCTCGATTCGGCCGAATACCAGACCTTGAAAAAATGGCACGAGGTGGTGGCCGGCTTTGCCATGCTCGACGCGGTGTGCGGCAAGATGGGCTACGGCGAGGCCTTGTCGCGCCTGCGCCGGCTTGCCGCCGAAACCCTGTTCCAGCCAGAGGTGGTCGATGCGCCGGTGCAGGTGCTGGGCGTGCTCGAATCGGCCGGCATCGCCTTCGATCACCTGTGGGTGATGGGCCTCAGCGACGAAGCCTGGCCCATTCATCCGCGGCCCAATCCGTTTTTGCCGCTGGCGGCGCAGCGCGCGGCCCGCGTACCCGAAGCCACCCTCGAGGCTACGCTCGCGCTCGATGCCGCCATCACGCAAGGCTGGGCTGGCGCGGCGGGTGAGGTGGTGTTCTCGCATCCGTTGATGGACGGCGACCGGCGTTTGCTGGTGAGCCCGCTGATTGCCGCGATGAATGCGCTTGACGATTCGCCCGCCGCGGCCCCGAGCCACCGCGACCTCATCCACACCGCCGGCAAGCTTGAAACCATCACCGATGCGCTGGCACCGCCGCTCAGCGCTGGTGCGGCCTTGCGCGGCGGCACCGCCGTCATTACCGACCAGTCGGCGTGTCCGTTTCGCGCCTTTGCCCTGCATCGCCTTGACGCGCGCTCGCCCGAATCGCCGCATGCCGGCCTCGATGCCATGGAGCGCGGCATTCTCGTTCACCGCGTGCTCGCCAAAGCCTGGCAGCAACTCAAGACGAGCGGCGCGCTCGATGCCACGTCCGACGGGCAACTCGACGCCTTGCTTGCCGCCGCTGCCGAAGACGCCGTTGCGCGCGTGCGCCGCGACCGCCCGGCGACGCTCGCCGGCCGCTTTGCCGAGGTCGAACGCGAGCGCCTCGCGCGCCTGGCCAGGGCCTGGATCGCAATGGAGCGCGAGCAGCGCAGCGACGACTACACCGTGGTCGCCGTCGAGGACAAGCGCACGCTGGTGATGGGGCCGCTGAGCTTGCGCGGCAAGATCGACCGTGTCGATGAGCTCGATGACGGCAGGCGCCTTGTGATCGACTACAAGTCCAGCGCCAAGGCGGTCAGCGCCTGGCTGGGCGATCGCCCCGACGAACCGCAACTGCCGCTCTACCTGCTGGCGAGCGAAACCGGCGCCAGCGGCATCGCCTTCGCGCAAGTCAAAGCCGGCGCGCAAAACATGAAGTTCGTCGCACTCGCCGCCGATGACGCGCTGCTGCCGGTGAAAAAGGCCCTGCCCGAAGGCGGCTGGGATGCGCAGGTGGCCGAGTGGGGCAGGGTGCTCGAACGCCTCGCCACCCAGTTCGCCGCCGGCGACGCGGCGGTGCAACCGAAAAAACCGGGCGCCACCTGCCGCAACTGCGACGTGCAGCCCTTGTGCCGCATTCACGAACGCATAGGCGCGCTCGAGGGCGACGAAACGGACGAGGAGGGCGACGATGTGTCCTGATGCCAATCGTCTGGAAAGCCCCGCCAGACGGGCATTGCCAGCCGATGCTGCTATTGAAACGGGCAATTTCGCCAAGGCATTGCGCCGCAACGCCACCGACACTGAGCGTGCGCCCTGGTACCGCATCCGCGCCCAACGCCTCGCCGGCCTTAAATTCGGGCGCCAGCAGCCTATCGGCTGCTACATCGTTGATTTTGTCTGCCACGAAATGAAGCTGATCATCGAACTCGATGGCGGACAGCATGCTGAACAAGTCGTGTCGGACAGACTACGCACACGCTTTCTTGAATCGCGTGGGTATCGGATATTGCGGTTCTGGAATGATGAGGTGCTTAAGAATATGGAAGGGGTGCTGGAGGCGGTGCTGCTCGACGTGTCTCGTGCTCGCAGGCGTTCACCCTCTCCCCAACCCCACCCCCCTCAAGGGAGAGGGGCTAAACCCGAGGGGACTGCATGAGCCACGACAAGCCCATCCCCGACCTGCAAGCGCGCGAAGACGCGCTTGCGCCGGACCGCTCTTTCATTGTGCAGGCGCCCGCTGGCTCGGGCAAGACCGAGTTGCTGATCCAGCGCTACCTTGGCCTGCTCGCCACAGTGAACGAGCCTGAAGAAGTAGTTGCCATCACCTTCACCAAAAAGGCCGCCGCCGAAATGCGCGAGCGGGTGGTGATCGCGATGCGCGACGCCATTGCCCTCGGGCTGTCCGAATCCTCGCATGCCGAGCGCACGCGCCAACTTGCGCGCGCGGCCCTCGCGCGTGACAAGGCGCTCAACTGGCGCATCAGCGAAAGCCCGGCGCGGCTGCGCATCCAGACCATTGATTCGCTGTGTTCTTCGCTGACGCGGCAAATGCCCATGCTGTCGAAATTCGGTTCCCAACCCGAGAGCACCGATGACGCCGGACCGCTGTATGCCGAAGCGGCGCATGCCACCATAGACCTGATCGAATCGAAAGAGCCCGCCGCCGAATTCGTGCGCCGCCTGCTGGTGCACCTTGATAACAACGTCGAGCGCGTAGAGGAATTACTCATCGAGATGCTGCGCAGCCGCGACCACTGGCTGCGCCATGTGGTGGGCCGGCAGCGCGAAGAACTCGAAGCCGGCCTCGTGGCCGAGCGGCGCGCGGTGCTCGGGCGGCTGCGGGCCTTGATGCCCGCCGCGGCGCGTGCCGAGTTGCTGGCGGTGGTCAATATCGCCAACAGCCATCTCGAGCAAGCACCGCTTGCCGCATTGCCCGACGCCGGCGACGCCACAGGCTGGACGCTGATGGCGGCGCGCTTGTTGACGGCGGGCGACACCTGGCGCAAGGCGCTCACCAAGAACGACGGCTTTCCCGCCGGTCCGGCGCACGCGGCCGCCAAACAGCGCGCGCTCGCGCTGATCGACAGCCTGCGCGGCAACGAAGCGCTTCGTATCACGCTCGCCGCCGTGCGCCGCCTACCCGCGCCAAAATACACCGACGAACAATGGCAAATCCTCGAAGCCATCATCGGCCTGCTCAAGCGCGCCGTAGCCCAACTCACGCTCGCCTTCCAGTCGCGCGGCCAGGTGGACTTTACCGAGGTGTCGCAGCGTGCATCAGCGGCCATGGGCGACAGTGAATCGCCGACCGAACTCGCGCTGCGCCTCGACTACCAGATCCGCCACCTGCTGATAGACGAATTCCAGGACACCTCGATCAGCCAGTTCGAACTGATCTCGCGCCTGACCGCCGGCTGGACGCCCGATGACGGCCGCACGCTGTTCGCGGTGGGCGACCCGATGCAGTCGATCTACCGTTTTCGTGAGGCGGAAGTCGGACTCTTTTTGCAGGCGCGCGCCGCCGGCATTGGCAGCGTCGAACTCGAAGCGCTGCAGCTCTCGGCCAACTTCAGGTCGCAGGCTGGCATTGTCGAGTGGGTCAACACCACCTTCAAGCAAGTCATGCCCGCAGTCGAGGACATCGCCGCAGGCGCCGTGGCCTACACCGCGTCACAGGCCGTGCATGGGGCACTGGCAGGCGATGCCGTCAGCGTGCATCCCTTGTTCAAGGACGGCGAAGCGAGCGAAGCCAACACCGTAAGTGCCATCGTCAAAGACATTCTTGCCGCAGCGCCCGGTGTTCCCGCAGTTCCCGCAAGCAAGCGCCCGAGTATTGCCATCCTTGTGCGCGGCCGCAATCACCTGCGCGAAATCGTGCCGCAACTGCAACGGGACAACATCGCCTTCCGCGCCATCGAGATCGACCGTCTCGACGAACGCCCGGTGGTGCAAGACCTGCTCGCCCTGACCCGCGCGCTGTCGCACGACGGTGACCGCCTCGCCTGGCTGGCCGTGTTGCGCGCGCCCTGGTGCGGACTGACGCTGGCCGATTTGCACACGCTGGCTGCCTCTGACATTTCTCCCTCCCCCCCCGCGGGGGAGGGACGGGGAGTGGGGGGTGCTCGCGCGCACGACACCTCATCCAGCGACTCATCCTGGTCGATAGAGGACGACCCCGAGGACGAGCCATTCGCTGAAAACCCGCGCCAGTCGGACTTTTCCAGCCAACCGGCTTTCACCATTCGCGAGTCGATGCACAACGCATCACGCCTTGCCGCACTGACCGCCGACGGCCGTAGCCGCCTCGAACGCGTGCGTGGCGTGCTCGAAGCTAGCTTGGCCAGGCGCCTGCGCGCCAGCCTGCGTGAGCAAGTTGAAGGCGCATGGCTCGCCCTCGGCGGCCCCGCCTGTGCGCGCGACACCGGCCTGGCAGATGCCGAAACCTACCTCGATCACCTCGAAGCACGCGAAGAGGCGGGCGCCATCGCCGACTTCGACGGCTTCATCAAAAGCCTGGACAAGCTTTACGCGCTTCCCGACGTGTCCGCCGGCGAGGACGCCGTGCAGATCATGACCGTGCACAAAGCCAAAGGCCTGGAGTTCGACCACGTCATCGTCCCCGGCCTTGGCGCCAGACCGCCCTCGGACAAGAAAAAGCTGTTCCTCTGGATGGAGCGTCCTGGTCAGTCGGAGCGGGGCACCGACCTGCTCCTCGCCCCGGTCGAAGAAACCGGCAGCCAGGCCGATCCTATTTATCAATGGCTCAAGCAACTCGCCGCCGACAAAGCGGCCCACGAAGACGGCCGCCTGCTCTACGTTGCCGCCACCCGCGCCAAACAACGCCTGCACCTGTTGGGCGAAACGCGCCTGAAAGTGGAGAAGGGCGAGCAAACCGCAGCCAACCCTGCGGGCCGCAGCCTGCTATCCAAACTCTGGCCTGTGGTTGAAGCCGACTTCGCCGCAGCCGCCAAATCAACTCCCCTCTCCCTCGACGGGAGAGGGGGCGGGGGAGAGGGTGAAACGTCGCATGACGACCAACCCATAGACCAATCCCTCCACCGCCAGAGCGCAGGTTGGACAACCCCTGCGCCGCCCGCTTCATTTGTCTGGACCCCACCAAACGAAGACCCGCGCACCCAGGACGCCATCGAGTTCTCCTGGGCCGGCGAAACCGCCCGTTGCGTCGGCAATGTCGTGCACCGGTGGCTGCAAGTCATCGCCGAAGCCGAACGCAAGGACTGGACCTCCGGGCGTGTGGGTGAGATGCACAAGGCCTTTCGCAACGAGCTCGCCGCCCTCGGCGTGACGAACGCCGAACTCGACACCGCCAGCGCGCGCGTCGCCACTGCCCTCACCAACGCTCTCACCGACGAACGCGGCCGCTGGCTGCTCGGCCCGCACGCCGGCGCGCGCAATGAATACCGCCTGACCGCCATGATCAACGGCGAACGCCGCAACCTGGTCATTGACCGCAGCTTTACTGATGCAGACGGCCAGCACTGGATCGTGGACTACAAGACCAGCAGCCATGAAGGCGCGGATCGCGAAGGGTTCCTTGACCGCGAGCAGGAACGGTATCAGGGGCAATTGGAGCGCTATGCCCGGGTGCATGGCGCGGGTGCAGTCAGCCTCGGGCTTTACTTTCCGCAGCTTGGCGGCTGGCGGGCCTGGCAAAAAGACCCCCGCGACGACCCGGCCTGACTTATCCTGATTTATCCTGATTTATCCGGATTGTAATTAGCGGCACGCGGGACCCGGACCAAAGCAGGGAGGCGATAGCCCGTGGGCAGGCAGTCGGACAATCTGGTGTCATGCATGCGCGCCGCGATGACAGCGGCTTGTATGGCGACTGTGCTTGCCATCATCGCGCTTGGCGCGACCATGCCGTCCGCTGCGGCTGCCGACGAGCTTCCGCCTGTTCCCGCCGCCGGCAAGCGGCTGACCGACCTTGCCAAAGTGCTCAACCCGCCCGAGCAGACCCGGGTCACTGGCAAGCTCAAGGAAATCGAAGAAAAAACCCGGGCGCAGGTGGCGGTGCTGGTCGTCGAGACCACACAACCGCCGGGCCTGGAGGAATACGCCCTGCGCGTGTTCGACACCTGGAAGCTCGGGCAGGCCCGCGTTGCCAACGGCCTGCTGGTACTGATCGCCGCCGCCGGCAAAAAAGTGCGCATAGAGGTGGGCCGCGGCCTTGAGAGCGCGATTCCCGACGCCCATGCCAGGCGCATCATCGACGCAGCCATGGTGACGCCGTTTCGCCAGGGCAAGGACGCCGCCGGCATCCTCTCCGGCCTCAACCGCGAAATGGCGCGCATTGTCGCCGACCAGAGACCCGCGCAGGCAGTCGCCGCAGCGCCCGGCGTCGATCAGTTCGCGCGCGCGCCCTCGTTCGAAATGGGCAGCGGCTTGTTGTCCCTGCTGGTGTTCGTCGCAATCTTCATCGGCGTGGCGGTGCTGTCCAGAATGTTCGGCTTGAACGAACGCCCTGCCGCGCCAGGCATAAGTGTTCCCGACTACAACGAATATTCGTCGTCCAGTACCGCGTCGGGTAGCGGTGGCTCCAGTTCCGGCTCAGACAGCAATGTCATGAGCAGCGGCGGCGGCGAATCGGCCGGCGGCCGCGCCAGCGCCTCGTTCGGCTATATCAGTAGCAGCAGTAGTGGTAGCGACAGCAGTTGCAGCCACAGCGGAAGCTCCAGCAGCAGCAACGGCAACAATAATTGAGTAGTCACTGCGCGGCCGCTGGCTGCTCGGGTGCATGGTCCTGTCGAAACGAAGCTCGGCCTATACTTTCTGCTACTCGCGGGGTGGTGCGGGTGGCAGAAAAGCGTTGATTCCGGGTCAAGCTGATTCGAAACTGGATGCGGTAGCCGGAGGGAGTTGATGGATTTTGAGATCATCGGAGATATAGCCAGCACCGAGACCTTTGCCGTCAGTTCTTCCATTCGGGAACTGGCCCGTTTACAGAGGGTGTATGGCAAAGGACGCTGGAGAAACCGAAAGGGAATTGCCAGAGTTCGGCTGGAAGACGGCACATTTCGGCGGGCCGAGGTACACTGGTACGAAGCACATGGTATTGGCAAGAAAGAATTCAAAATCAAGCGATACATCGAATAGATCACCATGAAAACAACAGACCTACAATTCGTTGTTTGCCTCAAGAACAAGGGCTACGAGGTTTCCCTGGAAACCCGCAAGATCTATCGGATGGTTCCTGATCCGGATGCCGCTAAGCACAAGCAGCTTCGTGTCATTGATGAATCCGGTGACGATTACCTGTACCCCGCCAGATTCTTTTCCGTGATCGAACTCCCCCAGTTGCTGCGCAAGGCTGTTCTCGCCGCCGCCTGACGCTTCCACCCCTGTCGTCCCGTGTCGCGTCAGGCTTGGTGCCTACCGCAAACCTTAGTAGACTGATTGCACCTTTCCATCGCGTTCCCGGGAGTCGAACCTTGAACAATCGCCGCAAAATTGTCCTCGCGCTCGGTGCCGGCGCGCTCCTCGAACCGCTGGCCGGTTTTGCACAGGGCACGCCGACGTCGCCATCGGGCGGCTTTCCGACCAAACCCATACGCCTGATTGTCGTGTTCGCACCCGGCGGCAGCAACGACATCGCCGCGCGCCTGCTCGCGCCGGGCGTCGGTGAGCGGCGGACTGTAGGTGATGCCGCTGCACGAGCACGAGGGCGTCAGCACGGCGTTGGTGCGCTGGGCGCCCGAGACGCGCTTCAATGCGCATCAGCACCCGGGTGGCGAGGAGATCCTTGTGCTCGAGGGCGTGTTCCGCGACGAGAATGGTGAGTATCCGGCCGGCACCTGGCTGCGCAGTCCGCGCTGGAGCCGTCACACCCCCTATACCGGTGCCGAAGGCGCGCTGATTTACGTCAAGGTGGGCGCGATCGGCGCGCAATTTCTCAGCATGGCGGCTTGAGTGCCCCGGCGGGGTGACCGGCCCGGCCAAGCAGCCGGGCCTGAACAATTTCCGCAATTGCCCTTGGTGCGGAATGAGAAAGTCAGAACGCGGGAATACATCTGATTGTCCGCTGGCAGGGTTTATCGAAA
>CAYLPI010000012.1:17006-27157 GCA_964385505.1 uncultured Bordetella sp.
GGTTTATCGAAATCGAAACGTACCGCCTTTGTTTCTGGCCGGTCTAGTCAACGATATATTCCAAAACCGCAGCATGCTTCTTTGATGTTGGTGTCTTTCCGTTCACGGACAGTTCGCCTTTGGAGTTGGCTACGATGTCGATGGAGAACACGTCACCGTCTTTTCGCATCGGTAACCACTTCTTGTTGTATTCGACAGCCATCTTCTCGAACGAAGCGGACACGATTTCAAAGCGTTGCGTGCTCCCCGCGGGAAGCCGATAGGACAAAGGCGCATTGCGCACCCTTGCCACTCCGGCGGGCAGGTCGAAAGTGCGAACCAGCGCGCCCTTGAATTCCTGCGAGTTCACGGTTTTCCATACGTCAGCCGGTTCAATCCCGAGGTCGAAAAAGTCCGCATTGATTTCCGGCAGGGACTCGAATTCCGTCTTGGTCAACAAGCGCTCCGATCGAAGCTGCCAGGCGGCGTCCTGCGGGTGGTGCGAGAAGACAAGTTTTTCAGGTGATGGCAGGAAAAACGTTTCGCTGAATTTTTTTACCGAAGCCCCGGCCTCTACATAGCCACTTCCCCAGGTCGAATCAATGAGTTGCCATTTGCCCTCGAGTTTTACGGCATTCCAGGCATGGTTCGGGGTAGCTATGCTGCTGCCGGCAACGTGGCCAACGCCCTTCGCATAGCCGGTAATGGTGACGGCCTCCAATCCGGACTCCTTGGCAAGGCGCTCGAACAATGCAGCGTAACCGGAACAGACTGCAAGACGCGATCGGAATACCGTTTCAGGATCGGCGCTTGAGCTTGTTTTGTTGGAAAAGCTCTTGATATCGTAGGCAATGCGGTCGGCGACCCAACGATAAATCGCGCGGGCTTTTTCAGTATCGCTTTTCGTCGCGGTGCTGAGATATTGAGC
The DNA here is from genome assembly GCA_964385505.1 of uncultured Bordetella sp. Taxonomy (GTDB): domain Bacteria; phylum Pseudomonadota; class Gammaproteobacteria; order Burkholderiales; family SG8-39; genus CAITSH01. Next base: position 17,914 of record CAYLPI010000012.1, read on the forward strand.
GAGGGGCCGAATCGCCGCTTCAGATTGAGCAGTCGCTGCCAGGGCGTGGGTATCAATGGCGGACAGCCGGCCGACATCTATAGTGCCAGCGCAAGCAAGGTTACCCCAGAGCAATCCGCCCAGCGCAAAGTGCCATGAAACGATCGTTTTCATTGGGAATTAGTCAAAGTTGACTTCATTTGCTCCGAGTCTCGACTTTCGCGGCATTTTTCGCTCAAATGTGCCCAGCCTCGGGCTCAAGATAACACGCTTTCGCCGTCCACCTGAATGATGCGAATGCACGACATCGCCACCAAGCGGCCAAGGTAGAAGGGCAGAAGGGCGGGAGCTTTTGTACGTAGTCAAAGACTGTCCGCTCCTGGTCGAATGATGCGTAACGGCTTTCTCCGGTCCGGTATTGCCGCGGGTGGAGCGCAGGTGCATTGACGCAGGCAACGGCCAACAGAAACAGGGAAATTGGCCGACCCATGGTTCCGACGCTTCAATGACGCGGGGGCTGCGGCGTCGCGTTGCCGGCCCGCATCAGAGGTAGCGGGCGCAGATTCAGCGCCGGGACAATTTCATTGGTTAGAATCGGACGGAGTTCCACCTGACGCCCGGTTCGTGTCTGCGATGAAATACACGCACGAAAACCATCCCGGACGTTTCGCCCGCTCCCCTCTCGGGACAAATCAATGCTCAGGCGTCGCAACCTTCTGCGCGCTGCAGGCGGCGGCCTGATAACCAGCCGCATACCGGTATTCGCGCAACAGACCGTGCATCGCATCGGCTTGATTTTGCCGAGTTCGGAAGGCGGAGGGCAGCAGTTTCTCGACGCGCTGCGCCGGGGCTCGTGCGACCGCGGCTTCGTCGAAGGCCGCAATCTTGCCATCGACGCGCGCTGGGGCGATGACCTGCAGGCGCGCCTCGGACGCCGCCACCGGCAGCGTCCTCTACCGCTCAAAGACGCACTTGGGCTTGAGGTGCAATTTTCAGGTGATGCCCCGTGCCCAGTGGCCCGCGTTACTGTGCCGGCACATTCCGGATCGCTTTGAGCACCTCGTTCGCCATGTCGGTTGGTACTCCAACCGCGCACGCGGGTCGCGCGCCAAGGTGCAGCAGGGCGAGGACGCGCCGGCGCGTGTGCTGGCCCTGTACACAGCACCGATCGAATCGGTCATCGAACCCCTGATCGAACCCATAAGCGCGTTTGCCTCGCGCGCTGTGCGCGCATCACGTTGAGCCCGGCGGCGGGGTTTTGCGGGAGCCCCCCCGGGGGGAACCAACCGGGGGGGCACCAACCTTGCCAATCATGCGGCATCGGGGCAAACTAATCTCAGGCTCGACGCGCCAAGCCCGCCGTTCGGCTTTTATACGCTGCGGCCGGCGGATGTGCGCCAAAAGGAGCGGGATTGATTTGCCTATCTGTCCAGACCCAAAGGAGAGCAGCATGGAATACCAGGAACAACTCAAACGCAAGCGCTTTTCCCGCGCAGAAATGATGAAGCGGGTAGCACGTTTTTCCAAACTAAAAGGCTTTGACGGCGGCCTGCCAGACAGCCACTACCCCAGCGCCGAGCGTACGCTGTTCAATGTGATCGGCTTTCAACCGCCGAAGGGCGAGGGTGCCGGCATGCAATCGCCGGTGGGGGCCGATGCGGCGCGTATGGCGGCGATCAAGATTTCTGAAGGCTTCAACCTCGGTTACTGCAAGGCCGCACCGGGCAAAGGCCCGATGCTGCACAACCACGACACCAACGAAACCTTCATCGCCATGACCGGTATGTGGCGCGCGAGCTGGGAGAACGAAAAGGGCAAGCTCGAGCACGTGGACCTCAAACCGCTCGACGTGATCTCGTTTCCGCCCGGTGCAAACCGGCGCTTCATGAACGTCACCAAAGGGCCGAAGAATAAAGAATCGGTCCTGATGTTTGTCATCGGCGGCGACGCGCCGCGTGCGGAGTTCACCAGTGAATCGATGGCGGAGCTGGGCAAAGCCGGACTGTGGCCGCCGGTCGAGTCGAAGAAAAAAGCCGCGCCAAAAGCACGCACCAAGTAAAAACTGGCCGGTTGCCGCCGGTCAAGATCGTTGGTGGGTGCGGCCTGGTGCCGCTTCGATAGCAAAAAGCTGTTGTCCACCAACGGTTTTCGTGAATCGATGTGAAAAGAAAAAGCATCCGCAAATGCGGGGCTTTTCAAATTGATTTTGCGGCGCGCCGATGCAGTGCAAGGAAGTCGCCGACCCGACGCTCACGGCGCTTTGCCTCCGAACCCGCATGCGGCGCACCTCCTGCGGGCTGCATTGCAGCGAGCGCGCCCCGCCGGGCTCAGCTCAGCGCACCGCCTGATCGTAATACTGCCCGTCATAGTAGCCCTCAGGACGCTGCAGGGTCTTCTGCGGCTTGGCGTACTTGGCGCGGAGCTGAAGCGCCGTGGCCACTCCCTGCATGTCAATCTTCGCCTTGCGCTGCAAGCCTTCGGTCGGGTGCGTCAGCACCTGGTGCGCGGTCTCCGCAGACTTCTGGTTGGCATTTGGCGTGTTCTTCAGGAACAGGGCGATGGCCTCGGCATTGTTCTTCGGGTCGTAGAGCCACTCCACCGCCTCGGCATAGGCGCGAATGTATCCGGTAAGCGCCGGAGCATTCTTTGCCGCCCAGGATTTGCGCGTTGCGCCCACCAGCCCCTGGTAGCGCCCCAGCGCTTGCGAAGCGTCGGCCAGGCGATTGAATCCCTTCTCCTGAGCCATCACGTCGAGCGGTGCGATCAGTAGTGTCGCGGCATGCTTCATCTGCAGCAGCGCGTCGTAACGCTGTATTCCGCCGCCGGCGCGTTGGGTGCTGTAGTCGCGGTCATGCACCAGGCCGTTGCGTTCCATCACCTCCAGCAGCACGAAGGCGTAGCCGGTGGTGAGCGCGTCCACCGACAGGGTCTTGCCCCGCAGTTGCGCGATGCTGCGGATCTCGGGCGTCGACACCAGGCGCAGGAATCCCTGATCACCACCCATGACGGCGACAAGGTCTGAACCGTCCACCGGCACCGCGCCCTGCCCCTCGCGATAGGCGACGATGTTGTCGATCGCCGTCATGGCAATGTCGAACTTGCCCTCGATCAGACCGGTGAGCTGGAACTGCGAATTGGGTGTGTTGGTCACCTGGATGCGCACGCCGTTCTTCTCGAACAGCCCCTTCGCCTGCGCCACCCAGATCGGCAGATTCCAGCCGCCCGGGAAAACGATCACACTAACGTTCTGCGGCGGATTGGGGGGTACGAACGCCGCCTGGCGCCCGGCGCAGGCCGAGAGCAACAACACGACCGCGATCACGGTGATTCTTGCAATGAACTTCATGGTCTTTCCTCCAGGTTTTTTGTCGCTTTGTTATGCCGGATCGCGCTTCCGAGCTCGGTGTATTCGCCTCTCGATGCGCCCGGCCCGGACACGGATTTATGGAGCGCCGTGCCTGATCCCAATTAAAAAGGGGCCAAGCTTATCTATCCCGGGTTTCGTCGATACGGTTGCAGGCAGACAGTACCTGCGGGAGTGTCAGATGGTCAAGCCAAAGGCTGCCAATGGCGAAGGTCAATCCGGGCCGCAAGCGCACCCGGTACACGCAGGAATTCAAGCTCGAAGCGGTGAAGCTGCTCGAGCTTGGCGAGAAACCGGCTGGGGCCAAAGATGCCGCCATCGGCCGCAAGCTCAACACCGCGCGCGCCGGGACCGTTGCCGAAAAGCCTTCCTTCCGCAACGCCTTCAGGCGACCGCGCTGCATCATCCTGGCTAGAGGCTTTTATGAATGGAAGCCCGTCGCCGGCAAGCAGCATCCGTACTCCATCCATTGCGTTGACCCGCGCGTCAATTTCGGGCGTACCGAGGATGAGCATCTCATCGAACCTCTACCCGAGACCTGCCTGAAAGCGCTCGCCTGGCAAGGGCTTCCGGGTGGCGTTGGCGCTGTGTTAAAGGGAAGTGCTGATTCAGTGTTTATTCCGTCATCCCCGCGAATCCCACGCCGGGGACCAGAGCGGGATTCGCGGAAATGACGAGGTTGTTCGGTGTTGCCAGGGAAAAAGCCAAACAGCCAGGCTTGAATTCCTCCGGAATCTCCAGCGTCCGCAAGCCCGCCACGGCTGCGCTACGGCCTGAAACCCGCGCTTTCCCAAGCCCCGCCCTCTTGGTAAGCTAGCACTCTGCCGATAGGCATGTGAATCGGCTTCTGGCATTGAATTCATTCGGAATTTTCATCAAGGCCCGGGCGTGGCATCAGCACGCCGGCGCGGCGGCGGGTTGGAATCTGGAAAACATGGATCAGGCAGGGCAGGCAACGGTGTTGTTCGCCGATATCAGCGGCAGCACGAAACTGTATGAATCCGAGGGCGACAAGGTCGCCATGGAGGCGATCGCGCATTGCCTCGTACAGTTGCGCCAGCGCGTCGAGACCGCCGGCGGCCGCGTCGTCAAGACCATAGGCGATGAAATAATGGCGGTGTTTGCCGGTCCCGACGCGGCGGCCAATGCGGCGGGCGGCATGCAGGCGGCGATCGAGGCGCTGCCCGCGGTGGGCCTTACGCGGCTTGGTGTGCGCATCGGCTTTCATTGCGGGCCGGTGATCCAGAGCGACAACGATGTTTTTGGCGACACCGTGAACCTCGCCGCGCGGCTGGTGGAGCAGGCGGGACGCGGCCAGGTCCTCATGTCGCGCGAGACCGCCAACCAGTTGGGCCCGGTGTTTCGCAGTTTCAAGCGCCCGTTGTACGCCATCCATGTCAAGGGCAAGGCTGAGGACGTGATGTTGTGCGAGCTCATCTGGCGCCATTCGGACGACATGACCATGTCAGTCGGCGGCGCTGCACCCGCGGTGCAGGCGCCGCACGCGACCAGCCTGTTGCGCCTGAAGTATGGCGCGCTTGAAGTCACCTGCGGGCGCGAACAGGCAGCGGTCACGATGGGGCGCGGACTGGACTGCAGCCTCGTTATCGCCACCGACCGCGCGTCGCGCAAGCATTGCACCATAGAGCAGCGGCGCGACAAATTTTATCTTGCCGACCAGAGCACCAACGGCACCTATGTCTCGTCCGACGGCGGCCCGGAGATACTGTTGCGGCGCGAGGAACTCAGGCTGGGCGCGCACGGCTGGATCAGCCTCGGTCAGCCGTGTGCCGAAGCGGCCGAAGCGGTGGAGTTTTTTTGTACATGACGACCCCCTCCGAGGCGGTGGCGCCGGGCGAATCGGGCAGGGCGTGCGGCCGCGTGCTTCGCCCACGGCGTGGCAGTGAGCGGCGTTGCGGCGCTGCCGGCGACCGCCACATGGCGCCGGTGCGCACGACACCATGAGTTTTACCAAGCTCGGTCGCTACGATATCCGCGGTGAGCTCGGGCGCGGCGCCATGGGCACGGTGTTTCGCGCCCATGACCCGCTCATCGACCGCGAGGTGGCGATCAAGACGTTGCACCCGAACCTGCCCGAAGAGGTGGTGGCGGACGTGCGCGCGCGCTTTTTGCGCGAGGCCAAGTCTGCCGGGCGGCTCAATCATCCGAACATCGTGACGATTTTTGATGTGGGCGAGCAGGATGGCGTCGCCTACATGGCGATGGAGCTGCTCGAGGGCCGTTCGCTGCAGGACATGATGCGCGAGACGCGGCGTCTGCCGTTTGCCGACATCGCCGAGCTTGCGGCGCAAATCGGCGACGCGCTCGACCGCGCGCAGGAGCTGGGAATCGTGCACCGCGACGTCAAGCCGGCGAATATCGTGGTCTCGCCCACGGGGCATGCCAAGCTCACCGACTTTGGCGTCGCCTACGTCCCCTCCTCGACGATGACGCAGACGGGCACCATGATCGGGTCGCCGCGCTACATGTCGCCAGAGCAGGTGCTGGGTCTGCCCATCGACCCGCGCTCGGACATTTTTTCGCTCGGCGTGGTGCTCTACGAAATGCTCGCCGGTCGCGCGCCCTTCGTGCGCGCCGACGACAGCACGATTTTTCCGCTGATCAACCGCATCGCTGCCGAGCCGCATCCGCGCGTCACGCAAAACGACCCGACCATTCCGGCCGCCTTCGAGCCCATCCTCGACAGGGCGCTGGCGAAAAAGCCCGAACAGCGATACCAGCGCGGCGGCGAACTGGCGCGCGACCTGCGCAATCTGGGCGGCCTCGCGACGACGGGGCCGGCTGCTGTGGCGCCATTCGACCCGGACAAGACGGTGGAGCGCCGACCCGACGCGCTGACCAACGAACAACGTCTCGAAAAGACCACGGTCACGCTGCCGCCGACGGCGCTCACCCCGCCGAGTCCGCCCATCCCGGCGGCGCCGGCGGAAAAAAAGAGCGGCTTTGTGCTCGAACTCGACAGCTTCGAGCGCAACTTCGAGGCGGATGCAGAGGCGCGACTGCGCGCCGAGGAAGCGGCGCGGCAGCAAAAGGCGGCTGAACTAAAACGCTGGGCCGAAGCCGAGAAGCGCAAGCGCGAAGCCTTTGACCTCAGCGTCGAGGAACAAAAGGGCGGTGCAGTGGACGGCGCGGCGCCGGCAGGCCCGGGCGCGCGCCGCGGCGCGCTCGACCTGCTGAAGAAAAGATCCGCGGAGCGAACACCGGAAGAAGACCCGGCCGTCATAAAGGCCAAGGCCGACGTCGAGCTCGATCAGCGCATGCGCGCGACGCTGGCGTACCTTGCCGAGTTCGTGCGCGAACTGAACGCGGTGAGCCCGGCGGCCGAGCGCCCCTATGACTATATTTACATCGGCCGCCTTGCCGATGTTCGCCTGTCACGCGCTTTTGTTGACATGCGCAACTGCAAGATCGACGGCAAGGACTTTGGCAATCATGTGTTCCTGACCTTTCGCGTGCAGCCCGCGGTGCCGGCGGCGGCGACGGTCATAGGCGCGGACATTGCGCGCTGCCACGATTTTCTGAAGCGCCAGAACATTGCCTTCGAGTCGAAAACCGTGGCGAAGAGCGACTTCGGCCAGGCGACGCGCGAAGTGTTCATGGTCGGGGCGCCGCTGCCCTGCGAGGTGAACATCCGCGCCGATTACGACAAGCGCGAGATCGAGATCGAACTGGTTAACGTGCGCCGCCCCGGTCGCGTGCAGTGCCGCATCGCGCCGGCGGCGCTCGAGGCTGCGGTGGACGATCTTGCGCGCTACATGCTCGGCGCCGACGATGACTTCGACAAGACCCTGGCGCGCCGATGATATTCGCGGTCGGTCTGTGCGATAGCGACGAGGCTGTCGGGTATCTTTCCCGGTACCCCGGGCGCAGCGCGGATGGTTTGCACCCGTTCAAACTCCGCACGGCCGTGACCGATGCCCGCAAGGTCAACCATCCGATTGCCGAGGACGCACGGCAGGGTCTCAAGGACCGGGGGGGAGTCTCGGTGGAATTCGAGATGGCTTACGGTTTTTCCCGACGCAGGTGATGCACGATCATCGGCAGGTTTTGCAATGCCTGGCGGATCGCAAAGGCGATGACGATTGCGGCAATCGATGTGGTCTTTGCCGCACTCGCTCCTGCGGTTGCGGGAGGCCGCGACTTGCATGCCTTGTCCTGGCGTTCGAGCCAGACGCCGAAAAGCCCGGCCGCGCCGCCGATGAGGGCGAGCGACCTTGGTTTGCTCAAGGTCGCGCGCAAGGCGGCGGGGATGCGCTGCAGGCTGTACATGGTGTCGGCGCGCGCTTGCGCGACGCGTCGTTCGGCCGCAGCGATCTCCGATCTGCCCGGAAGGTGTCGCATCATGGGCCGGCGGCCTGAGGCGGCGCTGCGCCGGCGATTTGCCGCCGCGTTGCCGTGAACAACAAATCGCGGCTGAGATCGAAACAAAGGTAGATGAGCGCGAGCCCGGCGGCGAGGTTGATGATGGCTACCGCAGCGAGCACCACGATGGGTGAAATGCCAAGTGACATCGCCCAGGTCGCCACCGTGGCAATCAGCCCGAGCCACGCGGTGACGACGCAGATCGCCGCGATGGTGCCCCAGAACAGCATCCACAACAGTGCGAGCCCGGCGCGGCGCGCTTCCAGCGACAGCAGTTCAAGCAGTCCCGAAAGCGTGGTGCGCGCCGCGCCGATGCTGTCGGACAAGGCGTCGAGCACGCCGGGCGGCTCGACCGCAGCGGGCGCCCCGTCGCCGACCGGGAATGGCGTCGCCGACGCCGCCATTAGCGCGTGATGCGGCTGAGCAGGAAGCCGGCGAGCACGGCCAGTCCCAACGATTGCAGCGGATGTGCCGAGACATAGGAGCAGGTCTCGGACATCAGCTTTTTCGGTGCTGCGCTGAGGTGTTCGGCCTGGCTGGCAAGCCACTCGGCGCTGGGTGCGGCGGCACCTGCGGCCGTGTCCACGGCATGGTGTGCCATCGTGGCGACGCGCTCGATTGCCGGACCGGCTTTGCGCGCGGCCTGATCAACGCTGTTGGCGATGGAGTCGACCGCAGCGTGTGCGCCCGAGGAGGCCTTGTCGAGGGTGTTTTCGAGGGAATTGGTTTGCATGGAGATCTCCGGTGGAAAAGCGGGGTGGATGCGGACGGTAAAAAGTGCGGTGGTGCGAAACGGATCTAGGCTTTCGATCTGCTGCGGGTTGCATCGCGCCCGGCCACACAGGAGCCCGGGTTCTTCCGCGCGCCAAACCACGTACCGGAGCGCGTTCCGGCGCGAGTCTGCGTCTGGCTTGGTCCGGGCCGCATGCGGCGGGCGTCTTGCAACGTTGTTGCAGCGTTATCTCAGCATAGGCGCCCGAAGCGTGCGGTTCTGTGCGCAATCGCACATGGCGCCGGTTTTCTTGCCCGTCTGCGCACTGTTACTTCGGCTTCAGCTTCATTGTGTTCGATACCGAACGGTTCTCTGCAGCGATGCGGGTTATCCTGCGCCTGCGTTGTCCACCCTCCTCCCTGTGGGACCTCGCTTTCGGCCGGTGGCGCGTCAATGCCCCACCGGCCTTATTTTTTTGGCAAGGGCGGCGGGGCGGTGCGAACGCGCGTCTTGTGGACCACGCCGGAGGGCGAGAGCAGCACGACGAATTCGCTGTCGCCATTGTTGCCATTGTCACCATTGTCGCCGTCAGGCGCGGCAGGGCGGACCCGGTTACGGTATTTGTAGATCCAGACCTCAAAGCCGCTGTCGAAGCGGATGCTCGTGGTCTTGCCCAGCGCGGCAAGGAGATCGGCCCGCGCGGTTTTGCCAACGACGATGTTGGCGCCGGCCGCAGCCGTAACGACGGCGGTGCCGGGCAGCGCCGTCGTCAGGCCGCCACCCGCGGCGTCGCCGCGCGTGGCGCA
>CAYLPI010000012.1:27257-41471 GCA_964385505.1 uncultured Bordetella sp.
GGGGCGGGCCGGCGTTCATGGCGGTGCGTTCTCCGGCGCGCCCGGCGCGCGCGGGTCATCGTCCATGTAGGCGAATTCGATCAGGGTGTCGTCCGGCCAGCTGCGGTCGCCGAGCGGCAGGAAGTAGGTGCGGTCGAGCAAGACCTGGCAGTCGCAATAGGCGAGATCCGACTGCGCGATGCGCCCGTAAGCGACGCCGGCATAAAGCGCGTCCACCGACAGCGTTTCGCGGCGCGCTCCTGCGACCATGCTGACGGCGAACAGCGGGCGCTCGGCGAAGAACAGGTAGGGTGCGTCAACGCCCTTGCAAAAATCCATGATGCCGCCAACCAGGGCGCTGATGAAGCCGAGGCCGGGCAGGGTATTCGAGACCAGGCCCGATTCCATGCCGACCGCGCATTCAAGGCGCAGATCGCCGAGTCGTCGTGTGTCCGGGGGCAGGCCCGGCGTGCGGATATCGGCGCGCCAAGTGAGGCTGGCGGCCTTGCGGTTGGGCATTACCGAGGCGTTCTCGGCCAGCGCAACGGCGTCGCGCTCCAGCGTAAAGCTGCGGTCGGCCGCCACCGATACTTCGAGCGTGATGGTGCGCGCGACGATTTCCACCGCAATGCCCTGCATGCGCGTGTCGCGCTGCCGCGGCAACAGCCGGAAGCGCAGCGCCGCCGCCGGCGCCATGGCGTGTTGTTGCTCGAACAAATCCATGCCCTTGATCATGCTGCGATAGGACTTGTCCACCGGGTCGCGCATCGCGGTGACCACCACGGCCTGGTCGGCCGCGGGCACCGCCAGCCCGGCCGCATGCACATGCGTGCAGGCGAGCGCCAGCGCCGCGATCGTGCTGGCGCGCAAGAGGCAAAGCCGGTAAGCAGATGTGTGCATCAGGGGTGGCCGCGCGCGGCGGGGTCCCGCGCATTGTCGCCATTCAGGCATGGCTGCGGCGCACTTTCCGTGCGCTGCCACGCATAGGTGCAAGCCGGCGTGCGTGTAACGGCAGCAAGGCGGCTTGCGCTGCTGCAGTGCCTGAGAAAAGCAGGATGGTGGCTGGAAAGCCACGCCAGGAGGGCATTTCCGGGTGGTAACGGCCGCGAGGATCAGCCCTTTTCAGTCCTTGGGGTCGTAAAACACCAGGCCTTCGATGCTGTCGGCGTCTTGCTCGCTCAGGCGCGCGCGCAATTCTAATGTGTTGCGGTCCGGGTCGCGCACGAACACCGACACATGGCCGTCACCGAAGGTCACCGGTCCCTGCGTGATGATGATGTGCTTGGCCTTGAGCGTGGCGATGGTGGCCTTGATGTCGGCGACGCGAAAGGCGACATGGGTGAGGCCGGGGTGTTTTTCCGGCACGTCCATCAGGATGTTCTTGCCGCCGGTGTTGTCAACGCCATTGATGATGAGGTTGATCTCGACGCCGGCCGGATTCTTGATGATGGTGACCGGCTCGAAATCGACCTCGACTTCGACCTTGAAGCCAAGCAGCGCGTAAAACACCAGTGCCCGCTGCTTGTCGGTGATGCGTATGCCGATGTGATCGACTTGTTCGATGCTGATCATTGCCGTTCCCGCCCTTTTTGCCGTTCGTCAGCCGGCTATTCTGCCTTGATGTTGGCGTCCTTGGCCACCTTGCCCCATATCACCAGGTCAAGTTTGATTTTATCGACGGTCTGCGCCGGGGGAGAAAGGAGACGTTGCAGCCGGTGGGGTAGATCTGCTCGCGCAGGGTTTTGTCCGCGGCCGCCCTCGCCATGGCCTGGTTGATGCGCGCCATTCCCCCGGGCGACAGCTATGTGAAATGGGCAGGGCGTGCGGGACAGGCGTTTCATGTTTTCTACTCCTCAGGATTTTTCTCAGCCCCCCTGGGTCCTTACCCGGGGCTTGGCGCTGCTGCGGGGCTGGGCTGGCCCGGCGCTATGCATCTGCAGCAAAAGCACCTTTTAAATTGTGGTTATTTGTGAATTTATAACTTGAATACCGCATTTAAATAGAAGCTTGTATACATTTTATTTAGTCCTAAAGAGACTATTGCAACGCACCAAAACTTTTGCTATATTGGTTCTGCGGTGTTTTCCTCCTCCTCCTTGGACCCGCCCTCTGGCCGGTGAAGCTAACCCTTCACCGGCCCTTTTTTTTGCGCTTTTGCTGTAGCGGTCCTGGTTTCAGCGCGCCGCCGTAATCAGCACAAAGGCCATGCGCGCCGGCTTGCCCGAGCGGTTGGCCCAGGCGTGGTTGGTGCCACGCTGGATCAGTACATCGCCGACACGCAGAACTGTCTCTTGTTTGTCCATGATGGCGACCATCTCGCCCTCGAGCATCAGCGCGTAATCGACGGTCCCGGTACGGTGCATGCCGGGATGTTCGCCGGGTTTGGGCGCGTGCTGCGCGTCGCGGTACATGCTGCCGAAGGTGGCTTCCATCATGCGCGCGAGTTCGTCCGGGTCTTTGGGCTCGGGCGGAAAGTCGATGATGCGCAGCACCGTGCCGCCGGCCGGTGGTGACACGCCCTGGTGTTCGGCAATGCTGTCGGGCGCGTTGACATCCGCAGGCGCGGCGCCGGTGCGCCAGATGTTGGTGACGCGATAACCGGGGCGCTCGGGCACCAGTCGCACCGCAGGTGAGGGACCGTCGGCGATGATGGCCGAGTGTCCCGCGGCGTCATCGCCCGTCAGCACGCGCCGTACCGGCGGCAGTGAATCGTGGTTGTTTGAGCCCATGTCAGTTTTTCTCCAGATTCAGTCCGGGCACCAGTTCGGCGTGGCTGCGATAGGTGCTGTCGATGCGCGTCTTGAACTGTGCCGCGGGCATGAACAGCGGCGTTTGCTGCAGCGTCTGTGCGGTTTTTTTGAACTCGTCGGACTCGAGCACTTTCTGGCAAAGGCCTTGCAGTTGTTCGAGCACCGCCCGCGGTGTGCCCGCCGGCGCGTAAATGCCGTTCAGGCCCGGTGTCACCGCCGGATAACCGAGGTCGGTGAGGGCCGGTGTGTCGGGGAGGGCCGGATTGCGTTTGTCCGAGAGTACGGCGAGTACGCGCAAGCCCTTGCCGGCGATGGACGAGATGGCCGGTGCGCCAAAGTCGAGCGCGCCGCCCATCAGTTGCGGCAGCATCGGGCCGTCGCCGCGATAGGGAATGCTGTTGAAGCTGATGCCGAGCGCCTTTTCGACAGCGGCGACACCGAGGTGCGGCACCGAGCCGTTGCCGGCGTGGCCGTAAGACAGTTTGCCCGGCGCCGCCCTGACGCGCGCGACGAGCTCTTGCATGGATGTGATGGGCGAGTCGGCGCGCACGGTGATGGTGAAGACGTTCTCGAACACCTGGCATACCGGTTCGATCTGCTCGTTTTTGAACGGCATGGCCTTGACCAGAAAGGGCGCATTGGTCAGCGCCGAGGCGGGCGAGAACACCAGCGTGTGGCCGTCGGCAGCGGCCTTGGCAAGCGCGGCAAAACCGACCACGCCGGCACCGCCGTCGCGGTTGACCACCACCCACGACTGGCCGGTGAGGCGCGAGGCTTCGCGCGCGAAGGCGCGGCCCATGATATCGACGCCGCCGCCCGCGGCGTAGGGCAGGATCACTTCGACATTGCGCGACGGAAATTTGTCTTGCGCGCCGGCGCCGCCCGCGCTGATGCAAAGCAGCAGTGCGCTGATCAGGTGTTTCATCGTGGCCTCCTTGTTGTCATGCATCGGTGATGCATTGATTTTAATTTTGCGGCGTCGAGTGTAGCCGATTCATGCCGCCTGTTAGTATGCGTGCGGTATTTCAGGGCCCAAACACCGAGCGCGTGCCGGTTCGTATTGCGAACGGGATCCGGGCCTGTGCACAGACCGTGCACACCATCAGCACCATCAGGGTCAGGAACCGGATCAGCAGGGGGAAAGCATGGATGCATTTTTTTGTTCGCTGGTTCGCCGGCCTGTTCGCCCGCTCGTTCGTCACAGGGTGCCGGCGCTTGCGCTGCTGTTGTCGCCGCTGTGCACGCCGGCACCGGCGCAGAATGTTCCGGCCAACCCGCTCACCGTCATCGTGTCCTTTCCTGCCGGCTTCAAGCCCGGGTAGGCACCGGGCAAGGACCATGCGTATCGCCTTGTGCAACGAAGTTCTGCAGCCGATGCCGTTTGCGCGACAGTGCGAATACGCGGCGGCGCTCGGCTACGACGGCCTCGAGGTGGCGCCGGGCACGCTGTCGCCCGAGCCCGCGCGCATGGGCGCCGCCGAGCGCGCCGCGGTGCGCCGCGCCGCGAGCGATGCCGGCATCGTCATTGTCGGCCTGCACTACCTGCTCTCTACGCCCAAGGGTTTGTCGATCACCTCGCCCGATGACGCGGTGCGTGCGCGCACCGTCGATACCATGCGCGCACTGGTCGAGTTGTGCGCCGACTTTGGCGGCAGCTACCTCGTGCACGGTTCGAAGCGCGAAGTGGCGCCCGGCGAGACGCGCGAGATTGCGACGGCGCGTGCGCGCGACTGCTTTGCCGCGGTGGCGCCGGTGGCACAGTCCTTCGGCATGCGCTATTGCGTCGAGGCCTTGTCCTCGGATACCACGCCGGTGATCAACACCATCGCCGAGGCGGCGGCCATCGTCGATTCGGTAGCCAACCCGGCGCTGCGCACGATGATTGACTGCAACCACGCCGGACGCATGGAAGGTCAAACGCTTGAACAGGTGATGGACCGCTGGCTGCCCACCGGCAAAATCGGCCATATCCAGATCAACGATATCAACCGGCGCGGCCCGGGGCAGGGCCCGGCACGCTTCACGCCGGTATTTGCCGCGCTGCGGCGCCATGGCTACTGTGGCGAGGTGTCGGTCGAGCCGCTGGAATATTCCCCGGACGGGCCGGGCGCCGCTGCCCGCGCTATCGGCTATGTGCGCGGCATTCTGGAGGCCCTCGACGAAGCGGACGCAAGCTGTTCCGGCCGTGTCTGATGCGTCCGCAGCAATGCCGTTGAAGTATTAAGTAAATACCTGCAAATAAATTGCAAAAAAACTGTTTTATTTCATGCAATTAAAATATGGTTTTGATTGGACATAAAAATTATTGCAACGCACAAAGTGTTGGGTTACATTGGTGGCGCGGTGTTTTCCTCCTCCTCCTTGGACCCGCTCTCTGGCCGGTGAAGCTGACGCTTCACCGGCCGTTTTTTTGGCGTGCGATCCGAATTGAGGCCGGTCCGCATCCGCTTCGGGATCCCCGGCGTAAAAGCGTGATGTCGCATCGCTGGCATCGCGCGGGCGGGAATAGCCGCCACGCTTGGGTTGTAAACAAGGCACGGCTCCCTGTCAGCCGCGCAGTAACACCCACCAAGGAGCACACCATGAGAATATTCGCAATCATTGCCGCTTTGATGCTGGCCCTGCCGATGACGCCGATGGCGCTGGCGGCCGGCACGCCCGAGTCGGCAGGCCCGCCGCTCGATGCAGACTATGAGGCCGGCACGCGCGCAGTCGGGGCCAAAAACTGGAAGCTCGCGCTGGAGCATTTCGGCCGTGCGGTGGCGCGTGACCCGAAAAACGCCGACATCCACAACTACCTCGGTTATGCGTATCGCAAATCGGGCAGCCTCGATGCGGCGTTCAGGAGTTACGCCGAAGCGCTGCGCCTCGATCCCAAACACAAGGGCGCGCACGAGTATGTCGGCGAGGCCTACCTGATGGTCAATAACCTCGCCAAGGCAGAGGAACACCTGGCGGCGCTCGACAAGATCTGCTTTTTCTCTTGCGAGGAGTATCGCGACCTGAAAAAGGAGATCGAAGCTTACAAGAAGCGCCCGGCTAAAAACTGAAGCTCGCACCGCGGGGTGGCACAGCCTGCCTGCGGTGGTGAGGCGATGATGGTCCAGTGACGGACAAATCGCAGGCGAAAAAAAGACAGGCTGACCTGTCTTTTTTTTTGCTGCTGAGGTGCTGGATTACTTGGTCGCTGCTTTCACATCGGCCTTGCCTTCGGCCTTGACTGCAGTGGTTTTGGCGGCTGCAGTGGCTTTGTCGGTCTTGGCTTCGGTCTTGGCTTTGTCGGCCTTGACGTCGGCTGCGGACGTGGTTTTTGCGGCTTTGGCATCGGCTGCCGTTTTGGCTTTGGCTGCCTTGTCAGCGGCTTTGGCGGCTTTCGCGTCGGCTTTGGCTTTGGCTTTGGCGGCCTTGGCTTCAGCGGCGACCTTGTCTGCGGCGGCCTTCTTGTCGGCAGTTGCCATTTTGGCGTCGGCCTTGGCATCTACCTTGGCTTCGGACTTGGCGGCTTTCGCATCGTTCTTTTCCGCCTTGACTTCGGCTTTGGCGGCCGGGGTCGCTGCGGGCGCTGCGGTTTGAGCGAAAACTGAGGTCGCAAACAGACCGGCTACGAGTGCAGCGAGGAGCTTGTTCATTTTGGTTCTTTCGAGAGTGAAGGAGTGAAGCCAGGCTTGCAGGTGAAGGGTTCTGCAGCCTGTACTGTCAATAACGTCGCAGCAGGGGTTCGGTTGACAGTCAGTGTGTTGCCGCGTGCGCCGTCAGGCTCTTATCAGGGTTTGCCTGCGACGGGCAGGCCGGGAGGCAAGTCAAAGTCGCCGCGGGCCTCGAAGCGCGTCGAGCCAAATCCGCTGCCGCCCAGCTTGCCGCGCGCGAAATAAGTGATTTTGCCGTTGTCGCTGTTATTGTTGCTGCCGGTGGCAATGGCATAGGCCTGCCGCAATATCGCCATAGCGCCCACGGTGACGGGCACCACCAGTACGGTTTCGCCAAAACGCGGAATGCTGCCGCGCGTAGCGCTGAGGCCGCTGGCGAACTCCTGGCCGCGTAAATCCAGCGCGAGCGCGACGCCGTCAAAGTTGATCGCCGTGTCGTTGGGGTTTTGCACACGCAGCTTCACGGCTAGGCGCATTTCCAGCCCCTCGCCCGGAAGCGCCTCGACGCCGGCGAGATTGACGCGCAGCGGATCGCTGCCTTGCAAGGTCGCGCAAGCGCTTAGCGACAACAACAACAGGACGAGGAATGATTTGCGCATGCTGCAAGGCCCTTTAAAATGGAGCGGCGGTTGTGACGCGGTGCCGGTATCCGAATATAACGTCCGAGGCGTCCGGCCGATGACGCCGGCCGCGATGGGCTGTAAATTGTTTTGCGCCAGACTGCCGCGAACAAGCCGAATCGGCGCGACCGTGCACACCAGCGAGCCGGAGGCGTTCAGCGCCTGCATCCGCTACGAGCACACGAGCAGGGCGAGGAGATCAGGAAAGCCGGCGTGAAAATCGCGTATCCGGGCCTTCTGCACCTGTATTTTTCGATCAAGTACCGCCGCTGCCCCAACTGCAGCGCCACTCCACGCGGGCGTGGCCGGGGGCATGACGTCGGGGTTTGCGTTGTCATCGGCGCGTAGTTTTACTGGAGTGTCATGGCAGGCTGCGGCTACAATTTCACCATCCCCCGACTTTTGGTCGGACGTGCCGTAATCTGATGCCGACAGGGCCTTGATGAAATATTTCGAAAGTATCGAAAAAAGCGCGGAGTTGCTCCGGCTCGCCGTTCCCCTCATGTCGCGCCAGGCTGCGGCGCTGCACCCGGTCAGCTACGCCGTGTGGTACGAATATGTCGCCGGCAACAATCCCTCGCTCAAGGCGGCGGTGGATGCGCACGCCCAGGGCGGCGCGGTGCTGGACGAAAACGCGACCACGGAATTGTTCCGCCGGCACATCGCCGAACGTGACGAGATACTGGCGCAACGCGTCACCGACGGCTACGACAAGGTCATGGCCGACATCGCCGATTCAGCGACGCAGGCCGGGGACTCGGCCAGCCGCTTTGGCGAGGTGCTCGAAAAAATGCGGGTGGGCGCGGCGAAGCGCACGGTGTCGGACATCGACATCGGCGGGCTGCTCGATCAGACGCGCGGCATGCAGGGCTCGATTTCCTCGCTTAAAGACCACCTGAACGCGAGCCGCCGCGAGATAACGCAATTGCGCGCCGAGGTGACGAAGGCACGCGAGGACGCGCTCGTTGACGGCCTCACCGGGCTGGTCAACCGCAAGGGCTTTGATGTCGCGCTGCAAGCGTGCATCGCCGGCGGCGCCGAAGAGGCGCACGGTCCCAGCCTGCTGCTCGCAGACATTGATTTGTTCAAGGAGGTCAACGACACCTACGGTCACTTGTTCGGCGACAAGGTCATTCGCGGCGTCGCGCAAATCCTCAAGGGCAACGTCAAGGGCCGGGATACGGCGGCGCGCTACGGCGGCGAGGAGTTTGCGATCCTGCTGCCTGACACGCCGCTCGCCGGTGCGCTGCACCTGGCCGAAAAAATCCGCGCCGATCTCGAGCGCTGCCGCATCAAGCGCGGCGACAGCGGCGAACTGGTGGCGCGTATAACCGTGTCCCTCGGTGTCGCCAGCTTTCGTGCCGGGGAATCGCCAGATGTCTTTGTCGCGCGCGCCGACGAAGCCCTTTATGCTTCGAAAAAACAGGGTCGCAACCGCGTTAGCGCCGCGCCCTGAGCCGGCTTACGTAGTCCTTGTCGCGGTAATGGGCATGATGGAGTGGCGATCGGGTCGCTTCATAGGGCCGCGTGGCACGTCGCCGTGCGCATCGGCTGAAGAAGCCCGACTGGTGCGGCTTTGCGGGTAATTGTCATCGCCGCGGCGGCCGGCCCGGCGGAGGGCTTATAATCGCCCGCAACAAAATCGGCATCACAATATGACTCAGTGACACAGTGACACAGTGATCCAGTGATCCAGTGATCCAGTGATCCAGTGATCCAGTGACCCAGTGACCCAGTGACCCAGGGCAACAACAACGAAGGAGACCGCATGGGAGCACGCGCCCGCAAGGCGTTGGACCTGGCCGCGCTGCTGGCGGCCGCGGTGGTATCGGTGCTGGTCGCGCCGGCGGCGCTGGCACAGGACTATCCGAACAAGAACGTGCGCATTGTTGCGCCCTCGACGCCGGGCGGCGGCTTTGACCTCGTCGCGCGCGTGCTCGGCAACAAGCTGTCCGAGCAGATGGGCCAGCAGTTCGTCGTCGAGAACCGCTCCGGCGGTGGCACGCTGCTCGGCACGCAGACCGTCGCGCGCGCGCCGGCCGACGGCTATAACCTGCTGGTCGGCGGCCTCTCCAACATGGCGCTCAACATGGGCTTGTACAAGCAGCCGGGCTACGATCCGCTGACGGACTTTGTGCCGCTGCGCATCGTGGTGTCGCACTCCTACACCCTGATCGGCCGCAAGGACCTGCCGGTGTCCAGTCTCAATGAGGTGCTGACGTATGCGCGCGCCAACCCGGGCAAGCTGACCATAGGCTCGAGCGGACCGGGCAGCGGGCAGTTCATCCTCGGCTCGCTGTTGCGCGCCCTCGGCAAGGTGGACATCCTGCAGGTACCCTACAAGGGCGCGCAGCCGGTGTACCAGGACCTGCTCGCCGGCCGTGTGGATCTGTTTTTTGACAACACCACCACGGCGCGGCCCTACATTGACTCGGGCCAGGCCAAGGCGCTCGCCGTATCGAGCCGGCAGCGTGCGCCCGACGGCATGACGGTGCCGACGCTGATGGAGACCGGTGTGATGAATCTTGAAATGGAAACCTGGTTCGGCCTGTTTGCGCCGGCGAAGACGCCGCCAGCCGTGGTCGAGCGCCTGCGCGCCGAAATAGACAAGGCGATGCAGTCGCCCGATGTGCGCAAACGCCTGCAGCAGGGCAGCGGCCGCATCGTGCAGATGAACACCGCCGAGACCGAGGCGCTGGTGAGGTCGGAACTGACCAAATGGACCGCCCTGTTGAACAAGGCCGGGATTGTCCCCGAATGACGCCGGTTGCGGACAAGCAGGCGATCACCGAGGTGGTGCAAAGCTGGGCGCTGTACCGCGACACCGGACTGGGACGGACTGCGCGGCACCGTGCACGCCGATGCCACCATGACGGCGACCTGGTTTGACGGCCTGTTCGAGGGCTTCATCGAAGCGGCCAAGGCGTCGTGGCGGCGCGGTTCGCGCTCACAGCATTTTCTCGGCGGTACCGTGGTCAAGATCAACGGCGGCCGCGCCATTGCACAGACGCGCATGGCGATCATGGTGCGCGGCATGGTCGGCGGGGTCGAGGTGGATGTCAATTGCGTCGGCCGCTTCTACGACTGCGTGGAAAAACGCGACGGGCAGTGGCGCATTGCCAAACGCGCCGTGGTGTACGAAAAAGACCGCATGGATCCGGTCAATCCGGACCTCAAACTGGCGCTCGACCCGGCGCAACTGCAGCGCTTTCCAGAGGGTTACCGCCACCTCGCCTACCTGCAGAGTGCCTCGGGCACGACGGTCAATCCGGATCTGGCCACCGCAAAGGGGGCCGCACTCGACAATCTCATTGCCGCTGCCAGGGTCTGGCTTGGCAAGACGCAAAGCGCCTGAAAAAAATCCCTCATGCACTTTGTAACCATTGACGCAATTCGCATCAACCACATCATCCAGGGTTCCGGCCCGCCGCTGTTGATGCGCGAAAGCTGCGGCAGCGATGCCCGACATCAGTGAACGAGAGCGCAATGTCGCGTCGTGTTTTGCCGCGTTACAGCGGGCGGCCTCGGGCTATACTCGGTTTTGCCGGTCAGATGGCCGGCGTGATGCATTCATACGGACACTGCCTGCAGTGATCCGACCGGACCCGCCCCAGAGCGGACCGGAACAGGAGGAAGGGAATGGAAGAGCGCGTCTTTTTTTCGTCCGGCAGTCTCAAACTCGCCGGCATCCTGCATATCCCCGCAGACATGAAACCGGGCGAGTCGCGCCCGGCGGTGATGGTCTTGCACGGCTTTGGCGGCAACAAAAACGGCGGCGTACCCGAGGTGGCGGCGAAGCTCTTCGAGAGGCTCGGCTATGTCACGCTGCGCTTTGACATGCGCGGCTGCGGCAACAGCGAGGGCCCGCGCGGCAAGGTCATCTGTCTTGAGCAGGTCGAGGACACCAGCAGCGCCGTGAGTTTTATGGCCGGCCGGCCCGAAGTGCGCGCTGATCGCATCGCCGTCATGGGTTTCAGTTTTGGTGCTGCGGTGGCGGTGTATGCCGCGGGCGTGGACAAGCGCATCGCCGCCTGCATTTCGGTCGGCGGCTGGGGCGACGGCGAAAGAAAATTCCGCAAGCAGCACGAATCGCCCGAAGCCTGGAAAAAATTCAGCGACATGCTGGCCGAGGGCCGGCGCCAGCTTGCCCAGGGCAAATCCATGATGGTGCCGCGCTTTGACATCGTGCCGATCAACCCGGCCATGCGCGGCAACCTCGCCGAGGGCTCGCACCTGGAATTTCCGTTCGAAGTGGTCGAGAGCATGTATGCCTTTCGCGCCAACGATGTCGTTGCCAACATCGCGCCGCGCCCGCTGTTGCTGCTGCACCCTTCGCGCGACACGGTGACGCCGACCGAGCAGTCGGTGGAATTGTTCAGCCTCGCCGGACAGCCCGCCGACCTTCACCTCTTTGCCGAGGTCGATCACTTCATGCTGGCCGAGAACAATGTCGTGGTGCAGGCGCTGGCGCGCGCCTGGCTGGAAAAATACCTTCCCATCAAAGCGGGGTGAACCATGCCGGATAAGAATGATTCTGTCGTCGGCGGCGTTAAACTGCCGCGCCCGTTCCGGGTGCGCCGCCTCGGGCATTTCGGCATCAATGTCGCCGACCCCGCCGTATCGCTCGAATTCTACGAACGGCTGCTCGGCTTCGAGGTGTCGGACGAAATCGACTTCGGGCCGCGCCTTCCCGATGCGGTTCGCGCCACGGTCGGTCCGACTGTCGGCGCGTTCACGCGTCACGGTACCGACCATCACGCCTTTGTGCTGTTTCCGAAGCGCGCGATGCATGCCGTCAACCCGCATTACGCCGACTACCCCGAACTGACGGTGAACCAGATCACCTGGCAGGTCGGCACGCTGCG
The DNA here is from genome assembly GCA_964385505.1 of uncultured Bordetella sp. Taxonomy (GTDB): domain Bacteria; phylum Pseudomonadota; class Gammaproteobacteria; order Burkholderiales; family SG8-39; genus CAITSH01. The sequence continues at coordinate 39,119 of CAYLPI010000012.1, forward strand.
CGAAGTGGTCGAAGGCCACGATTGGTTTGCGCAGCGCGGCCGCAAGATCCTGCGCGCCGGGCGCGACCTGCCGGGCTCGAACTGGCATTTTTATCCGTCCGATCCGTCCGGGCATATCAACGAGCTCTATTACGGCATCGAGCAGGTCGGCTGGAACGGTTATTCCAAGCCGGGGCCGATGCACCGCATACGCTACATGCAGCCGCCGGAGCTGCCGCATATTTCCGAATTCGCGGAGGTCAACCAGGCCATCGCTCACGGCGACGATCTCAATGCCGGCTGGCGGCGCAAATCGTCCTCGCCGGAGACCTTCGATGTCGGCGGTGTGTTGCTGGCGCGGCCGTTCAAGGTGCAAAAGGTCGGGCCGGTACGTCTGTTTGTCGATGACATTGACGCGGCGCTGGCGTTCTATCACGACGACATGGGCCTCGCCATCATCGAGGAGGCCTGGCACGCCGGTCACCGCTGCGTGTTCCTGCGTGCCAATACCGAACACCATTCGCTGGCGCTGTATCCGAAGGCCTTGCGCGCGGCGCTGGGCCTGCCCGGCACCTCGACGCTGCTGTCATTCGGCTTGCAGCTTGGCAGCTACCAGCAATTGCGCGCGGCGGTCGCATTCCTCGCGGCGGCCGGAGTGCAGTTCCGGCGTCTGCCTGCGGCCTTGTCCCCGGGCATGGGTCACCACGTCTATGCCATCGACCCGGATGGCAACGCGTTACAGCTTTATTGGGAAATGGAACAGATCGGCTGGGAGAACAAGCCGCGGCCGCCGATGCAGCGCCGGCACTTCGACGAAGACCCGGCCGGGTGGCCGGAAACCCTGGCGATGCAAAGCGACAGTTTCATGGGCGAGGTTTTTCTCGGCCCGCTTAACTGAGGACAAAAAATGATCAAGTCGAACAGGAATTGGCGTTCACTTTCACTCACACTGTCGCTGTTGATGGCGATGGTGATGGTGCCGGTTGCGGCCCTGGCGCAGGCCTATCCGTCGCGGCCCATTACGCTGGTGTGTCCGTTTCCGCCGGGCGGATCGGCCGACATCATGGCGCGACTGGTGGCGCAAAAACTGTCCGAAGCCATGGGGGTGGCGGTGATCGTCGAGAACAAGGCGGGCGGCGGCGGCGGCATCGGTTCGGCCTATGCCGCCAAGGCCAAGCCCGATGGCTACACGCTGCTCGAGGTCACCGGCGGTTACCCGGCGCTTGCGGCGCTGAGCACGAAACTGCAGTTTGACGCCATGCGCGACATCAGAATGGTGTCGCTGGTCACCTCGTACCCGTTTTTTGTCAATGTCGGTGCCGATTCACCGTTTCGCAGCGTCGCCGACCTGGTGGCATTCGCAAGGGCCAATCCGGGCAAGCTCAACTACACCACCTCGGGCGTAGGCTCCATCCACCACCTGTCTTCCGAACTGTTCAATGCCATGGCCGGCACCGAGATCGTGCACATCCCGACGCGCGGCGGCAGCGGCGGGCTGACAGAGTTGCTGGGCGGGCGCATCGACGTGCTGTTCGAGGCACCGACGCTGTCGCTGCCCTACATCAGGAGTGGCAAGCTGCGCGCACTGGCGGTGACCTCCGAGAAGCGCTGGAGGGCCCTGCCCGATGTGCCGGTGATGGCCGACACGCTGCCCGGTTACGAGGTCAGTTCCTTCATCGGCATCGGCGCGCCGGCCGGCACGCCCGAGCCCATCATCGCCCAGCTCAATCGCGAGCTGCGCAAGATCGTGGACAGTCCGGAGGTTGCCAACCGGCTGATCGAACTGGGCGGCGAGCCGCGTTCGAGTGCGCCCGAGGAAATGCAGCGCTATGTCGAGCAGGAATTCCGCAAGTGGCAAAAACTGATCGAGCTGCGCAAGATCGAACGCCAGTGAGCGCTGCGCTGAGCAGGGCGCGGAAAATCACCGTCCCCGCACCGGTACTGCAGGGCTTTGTCGGCGGCGTGTTCGAGCGGGCCGGCATGTCTGCGGCGCATGCGGCTCTTGTGGCGCAGTCGCTGCTCTGGTCGAACCTGCGCGGTGTTGACACCCATGGCGTGTCGCGGGTGGCGCGTTATGTTGAATTCATCGAGACCGGGATCATTAACGCGAAGCCCGGCCTGCGCGCAGTGACCGATACGCCGGCGGTGCAGGTGCTCGACGCCGACCGCGCGGCCGGTGCGATTGCAATGATTGCGGCAGCGGACGTGGCGCTGGCCAAAGCCGCCGCCGTGGGCATGGGCATGGTGATGGTGCGCGGCACCACGCACACCGGCGCCATCGGCATGTACACCGAGCGCATCGCGCGTCGCGGTATGGCGGGTATCGCGATCTGTGCGTCCATTCCCAACATGGCCTATCACGGCGCGCGCGCCG
>CAYLPI010000013.1:0-39771 GCA_964385505.1 uncultured Bordetella sp.
AGCTGGTCCTGGTAGTCCTCCCACAGCGGCATGTGCCAGGCGCGGTCCCAGGACGCCTCGCCGGCGTTGGCGAGTTCGCGCGCGAGGGCGTCGTCATTGGCGTACAGGCCGCTCGCGACATGGCCGAGGGCGATTACGCAGGCGCCGGTGAGCGTGGCGATATCGACCACTGCGGCGGGGTCAAAGCGCTCAATATAGGTCAGCGCGTCGCACAGGATCAGCCTGCCCTCTGCGTCGGTGTTGAGGATCTCAATGGTCTGGCCGGACAGGCTGGTGACCACGTCACCGGGTTTGGACGCCGCGCCATCGGGCATGTTTTCGCAGGTGGGGATGACGCCGATGACATTGGCGCGCAGTTTCATCTGCGCGACTGCGCGCACGGTGCCGAGCACGCTCGCGGCGCCGCACATGTCGAACTTCATCTCGTCCATTTCCGCGCCGGGCTTGAGCGAAATGCCGCCGGTGTCGAAGGTGATGCCCTTGCCCACCAGCACGATGGGCTTGTCCTTTTTGCCGCCGCCGTTGTAGCGCAGGATGATCATCTTGGGCGGCTGGCGCGATCCCTTTGCGACCGATAGCAGCGAGCCCATGCCGAGTTTTTCCATGTCGCGCTGCTCGAGCACCTCGATGCCAAGCTTCCAGGCACGCGCCAGGCGCGCGGCTTCGCCGGCCAGGTAGGTCGGCGTGCAGATGTTGCCAGGCAGGTTGCCCAGGTCTTTTGCCAGCGCCACGCCGGCGGCAATCGCCTCGCCCTCGGCGGCGCCCTTGGCGACGGCGGCAGCATCGGCTTTGTTTTTGCAGACAAACGCCAGCGAGTTGAGCGGGCGCGGCCGCGATTTTTCACTCTTCAACTGTTCGAAGCGGTAAGTCGCCTCGCCGGCGGCGAGCATGAAGTGACGTGCCTTCCATTCGGTGTCGCGCCGCTTGAGCGCCAGTTCGGCAAAGCAGATCGCGCCGCTTTGTGCGCCGGTTTCAGCCAGCGCCATCACCGCCGCTTTTGCCGATGCCAGGTATTCACGCACGCCAAAGCGCTCTTCCTCGCCGAGGCCGACCAGCAGCACACGCTGCGCAGCGACACCGGGCAGGGCGTAAAGCATCCGTGTCGCCCCGGCGCGCAGCGGCAGGTCGCCCTTCAGGCCGAGCTCGCGCAGTACGCCCTTGCCGGCCTTGTCGATGGCCTGCGCGGCTGCGGACAGGCGTCCCGACGCATAGACGCCGACGACGATGCAAGGGGTGGCGAGGGTCTCCGGTGCCGCGACTTTTGTGCTAAATTCCATGATGTTTTTTCCGTTCGATGTGCGTGCGTTCCAAGTGCTTCCCGTCAAGCAAAGCCGATTATCCACGCTTTGCGCGGAGCAAGTCAAAACACTGCGGCAAGTTCCCGTCAGGCCCGCTTGAACTCGATTTTCCAGCGCGCGTTGCTGCGTGAATTCGGCAATCTTGCGATCGCCGTATTTGCCACGCTGTTCGCCATCACGCTGACCACCCAGCTCATCCGGCTGCTGGGTCAGGCTGCCAACGGCAAGGTCCTGTCGGAGGCGGTGCTCGCGCTGCTGGGTTTCTCCGCGCTCAACTACCTGCCGGTGCTGTTGTCGCTGACGCTGTTCATTTCGGTGCTGATGACCCTGACGCGCAGCTACCGCGACTCGGAGATGGTGGTGTGGTTCAGCGCCGGCCTCGGGCTCACCGCCTGGATACGGCCGGTGCTGGTGTTTGCCGCGCCGCTGGTGTTTCTGATCGCCGGCCTGTCGCTCTTTTTATCGCCTTGGGCGGCCAACAAGAGCGAGATCTACCGGCAGCAGATGGACAGTCGCGACGAGGTGTCGCGTGTCGCACCGGGTGTGTTCCGCGAAGCGTCCAGCGGCGACAAGGTGTTTTTTGTCGAGGCCATCGCCGGTGACGCGAGCAATGTCAGGAACGTGTTCATATCCACGTTGCTGCACGGCAGCCAGGGCCTCATGGTCAGCCGGCGCGGCTTCCAGGAGACGGCGCCCAACGGCGACCGTTTTGTGGTGCTGCTCAACGGCCGCCGCTATGACGGTGAGGCGGGTACCACGGAGTACAAGGTCATGGACTTCGAGCGCTACGCCACGCGCGTCGAGACCAAAGAGGCGACCGAGCAGGTGGTCTCGACCAAGGCCTTGTCGACCTGGGCGCTGCTGAACAATCCGTACAGCGGCAACCTGGCCGAATTGCTGTGGCGCATCGGCTTGCCGCTTGCTGCGCTCAACCTCGCATTGCTGGCGATTCCGCTGTCCTTTGTCAACCCGCGCGCCAGCCGCTCGGTGAATCTTGTATTCGCACTGCTTACCTACATGGTCTACAGCAACCTGGTGAGCGTCACACAGGCCTGGGTGGCGCAGGGCAAGGCGAGTTTCGGTGTGGCGTGGTGGCTGGTGCATGCGCTGATGTTGCTCGTGCTGGTGCTGCTGTTCTGGTGGCGCATGAGTCTGGGTTCGGTGTTCCGGTGGCGTCGATGATGATTCTGCGGCGTTACCTCGCGCGCGAGGTGTACGTTTCCACGGCATTTGTGTTTATCGGGTTTCTCGCGCTGTTCGCCTTTTTTGACCTGATCAACGAACTTGGCGACCTTGGCAAGGGTGACTATCGACTGCCGCATATCCTGTTGTTCGTACTGCTGACCGTGCCCAGCCACGTGTATGAGCTGGCGCCCATCGCGGTGCTCATCGGCACGCTCTATTCACTTTCCCACCTGGCTTCCAATTCCGAATTTACCGTGATGCGGGTGTCCGGCCTGTCGCCGGTGCGTGCAGCGGCGGTGCTGGCGCGCATCGGCGTGGTGTTCGTCGTCATCACCTACGCTTTCGGCGAACTGGTCGCTCCCTTCTCGGAAAAAGCGGCACAGCAGGTGCGCCTGACCGCCCTGAGTTCGTCCATGGCGCAGGCGCTGCGCACCGGCCTGTGGGTCAAGGAGGAGTTGCGCTTTGTCAATGTCCGCGAAGTGCTGCCCGATTCGACCATCAAGAGCATCAAGGTCTACGATTTTGACAAGGAGTTCCGCCTGCGCACCATCAGCGAGGCCTCCCGCGGCGATTACCAGTCGAACAACGTCTGGCGGCTGACCGGGGTGGTGCGCACACACTTTGAGGCCGACAGGATTTCGCTGGAAAAAATGCCGGACATGTTGTGGACCTCCGTGCTCACACCGGAGATGCTGTCGGTTCTGATCGTCCAGCCCGAGCGCATGTCGGCCTGGAATCTATATCAGTACACCCGGCACCTCGACGCGAACAACCAGAAGACCGAACGATTCGAGATTGCGCTGTGGAAGAAGCTCGTCTATCCGTTCGCGGCGCTGGTGATGATGGCGCTGGCGCTGCCCTTTGCGTATGTGCATGTGCGTGCTGGAGGCGTCGGCGTGAAGATTTTTTCCGGCATCATGCTGGGCATCCTGTTTCATATGCTCAACAGCCTGTTCTCGCATCTGGGCCTGCTGCAAAGCTGGTCACCGCTCACCAGCGCGATCCTGCCCAGTCTGGTGTTCCTGTCGGCCGCGCTGATCATGATGTGGTGGGTCGAGCGCCGCTAGGCGCCGTGCGGGTGGGGGTGTGCTCAGGGCGCTCTGGCTGCAGGCGCTGCGCCCGGGGGCGTGGCGCGTACCATGCGTGTTCCGGCCAGCCGGTCATGCAGGAACTGTCGGTCGCGGTCGACAAGCGCCCAGGCGACGCTGAACAAGCCCGGCACGAGGAGGGCCCAGCCGAGCGCCTCCTGCGGCCTTTTCCATGCCACAGCGAGTCCGGCGCAACTCGCGCCCAGGGTCAGCGTGGCAAGCCCGAAACGGGCCAGCGCGCGCGCAGGTGTCGGTGGTTTTTCGCGCTGGTCCACCAGCCGGATGCCCCAGGTTTTCATCGGCAGGGTCTGGCCGCTGCGACACCAGCACCACAGGAAGTAGACTGCCAGCACCGCGCCGAGGTAAACCTGCAGCAGCAGGCGCATGAATCCGTCGATTAATCCGGGGGCGGCGATATAGAAACTGACCGCGGTTGCCAGCAGTACGGCTGCAACCAGCAGCGATTCATAGAGCAGCGACCCAAGGCGCCGCGAAATCGTCGGCGTGGCCGATGGTGCGCCGGCGATCAAGTGCGAATCAGGTCAGCGTGTGGCCGGCGCTGTGGCCGGCGCGGCGACCGGACCGGTACCCGCCTCGGGCGCGGCGGGCTTCGCCGGGGCGGCAGAGGCGGCAGGAGCGGCCGGATTGGCCGGATTGGCTTTGACGCCGGCCGAAAGACGTTTTTTCTGTTCGTCGGGCAGCTTCTGGTATTCCTGCCACTTGTTCTTGACCGCCTGCTTTTGCTCCGGCGGCAGCTTGGAAAGTTTTTTATACCGCTCGCGTGCGGCACGGCGCTCGTCGGAGGTGAGTGTGGCCCAGGCGCGCATCTGGTTTTGCACGCGCTGCTGCCCGTCGGGTTTCATCTTGGGATAACGCTTTGCGATGCCCAGCCACTTTTTCTGGCGTTGGGGTTCCATTTGGTCCCAATCGCTCTCAAGCGGAGCGAGCACCTGTTTTTGCTCGCTATTGAGTTCGGACCAGGCCGGCTGTTTTTTCTCGGCGGTGGCGGCGAATGCGAGGGACGCGCACAGGCACAGCGTGCCCAGCGCTAAGGCGAGGAGCGCTTTAACCATGCGTCAAAACCCTTGTCCAGATAGGCGTCGATAGGCAATTCGCTGGTCAGCAATGCGGCATCGATTTCTTCGATGTCGGCAGCCTGCTGATTGACATTCCAATAGCTGATCCCGACCGCGCCGAAGGCGAGGAACAAGATCGTTACCGCCATTTGGGATACGAATCCGCGCCCGCCGCCCATTGCCGCCACCAGGCGGTCGGAAAACACCATTACCAAGGCGGGTTGCGAGGTGCGCTGCAGCAAAAGGGCGCGCTCACGCGCAGCGCGTAAGCGCTCTGCCTGCCCGGCATTGATGTCGAGGCTGCCGTTAAGCAGCTTTCTGATTTTATTGGGAAAATCAATATCGTCATTCATAATTCGATTCCTTTTGCGCGTAACGCCATGGCAAGTGCATGGGTGGCGCGAGAGCAATGCGTTTTCACGCTTCCCCCGGAGCAACCCATTGCGGCGGCCGTTTCGGCAACGTCCAGTTCCTCCCAATAACGCAGCAGAAAGGCTTCGCGTTGACGTGGCGGCAGCTCACGGATCTGGTTTTCAATAATTTCAAGGACTTGGGCTTGTTCCAATGTTTCGCCCGGCCCCTTTGCCGAGTTAGAGCCATCAGCGGCCTCAAGAGTTTCAAGCGGATCAAAATCTTCATCGTCGCGATTGGGGGAAAGCGAGGAGAAAAGCGTGGTCCACAGCGAGCGTACCTTCTGCCGCCGGTAGAAATCGCGGATCGTGTTCTGCAGGATGCGCTGAAACAACATCGGCCACTCTGCCGCCGGCTTGGCACCATATTTCTCGGCCAGCTTGAGCATCGAGTCCTGCACGATGTCGAGGGCATGCTCCTGGTCGCGAACGGCGAATACCGCCTGCTTGAAGGCGCGTCGCTCTACGCTGGCGAGAAATTCGGACAGTTCCTTGCGTGAAGCCAGGGTCGGCCCCCTTTTTATCTTCTGTGCGTGGCGGGTGTTTTGCCAATCCTCTGGATGGTATCAAATCGGCATCGTCCCCGCATCAAATTAGGGCAAAAAAACTTGACCAATCAAGCCTTAGGATTTAGTGTACTGGGTTTTCCCCGCGTCGCACATCGCCCAGATTTGCGCGCAAACGAGCACAGGGTGCCCCAGCATGGACCGCGGACCAACATTGGAATTTACCGGCGCTGAGATCGTCATCAAATGCCTGCAGGAGGAAAAGGTCGAATTCATTTTCGGCTATCCCGGCGGAGCGGTGCTGTACCTGTATGACGAGATTTTCAAGCAGGACAAGGTCAAGCACGTGTTGGTGCGCCACGAGCAGGGCGCGGCTCACGCGGCCGACGGGTATGCACGCTCCAGCAAGAAGGTCGGGGTCTGCCTCGTTACCTCGGGTCCCGGACTGACCAACGCGGTGACCGGCATCGCCACCGCGCATCTGGATTCCATCCCGATGGTCATCATCAGCGGGCAGGTGCCGACGCGTGCGATCGGCGAGGACGCATTCCAAGAGGTGGATACCGTCGGGATCACCCGTCCGTGCGTAAAGCACAACTTCCTCGTCAAGGATGTCAAGGACATCGCAGCGACGATGAAAAAGGCGTTTTATCTTGCCAGCAGCGGACGCCCCGGGCCGGTTCTGGTTGACATCCCCAAGGACATCACTGTCGCCAAGGCACGCTTCGAGTACCCCGAAACGGTGACCATGCGCTCCTACAATCCGGTCACCAAGGGCCATCCGGACCAGATCAAGAAGGCGGTGCAGTTGCTGCTTGAGGCCGAGCGGCCGATGATTTACGCCGGCGGCGGCGTCATCCTCTCGGATGCTGCGCCCCAGCTCACCGAATTTGTGAGGCACCTCGGTTTCCCCTGCACGAACACGCTGATGGGCCTCGGTGGATACCCCGCCACCGACCGCCAGTCCCTCGGCATGCTGGGCATGCACGGCACTTACGAAGCCAACATGGCGATGCACAACTGCGATGTGCTGCTTGCCATTGGCGCACGCTTTGACGACCGCGTTATCGGCAACCCGGAGCACTTTGCGCAGAATCCGCGCAAAATCATCCACATCGACATCGATCCATCGTCGATTTCCAAGCGCGTCAAGGTGGACGTGCCCATTGTCGGCAGCGTCCCGGATGTGCTTGAGGAAATGCTCAAGCAACTGCACACGACGAAGGCCAAGCCGGATGCCCGCGCGCTTAAGGATTGGTGGGAGCAGATCGAAAAATGGCGCGCCCGCGACTGCCTCAAGTACAACCGCAACAGCGAGATCATCAAGCCCCAGGCTGTGATCGAGAAGCTGTATGAACTCACGGGCGGTGATGCGATCATCACCTCGGACGTAGGCCAGCACCAGATGTGGGCGGCGCAGTACTACAAATTTGACAAACCGCGTCGCTGGATCAATTCAGGCGGCCTCGGCACCATGGGTGTCGGCCTGCCTTTTGCGATGGGGGCGATCCTCGCCAATCCCGGTGCGACCGTAGCCTGCATCACCGGCGAGGCCTCGATACAGATGTGCATCCAGGAACTGTCGACCTGCAAGCAGTATCACCTGCCGGTGAAAATCATCAACCTCAACAACCGTTACATGGGCATGGTGCGGCAGTGGCAGGAGTTTTTCCACGGCAACCGCTACGCCGAGTCCTACATGAATGCGCTGCCGGATTTTGTCAAACTGGCCGAGAGTTACGGCCACGTGGGCATGAAGATCGAAAAACCCTCCGACATCGAACCCGCGCTAAAGGAAGCGCTTGCGCGCACGGACGACCTGGTGTTCATGGACTTCATCACCGACCAAAAGGAAAACGTGTTCCCCATGGTTCCCGGCGGCAAGGGGATTTCGGAGATGATCCTCGCGGAAGAACTCTGACGCGTCCCCAAATTGAGCAACCCTGCGCGCCGGATATTCCCGGCGCGCCTAGAAACCCTCTGTCACACCACCGTCCATCTCATGCGACATATCATCTCCATTCTGCTTGAAAACGAAGCGGGCGCGCTGTCCCGTGTATCAGGGCTTTTTTCGGCGCGCGGTTACAACATTGAGTCGCTGACCGTGGCGCCCACCGAGGATCCGTCTCTGTCGCGCATGACCATCGTCACCGTAGGTTCGGATGATGTAATCGAGCAGATCACCAAGCAGTTGAACAAGCTGGTCGAGGTGGTGAAGCTGTCCGATCTAGCCGAGGCGCCGCACATCGAGCGCGAGCTGATGCTGATCAAGGTTCGCGCCGTTGGCAAGGATCGCGAGGAATTAAAGCGCATGGCGGATATTTTCAGGGGTCGTATTCTCGATGTGACCGATTCGACTTACACCATGGAGTTGACCGGTACGGGCGAGAAGCTGGATGCGTTTTTGCAGGCGCTGGACCGCAGCGCAATCCTGGAAACCGTGCGTACCGGCGCATCCGGTATTGCGCGCGGCGAAAGAACACTGAAAGTTTGAATACCGGGGGCCGGCGTGTTTCGCCGGTGGCCGCCCCGCGGCGGCCACCGGCGAGCGGCGACCTGTCCCCAGATCCCATCGATTTAAAAGAGAGGAAACCATGAAAGTTTATTACGACAAAGACGCCGACCTGTCGCTCATCAAGGGCAAAAAAGTCACCATCGTTGGTTACGGATCGCAAGGGCATGCCCACTCGCTCAACCTGCACGACTCTGGCGTGAAGGTTACTGTCGGCTTGCGCAAGGGCGGCGCTTCGTGGGACAAGGCCAAGAAAGCCGGTCTCAAGGTTGCCGAGGTCGGCGATGCCGTCAAAGGCGCCGAGTTTGTGATGATGCTGATGCCCGACGAGAGCATTGCCGCGACCTACAAGGCCGAGGTCGAGCCGAACATCAAGAAGGGCGCGACGCTCGCTTTCGCGCACGGTTTCAACGTGCATTACGGCCAGGTGCAGCCGCGTGTCGACCTTGACGTCGTGATGGTGGCGCCCAAGGCGCCCGGCCACACCGTCCGCTCGACCTACGCCCAGGGCGGCGGCGTGCCGATGCTGATTGCCGTTCATCAGAACCCCTCCAAGAAGGCGCGTGACCTCGCGCTGTCCTACGCCGCCGCGATAGGTGGCGCGCGTGCCGGCGTCATCGAAACCAATTTCCGCGAAGAGACCGAAACGGACCTGTTCGGCGAGCAGGCGGTGCTGTGCGGCGGCACTGTCGAGCTGATCAAGGCCGGTTATGAAACCCTGGTCGAGGCCGGATATGCACCGGAGATGGCGTATTTCGAATGCCTGCACGAGCTCAAGCTCATCGTCGACCTGATTTACGAGGGCGGCATTGCCAACATGAACTACTCCATCTCCAATAACGCCGAGTACGGCGAGTATGTCACCGGACCGCGGATCGTCACGGAAGAGACGAAGAAGATCATGCGCGAAGTGCTCAAGGACATCCAGACCGGCGAGTACGCGAAGAGCTTCATTCTGGAAAACCGCGCCGGTGCGCCGACGCTTTTGTCGCGCCGTCGCATCACATCCGAGCACTCGATCGAGGTTGTCGGCGAGAAACTGCGCTCGATGATGCCCTGGATCAAGAAAAACAAGCTGGTTGACCAGTCGCGCAACTGACCTGGGGCGATGCGGTTCGGTTCGCCGGCATCAACCGCCTGCGCCCTGCAGGCGGGCGCGCGGAGCGTCGGGTGGTGCGAGGCGTGCCTCGCGCCTGAGGCATAATCCGGGCACGGCGACGTGCCCGTTTTACTTTACAGGCGGTGTGTCTTGGTGAGTTCCTTGCATAAATGCCTTTTGGCCTTCTTTGCAGTTGCATTGATTGCCGCCTGCGACAAGGTGCCCGAATCGAAAGTGGCGAAGGAGGCTGGCAATGCGCCGAAGCAGGCGGTGGACAAAGCGGCCGCCGGTGTCGGTGATGCCCTGGGCAGGGCGGCGGAAAGAACCAAAGACGAGGAAGAGAAGAAGCAATGAGTTCACGCTATCCGCATCCAATTATCGCGCGCGAAGGGTGGCCCTTTCTGGGTATTGCCGTCGCCGCTGCCGCCGGTGTCGCGTGGTTTGCCGGCTGGTGGTCCCTGCCCTTGTGGATTGCCGCGCTGTTCGTGCTGCAGTTTTTCCGCGACCCGGAACGCGAGATCGCCGGTGACGCGAAGACGGTGGTATCCCCGGCTGACGGTCGGATCGTCGTCGTCGAGAATGCCGAGGATCCCTACCTCAGGCGCCCGGCCATAAAGGTCAGCGTATTCATGAATGTGTTCAACGTCCACTCGAACCGCGCGCCGGTGGATGGCGAGATCAAGCAGGTCTGGTACCACGCGGGATCATTTCTCAATGCAGCGCTGGACAAGGCCTCGCTCGAGAACGAGCGCAATGCGATGTGGCTGAAAACTTCCTCCGGACTGGATGTGACCTGCGTGCAGGTTGCCGGACTGGTCGCCCGTCGGATTCTTTGTTACGTCAAGGCTGGCGATGTACTGTCTAGAGGCCAGCGCTACGGTTTCATCCGGTTCGGTTCGCGCGTCGATGTTTACCTGCCGCCCGGCGCAGTGGTGAAGGCGGCGCTTGGTGACAAGGTCAGCGCGTCCAGTACCGTGCTTGCGATTCTTCCCTGACATGATCGAGCGCAAGTCACGCCGTCCTCTGATCAACGCCGAGTTCCGCCGGCGCGGCATCTACCTGTTGCCAAATCTGTTCACGACTGCGGCGCTGTTCGCGGGATTCTACGCAATTGTGCAGGCTATGAACCAGCGATTCGACCAGGCCGCGGTTGCGATTTTTGTGGCCATGGTGCTGGACGGGCTGGACGGGCGTGTCGCCCGCATGACGCGAACGCAAAGCGAGTTCGGAGCCGAATACGACTCGCTGTCTGACATGGTTTCATTCGGCGCGGCGCCGGCGCTGGTAATGTACGAGTGGGCGTTGAAGGACCTCGGCCGCGCCGGCTGGATAGCGGCGTTTGTTTACTGCGCGTGCGCAGCCTTGCGCCTTGCGCGCTTCAACACCAACATCGACATCGTGGACAAGCGCTGGTTCCAGGGCCTGCCCAGTCCGGCGGCCGCAGCGGTGGTCGCCGGTTTCATCTGGGTCAGTGATGATTTTGGCATCGCGCGCGCCGATGTACTGCGCTGGATTGCATGCGTCATCACCTTTTTCGCCGGCGTTACCATGGTCACCAACCTGCCCTTCTACAGCTTCAAGGACCTTAACTTCCGCCGCAGCGTTCCTTTCTGGGGGGTGTTGCTCATCGTCGTTGCGCTGGTACTGGTGTCAAGCAAGCCGCCGCTGGTGCTGTTCTTGTTGTTCATCGCCTACTTGATGTCAGGCTATGTGTTGTGGGTGACGCGCAAAAAAGGGGGCGCGCGCCAGTTGTTCTGAGCATTGCCCCCGGGCGGGTTGCAAGGTCACGGGAAACCCGTTATATTCTTTGTCATGATTAGCGCTCACAACTCGCTGACCTTCAAAAACAGCCGCCTGCCGGGTTTTGCCCTGGCTGGCCTGCTGCTGCGCCCCGCGCGCACATAACCCACCCCCCAATTTGGCAGTACCCCGGTTCGCAGAGCGAAAGCGCTGCGAAACACCCTCATCCATTCCATGGAGCACGACAGGAGAGCGGCATGACCACTACCGAACGATTGATCATATTCGACACCACCTTGCGCGATGGCGAGCAAAGTCCCGGCGCATCGATGACGCGCGAGGAAAAGCTGCGCATCGCCAAGCAACTCGAACGCCTGCGCGTGGATGTGATCGAGGCGGGGTTCCCGGCCGCCTCAAACGGTGATTTCGATGCGGTCAAGGCCATCGCCGCGGTGATCAAGGACTCGACCGTCGCCGGTCTGTGCCGTGCCAACGACCGCGACATCAGCCGTGGAATCGAGGCGCTCAAGGATGCCAGGTCCTGGCGTATCCACACTTTTCTTGCGACCAGCGCACTGCATATGGAAAAAAAGCTGCGCATGACACCGGATCAGGTATTTGAGCAGGCGAAGCTTGCAGTGCGCTTTGCCCGCAATCATTGTGGCGACATCGAATTTTCGCCCGAGGATGCCAGCCGCTCCGATCCGGATTTTTTGTGCCGTGTCCTTGAGGCCGTGATTGCCGAGGGTGCCACCACCATCAATGTGCCCGACACCGTGGGTTATGCCGTACCCGAGCAGTTTGGCGAGTTCGTGCGCAGCCTGCGCGAGCGCATTCCCAACTCCGCTAAGGCCATATGGTCGGTGCACTGCCATAACGACCTTGGCATGGGCGTTGCCAATTCTCTTGCCGGTGTGACCATAGGCGGCGCACGCCAGATCGAGTGCACCATCAACGGCCTCGGTGAGCGCGCCGGCAATACCGCGCTTGAGGAGGTTGTGATGGCGCTCAGGACGCGCAGGGATTTTTTCGGCCTCGAAACACGCATTGATACCACGCAAATCGTTCCGGCATCGCGTTTGGTGTCCGGCATCACCGGGTTTGTCGTGCAGCCCAACAAGGCCGTGGTCGGCGCCAATGCCTTCGCCCACGCCTCGGGCATACACCAGGACGGGGTGCTGAAGGCGCGCAACACCTACGAGATCATGACCGCGGAGGATGTGGGCTGGAACGCCAACAAGATCGTGCTTGGCAAGTTGTCCGGGCGCAGCGCGTTCAAACAGCGGTTGAAGGAACTCGGTATCGATCTCGAGTCGGAGGAGTCTGTCAACGCGGCATTCCAGCGTTTCAAGGAGCTTGCCGACAAAAAAACCGACATCTTTGACGAGGATATCCAAGCCCTGGTCTCGGATGAGTCGGTGACAAACGAGAACGAGCACTGGAAGCTGGTGCACATGACGCAGGCCAGCGGTATGGGCGAGCGTCCGCACGCGAGTATTGTTGTCAGCGAGGGCGGTGCCGAGCGGCGCGCAGCCTCCGAAGGCGACGGGCCGGTGGATGCCGTGTTCAAGGCGATCGAATCGCTGGCCAAAAGCGGAGCCGAATTGCTGCTCTACTCGGTCAATGCCGTCACGCAGGGCACCGAATCGCAGGGCGAGGTCACGGTGCGTTTGTCCCGCGCCGGGCGCATTGTCAACGGTGTCGGCGCCGATACCGACATCGTGGTGGCATCGGCGAAGGCGTATATCTCGGCGCTGAACAAGATCGCCAGCAAGGCCGAGCGCGTCAATCCGCAGACATCTGAATCCGTCTAGCGGGCTGTCCGCGCTTCAGCATAATCGGCTGGAAACGCCCGCCTGGCGGGCGTTTCCAGCCGATGCCCGCAATTTCTGCGGCGTTATCGGCTAGCTTTCTGCCCGCCCTGCTGCGTGGACTTTGCAAAGCCCAATGCCGATGCGAAAAATACCAGAGACAGCAGTATTTCGGCGAGCGCCAGACCGCGCGCAGGGCCCGCCTCGGACCACGCGCGGACGGTGCCCTCGGTGAAATAGGCGAGGATCATCATCGACGCCCATTGCATGGTGTAACGCCTGCCGCGCAACACCCCCATCATCGCGGCAAGCAGCGGCAGGATCTTGAGCACCAGCCATGAACCGCCCGGGCGCAGCGGCGCAAGCCACAATTCCCACGCGAGGCACAGAAAAATCAGCGTAACGAGGCTGCCGCAGGCCCCGAGGTGCGCTATCGCAGCGATCCTTGCCCTGCTGCCGCCACTCATTCGCGCGCCTGCCGCAATGCCACTTGCGCCAGCCGCCTTCCCAGTGCGACGCAAAGTTTTCTCTCGGTCGCATCGACTGCGCGCTCACCCGTAGTTCCGGCGAGGTGGCTCGCGCCGTACGGGCTTCCCCCCGATTGCGTGACCATGAGGTCGGGCTCGGTGTAAGGCAGTCCGACGATGATCATGCCGTGATGCAAGAGCGGCAGCATCATCGACAGCAGCGTGCTTTCCTGCCCGCCGTGCATTGAACCGGTTGAGGTGAAAACCGCGGCCGGCTTGCCTGCCAGGGCGCCTTTGATCCATTCCGCGGCGGTACCATCCCAGAAGTACTTCATCGGTGCGGCCATGTTACCAAAGCGCGTCGGACTGCCGAGCGCAAGGCCGATGCATTCATCGAGGTCACGCATGGTGCAATAGGGCGCGCCTTCATCTGGAACGGCTGGTGCAACGGTTTCACTGAGTGCGGAGACTTTGGGCACCGTCCTCAGGCGGGCGGAGGCGCCAACGACCTCCTCGATCCCGCGCGCGATGTGCTGCGCCATTTCGCGCACGGCGCCGTGATGGCTGTAGTAAAGGACAAGTATGTCTGACATGGCACATTGCTTCCGGGCGGGGTTGTCGGCGTGAAAAAGCGGTTTGGTCGCACTGCTATTATACGGTCTCGCCTTTGCCGCCCAGACTGTGCCGACCCGATACGTGCGAAATCAACTCCAGCTGCTGACGCGCTTCGCCCGCCACGTGTTGCGGCGCTTTAATGAAGACAAGAGCCTGCAGCTCGCATCAAGCCTGACCTTCACGACGCTGCTTTCGCTGGTGCCGCTGGTCACGATCGCACTTACGCTAATTTCCGCGTACCCAGCATTCGCAAGCCTTGCCGACCATGTGCAGTCCTTCGTAATGCAGAACCTGCTGCCGGAAGTGGGCGGCAAGGTTATTTCGCGCTATGTCGAGCAGTTCAGTGATCGCGCCGGCCGGCTTACGGCCTTTGGCACCGTGTTCCTGGGTGTCACGGCCTTCATGTTGATGTTCATGATTGAACGTGCGTTCAATTCGATCTGGCGGGTGGCCCGGCCGCGGCCGCTGGCGCAGCGCATCGTCCTCTACTGGGGCGGGCTGACGCTCGGCCCCATCCTGATCGGCGCCAGTCTGTCGATCACCTCCTACCTGGTGAGCATCTCGCTGGGAATTGCGCGCCAGATACCCTTTGCCGCCGAAATCCTGTTGCGTGCCGTTCCGATGGCGCTGACCATAGGGGCGTTTTCCCTGCTGTACTTCATTGTGCCCAACCGTCAACTGCGTCTGCGTGACGCCATGATTGGCGGTATCGCCGCAGGTTTGCTGTTTGAGTTGATGAAGCGCGGGTTCGCGATTTATATCACCACGGTACCCACCTATGCCATGGTTTACGGTGCGTTTGCCAGCATCCCGATTTTCCTGTTGTGGATTTATCTCTCTTGGCTGGTGGTGGTGCTCGGTGCGGTCATTGTTGCGGCGCTTCCTGACTACGCCTACCTGCGCCCCGGGGGGAGGCGGCAGGCGGGGGTGCTGTTCGCCGATGCACTGGCGGTATTGCGCGCGTTGATGCAGGCACAGCAGCGGGCGAGGATTTTTTCGGTGGCGGAACTCTCGGCGTTCGCGGCATTGCCGCGAGATGAATGCGAGGCGCTGCTGGAGCGGCTGGCAGCCGCCGGATGGGTACTCGCTTCCTCCGGCGATCGCTGGACATTGGCTTGTGACCCGGAGCGACTGACCGTGGCGCAGGTGTACCGCGAGTTTGTCTATCAGCCCGACGTGCTGCTCGCGCTCAGGATGACCGGTTTTCAGGACACGGAGTCTGATGGGGCGGGCGCACAAGCCGCGCTGTTGGCCGAAATTTCCGATCGCCTTGAGGCCGGCGTGGCGGGTGCGCTTGATGTGCCCTTGAAACGCTTGTTGCAGGACGGAGCCTGACTCAGGCGGAACGCTGACCACCCTGTGACCACTCTGCACACTCAGTTAACCGGATTCACCGGACTGAAGTGGAAGAGTTCAAGCGAATGGGTCTGTTCGACGAGTTGCGTCGTGCGCACACGCTGCGCGGGCTCGCCGAGGTGAAATTCAATGCTCGAATCGAGTCTGCCGGGCATGGTGAGGATGGTCGCAGCCCGATTGAGCGCCGGTATTTCGGGCAGCAAAAGTCCGGGTTCGATGCTGCTTGCGATGCCGCCCGATGTCGCGAGCCGCGCGATCGAAACCGGCTTCGCGTTGGGCGATAGTTCCTCTAGGCCGAGCTCGACGTGCTCAGGACTGTCCGACAGCACCCAGCGCACGACGCAAATATGCACGCGGTCGCTGTCGCGGCTGCGCAAGCCCAGCACCTCGCCCACCTTGACCGACTCGATGGGGCCGCTGACATGCATCAGTGCGAAGCCCCCGGGGCTCTCGTTCTTCACCATCCACTCGCTGGTCTGCACGTTCGCGCCGTCGTCTGATTGGCGTAAAAACCGCCAGACGCCGTGCAGACCCACGCACAGGTCGACCCGGGCATGGCGGCGAAGGCGGCTGTACTGGCGGCTGGCGCAGGCCGTCCAGTGCCGCACCAGGCGGCGCAGCAATTCCGGGGAAGGGGGCCTGCTATTGAACTGCTCCGGCGCGGCCGGTGCAAGTTCTGCCAGTTGCATTGCGCGATCAGCAAGGCGGGAGGTGTTCAGCACAAGTTCATCCGGTCCGAGCGCCGTGCCTTCGCTGCGCGCAGCGCGCTTGCCCCAGGGGACGCCTGGGGCGTCCCTACCCTGTTGCACGACAAACAGCCCGTCAACAGGGTCCTGTGGAACGGTGTCGATAAACACGGCCAGGTCGCCGTTAAGCGCCAGGAAATCGAGGATCAGATCCAGTTCTCCCTGCATCAACTTGGGCGGGCTGGCAAAGCTCAGCGCGAGGGCTTCGCGATACACTGCAAGCGGACTGTCATTGGCCCCGGAAAGGCTGAGCTTTTCGATGCGGTGATGGCGTGCCATGCTGAAAAGTTCGTGCATTTCCAGCCACACCGCAGGCGGCGGCGGCGCATAGATGCGGTGGGCGAGGACCATTCTGCGCGCCAGCATTTGCAGCGCGCGCGTGAGCGGCAGGTGAAGCCGCCGTGCGAGACCGAAGTTAAACCAGCGCTCCGGCAGTTCGGATAAGGCAAGTTTGTAAGCGCAGGCAAATTCACGCAGCAGCTCATCAATCAGGCGCGCCACCGCACGCGGCCTGGCTTGCAAAGGGACTTGAACGCCGGCCACCAGGGAGTCCAGTTCAGGCAGCAATTGTTCCGTGCAATCGCGCAGTAACGCGGTAAGCACGAGCCGTTCTCGCAATGCCGTGCGGCTGCGGTTGAGGGCCGCCACCTGCTCGGTGATGCAGCGCGCGGCTTCCGGGGCGTTGTGCAGCGGCAGTGATGCCAGCCAGTCCTGCATCTCGGCCACCGACAGCGCGAAGCGCCGGGCGGAAGCACGGATGGGGGAGGAGGGCGTTAGGAGCGGCGGCATGTTCGGCTAAAATGGATCAGGTTGGGGGTGATGAGTGGGTCTGTCCTCAATCCTGTGCAACTCCTGTGCCAAAGCGTAGTTATGACTGTGACATAGTTCCTGTTTTTAAAAAAACGTTTGTATTCATAGTGTTATTTTTTTACTTTGGTTGCGAAACCGATCGGTGTCTAGCCGGTTTTCATGACGCTGTCCTGAGGATTTTTTTGATGTCGGAAGTACTGCTATCGAGCAAGCCCATTCCCTGTCGCGAGCGGCTGATTTGCGCCCTGGACCTGCCTCACACAGAGGAGGCGCGTGCGTTTGTCGAGAGCTTGGGCGATGCCGTCGATTTCTACAAAGTCGGCTTGGAGCTATTCATGGCCGGCGGGTATTTCGAGTTTATCGACTGGCTGGTGGCACGCAAAAAGAAGGTTTTTGTCGATTTGAAATTCTTTGATGTACCCGAAACGGTTCGCTCCGCAGTGCGGGGATTACGACACCGGGGTGTCAGTTTTGCGACAGTTCACGGCAATCAAGCCATGATGGAAGCCGCCGGCGCAGAGAAGGGTGAAGTGAAGATTCTGGCGGTGACGGTACTCACCAGCCTTGATCGCGGCGATCTGGATGACTTCGGTTTTGCCTGCGATGTGCAGCAACTGGTGCTGTCCCGGGCGCGGCGTTGCCTGGAAGCGGGCTGCGACGGCGTGATTTCTTCGGGTCTTGAGGCGCCTGCGCTGAAGCGCGAACTTGGCGAGCGCCTGCTGGTGGTTACCCCGGGGATACGCCCGGTTGAAAACCGGCCCGCCGATGACCAGAAGCGCACCGTCGATGTAGCGCAGGCCTTTGCCAACGGCGCGGATTACATCGTGGTGGGGCGCCCCATCCGCCAGGCTGCGGACCCGAGGGCGGCGGCCGAAGCCATTCAGTCCACCATCGCCGGCATCTTCAATGTCTGAAGAACAAGCCGTTCAGCTCAGCTTGCCGTCGTAACCCCAATTGGTCTTCCATACGGCATGGACCGCATTAGGATACTCCGGCTTGCCAAGACTGCCGTTGTAGCGGCCAAGGGCGCGGTAGTAGTCGCCTTTTTCGATGTCCAGATAATGGCGCAGGATGACGCAGCCATATCGAAGGTTCATGCGCAGGTTAAACAAGTTGTGGTTTTTCTGGCCGATGAGGTTGACCCAGAACGGCATCACCTGCATTAGGCCGCGCGCGCCTGCGCTGGAGACGGCGTATTTCTTGAAGCCGCTCTCGACCTGGATCAGGCCGAGCACCATTTGGGGGTCAAGCCCGGCGCGCCTTGCCTCGTAGTGCAGCGCCGATAAAAAATCCACGCGCGTCTTGCGGTCCGGAATCCTGCGCAACAGGCGCACCGACATTTCCGCCATCCATTTGCGCCCGTCCTCCGAGTTCTCAAACTGCAGCGAGGCCGGGGCGCGGTCGGCGATGTCGGCTGACATGGCTGCCCTCACGCTTGCGGCCAGCGGCTCGTATTGCTGCGCGCCGCCGATCGCCGTTGCGGGCAGCCCGGCGAGGGCGAGGGCGAGGCCGAGGGCGACAAGCAGGCGCTGCATATCAGTCGGGACGCAACCTGGCGAGGACCTCGTCCGCAGTCATCGCCGTGGCGGCGCGGTCTGTGCGATGCTGATATTCAAGCTTGCCTTCCTTCAGGCCGCGCTCCCCGATGGTGATGCGGTGGGGGATGCCGATGAGTTCCATGTCGGCGAACATCACTCCGGGCCGCTCGTCGCGATCATCGAGCAGAACCTCGCGACGGGCGGCGGTCAGCGCGTCATGCAGCTTGTCGCAGGCCTCGCGCACCGCTGCGCTCTTTTTATAGCCGATGGGAACAATCGCCACACTGAAGGGCGCGATCGAATCGGGGAAGATGATGCCGCGCTCGTCATGGCCCTGTTCGATCGCCGCGCCGACGATGCGCGTGATGCCGATGCCGTAGGTGCCCATTTCCATGGCGCGCTGTTTGCCCGTGGCGTCAAGAAAAGTGCATTTTAGCGCGTCGGAATACTTGCTGCGAAGCTGAAAGATATGGCCAACCTCAATGCCGCGGCACAGATCGAGCGTGCCTTTGCCGTCCGGGGAGGCGTCTCCTTGAACAACATTGCGGATATCGGCCACGAGCGCCGGTTCCGGCAGGTCGCGGCCCCAGTTTACGCTGGTGAGGTGGTAGCCCGCTTCGTTGGCGCCGCAGACGAAATCGCTCATTGCGGCAACGGTGCGGTCGGCGATCACCCTGACCGACGCACCGGCGCCAACCGGGCCGATGTAGCCGGGCTCGCATCCGAGGTGGGCGAGAATTTCGGCTTCACTGGCAAAGCGGAAAGACCCCAGGCCCGGGATTTTTGAAGACTTTATTTCATTCAGGCTGTGATCGCCGCGCAGCAGCAAAAGATGGAACTGCGTCGGTTCGGCGGGTGTGTCCGCTGCGGGCTCCCGCACCAGGGCGATCGCCTTGACCGAGCGCGTGAGCGGAATATTCAGCATTGCCGTGACGTCCTCGCAGGTCTTTTTGCCAGGCGTTGGTACTTTGGACATTGGTCCGGAGGCGGCCGCGCGCGAGGCGGAAGGGGCGACAGCCTCGGCCAGTTCGACGTTTGCGGCGTAATCCGAGTCCGGGCAGAACGCGATCGCGTCCTCGCCGGCGTCGGCGAGGACATGGAACTCATGCGAACCGGTCCCGCCAATGGAGCCGGTGTCGGCGGCCACGGCGCGAAATGACAAGCCGAGCCGCGTAAAGATACGGCTGTAGGCGTCGTACATGATGCGGTACTCGCGCTGCATGTCCTCGTAACTCGCGTGGAAGGAGTAGCCGTCTTTCATGACGAACTCGCGTCCGCGCATGACGCCAAAACGCGGCCGGCGCTCGTCGCGGAATTTTGTCTGTATCTGGTAAAAATGAACCGGCAACTGGCGGTAGCTCTTTAGTTCATTGCGCGCGATGTCGGTCATGACCTCTTCCGACGTAGGCTGTATGACAAAGTCGCGGTCGTGCCTGTCCTTGAACCGCAGCAGTTCGGGCCCGTAGGCCTGCCAGCGCCCGGATTCCTGCCACAGCTCCGCCGGTTGCACCACCGGCATGGCCAGCTCGATTGCGCCCGCGCGGTTCATCTCGTCGCGCACGATCGCCTCGACTTTGCGTACCACTCGCAGGCCCATTGGCATCAGCGTGTAAATCCCGCCGGCAAGGCGGCGGATCAGTCCGGCGCGCATCATCAGCTGGTGGCTGATGAGTTCGGCGTCCGAGGGCGCTTCCTTGAGCGTGGAGAGGAAAAACTGCGAGACGCGCATGGGGGATGGGTCAAAAGCCGGAAAGCGGCGATTTTACTAGAACCGGACCGGCTGACGCGGCTTTGTCGGTTCTGCGCGGCTTCGCCGACTTCTTTCATTGGGGCCTGAATTGTGGAAGAATCAGACAAAGAATTTTCGCAGGAATAGACATGCTTGACCGTGAAGGCTACCGCCCAAACGTCGGCATCATCATCTGTAACGCACGAAACGAGGTTTTCTGGGGTAAGAGGGTTCGCGAGCACTCCTGGCAGTTTCCGCAAGGTGGAATCAAGCACGGCGAGACGCCGGAGCAGGCGATGTACCGCGAATTGCACGAGGAGGTCGGTTTGACCCCCGAAAACGTCCGGATACTGGGGCGTACCCGGAACTGGTTGCGTTATGAGGTGCCGTCGCATTGGGTCCGCCGCGAATGGCGCGGTTCTTACAGAGGCCAGAAGCAAATCTGGTTTCTGCTGCGTCTTGTCGGCCGCGACAGTGATGTTTCCCTGCGCGCCACGCCGAAGCCGGAGTTTGACGCCTGGCGCTGGCATGATTACTGGATTCCGCTCGAATCAGTGATCGAATTCAAGCGCGGCGTCTACCAACAAGCTTTGTCCGAGCTGGTGCGCTATCTTGGGCGCGATGACGAACTTCCGCCGATGCGTCAGCGGGGTGTCGCACTTTAAGCGCGTATCCCCGGCGTGGGTTGTGACGCTCTGTACGCTGGCACGCGGGGGTCTGTCCTGACTGGATTGTTGTGAAAGCGGCAACAACGCCGCGGCGCCTTCGCGCCATCCTCTGGCGTGGTAATCCTTGACAGTGGGAAACACGGTTTAATATACTCCGTCAGTGATTTAGATTTAGTCTAAATCATGCAATTTCACCAACAGAAGGAGACGAGAATGCAGCTCAAAGGTTCAAAAACCCAGGAAAGTCTGAAGGCGGCATTTGCCGGGGAATCGCAAGCCAACCGCAGGTACCTTTATTTCGCAGCCAAGGCGGACGTGGAAGGTCAAAACGACGTGGCGGCGGTTTTCCGTTCCACGGCGGAAGGCGAAACAGGTCACGCTCACGGTCACCTGGAATACCTGGAGTCCTGTGGCGACCCGGCGACCGATCTGCCGATCGGCAGTTCGCGCAACAACCTGAAAGCGGCGATCGCCGGCGAAACGCACGAGTACACCGATATGTACCCGGGCATGGCCAAAGTCGCACGCCAGGAAGGCTTTGAGGAGATCGGTGACTGGTTTGAGACTTTGGCCAAGGCCGAGCGCTCGCACGCCAACCGTTTCCAGAAGGCGCTTGACGCTCTGGTCGACTAAGTCGGGCAGGTTCCACGTACTGACTTCGCGGATTGAAACGGCCCTGCCAGGGGTTTTTTCATCCGCGAAGGTTTTTATAAACTTTCAGGATTCAATCTGATGGCTTCACGCGAAGGCAGTCTAGAGGCGCCAACCAGGCACCCTATCGACTGGAAATCTCCTGACTTTTACGACGAGGAGAAACTGTTTGATGAATTGCACCGTGTCTATGACATCTGCCACGGCTGCCGGCGATGCGTGAGCCTGTGTACGTCGTTTCCCACCTTGTTCGATCTGATTGACGAGGGCAAAACCGGGGAAATGGATGGCGTGGAGAAAAAAGATTACTGGAAGGTCGTCGACCAGTGCTACTTGTGTGACCTTTGTTACATGACAAAGTGTCCTTACGTTCCACCGCATGAATGGAACGTCGACTTCCCGCATCTCATGCTGCGCGGCAAGGCGATCAAGTTCAAAAAAGGCGAGACAAATTTCAGGGACAAGTTGTTGTCATCGACTGATGCGATCGGCAAGCTCGCGGCGATTCCGGTGGTCGCGCAGACGGTGAATGCTGTTAACCGCAACAGTGTAGCCCGCTCTGTCATGGACAGTGCGCTGGGCGTGCACAAGGACAGGAAGCTCCCCGAATACAGTCCGACACGGTTCCGGTCCAGCGTCGACGCGAGCGCCGATTACCCGGTACGCAACGGCAAGAACACGCCGGGAAAGGTCGCGATCTACGCGACATGCTATGTCAACTACAACGAGCCCGGCATTGGCCACGACTTGGTGAAGCTGCTCGGACATAACGAGATTCCGTTCACGCTGGTTGAAAAAGAGGCCTGTTGCGGCATGCCCAAACTTGAACTGGGTGATCTTGAGGCGGTCGCCCGGCTAAAGGCGGTGAATATTCCGCCGCTCGCCAAACTCGCGCGGGAAGGTTACGCGATACTGACCGCCGTACCCTCGTGCACGCTCATGTTCAAGTCTGAACTGCCTTTGCTTTTCCCTGACGACGCCGACGTCAAGGCCGTTGCGGCAGCGATGTTCGATCCGTTCGAGTACATGATCCTGCGCAACCGCGACGGATTGCTCAGGACCGATTTCAAGCAAGCCCTTGGCAAGGTTTCGTACCACATCCCCTGCCATTCCCGCGTGCAGAACGTTGGCCAGAAGACCCGCGAGATGCTGCAACTTGTGCCTGGCACAGAGGTCAATACCGTTGAGCGGTGCTCCGGTCACGATGGGACCTGGGGCGTGAAGTCAGAGTATTTCCAGAGCTCGATGAAGATAGGGCGGCCCGTTTTCAAGGCGATGGCGTCGACCGATCCTGATTACATCAGTTCTGATTGCGCCATTGCGGCTCGCCATATCGAGCAGGGCATGGGCGAAACACGCGCCCGGAAAGAGCACCCGCTTTCGTTGATTCGCATCGCCTACGGACTATAAGGAGTTGTTGACCATGCCAAAAATAGAACGCGAGAGCCTGTTCACGCTAGAGGCGTATTCGCGAGGACGCAAGGAATTCCGTGCCAAAGTGCTGGCGCACAAGAAGAATCGCAAGGTGGCTCTTGGAAGTCACGTAACACTGATTTTCGAGGACGAATTGACAATCCGCTACCAGATCCAGGAAATGCTCAGGGTCGAGCGGATTTTTGAGGAAGAGGGCATTGCCGACGAGTTGCAGGCTTACACCCCGTTGATCCCTGACGGCCGTAACTTCAAGGCGACGATGATGGTCGAGTATCCCGATCCGGCCGAGCGTGCGGCGGCGCTGGCAAAGCTTATCGGAATCGAAGACCGCGTCTGGGTCCAGGTCGAGGGTTGTGAGCGCGTGTTTGCCATCGCCGACGAGGACCTCGAACGCGAGAATGATGAAAAAACCTCTTCAGTTCATTTTTTGCGTTTTGAGTTCGCGGAAGAGATGGCGCAGGCCCTCAAGTACGGGGTGTCGTTGGCGATGGGCATCGATCATCCCCGGTACCAGGCCCTGATCGATGCAGTTCCCGAAAACGTGCGGGCCTCACTTTTGCAGGATTTGCGTTAAGCGATGCGCTGGCTCGCAATGACGTTGGTCTTTGTGGCGGTAGGCGCACAGGGTCAGCCGGCAAAGCCATTTTTCCTCGAAGAAGAGTACGAGGCCAAGCCGTGGAAGGAAATCGAGTCACAGCTGCCGCCCTTTCCGACGTCTGGAAAGCTCCTCAAATTTCCGGTCACACCGTCAAACTTTGAATTTTTCATTGACGCGGATTCCCTTGGCGTGGGCAGCGATGGCGTGGTTCGATTTTCGCTCGTTGCGAGGAGTACAACTGGTGCCGAGAACATCACTTTCGAGGGCATGCGCTGTTTTACCGGCGAGCGTCGCACATACGCGTTCGGCCACAGCGACAAGACGTGGTCGAAAGCGCGAAGCAACAAATGGGCAGCAATAGGTTCGGCCAACAGGGCACCCCAGTTTGCG
This sequence comes from uncultured Bordetella sp., assembly GCA_964385505.1. Lineage (GTDB taxonomy): Bacteria > Pseudomonadota > Gammaproteobacteria > Burkholderiales > SG8-39 > CAITSH01. The sequence continues at coordinate 23,728 of CAYLPI010000013.1, forward strand.
ACGCTCTGGAACGACTACTTTTGCCCTGCGGGATTCATTATCGCCAACCCCAAGGAAGGCCTGGATGCGCTGCGCTGGGGTGTGCATCCGAGGGCGCGACCCTAGCCCCCGCGCGCAAGTCAGATCAGGACGAGATTGTCGCGGTGGATCAGTTCCTGCTCCCCGATGTATCCGAGTATCGATTCTATGTCGCCCGAAACCTTGCCAATGATGAGCCGTGATTCGGCCGCACTGTAGTTAATGAGCCCGCGTGCGATATCTCTGGAATCACTGGCGATGCAGGCGACCACTGCGCCGCGTTCGAAATCACCCTCCACGCTTTTGACGCCTATCGGCAGCAGGCTTTTCCCCTGAGCGGTGAGTGCGCGCGTCGCGCCCTCGTCAATCATCAAACGACCGCTCACCTGCAGGTGGTCGGCAAGCCATTGCTTGCGTGCGGCGAGGGGGGTGGTTCCGGCACGAAGCAGCGTCCCTATGCCTTCGCCGCGTGCCAGTCGCAATAGCACGTCGGATTGCCGTCCCGACGCTATTACGGTGGCTGCCCCCGAGCGAGCAGCGCGCTTTGCCGCGAGCACCTTGGTCAGCATGCCCCCGCGCGCTATTGCACTCGAAGTGCCACCAGCCATTTGTTCAAGACGCCCGTCAGTCGCTTCGGCTTGCGGAATCAGCAAGGCGTTTGAATCGATGCGCGGGTCTGCCGAGAAAAGCCCTTCCTGGTCGGTCAAAATGACCAGCGCATCGGCCTCTATCAGGTTTGTGACCATCGCACCCAGCGTGTCATTGTCGCCAAAGCGGATTTCGTCGGTCACCACGGTGTCATTCTCATTGATGACCGGGATCACCCCCAGGGAAAGAAGCGTCAGTAGTGTCGACCTTGCATTGAGGTAGCGCTGCCGGTCCGCAAGATCGGCGTGGGTCAGCAGCACTTGGGCGGCATGCAATCCGTGGTCACGAAAACAAGATTCGTAAACCTGCACCAGCCCCATCTGGCCCACAGCCGCAGCGGCTTGCAGTTCGTGCATGGCGTGGGGGCGCGTTGACCAGCCCAGGCGCTGCATCCCCTCGGCGATGGCGCCGCTGGATACGAGCACAATCTGCCGGCCGCCACGAACAAGTACGGCGATTTGGCGCGCCCATTGTGCGATGGCATGCCGGTCCAGACCGCTACCGCCGTTGGTGACGAGCGCGCTGCCGACTTTGACGACAATCCGCTTGGCCGATTCAAGGCTCATAGTGCGGGAGCGCCGACTTTCTCAAGATGGCGCATTACCGCGTGCGTGAGTTCCTTGCAGCCATCGCCGGTCAGCGCCGAAATCTGAAAGCACTCGCCCTTCCAGCGAAGCTTTTTCAGGATGTTCTTGACCGCGCTTGCGCGCGCCTCGTCGTCGAGCATGTCGACCTTGTTCAGAACCAGCCAGCGCGGCTTCTTGTACAGGGCCTCGTCGTATTTTTTCAATTCGCTTGCCAGCGCCTTCACTTCATGCGCGGGATCGGTATCGCCGTTGACCGGGGCGAGATCCACGAGATGAAGCAGCAGACGGGTGCGGGCGAGGTGGCGCAAAAACTGGTGGCCCAGTCCGGCACCCTCTGCAGCGCCTTCGATCAGGCCCGGAATATCCGCGACAACAAAGCTGCGGTCCGGCGTCACGCTGACCACGCCCAGATTGGGGTGCAGTGTCGTGAACGGATAATCGGCAACCTTGGGCTTGGCGCTGGAGACGGCGCGGATGAAGGTCGATTTTCCAGCGTTGGGCATGCCTAGAAGCCCGATATCGGCGAGCACCTTTAGTTCGAGGCTAAGTTCCCGGGTCTCACCTTCTTCGCCCGGCGTGAACTGGCGCGGGGCGCGGTTGGTGCTCGATTTGAAGTTTAAATTCCCAAGTCCGCCTTTCCCGCCCTTGGCGATCAGTGCGACCTGCCCGTGTTCGGCGAGGTCGGCGACGAGCTCGCCGCTCACGCGATCTGAAATCACGGTTCCCACCGGCATGCGCAGCGTAATGTCGTCCGCCCCCTTGCCGTTACAGTCGGAGCCGCGGCCCTTCTCGCCGTTTTTTGCGCGGTGGATGCGTGCAAAACGATAGTCCACCAGCGTGTTGATATTGCGGTCGGCGATCGCGTAAACGCTGCCGCCACGCCCGCCATCGCCACCGTCCGGCCCGCCTTTGGGGATGAATTTCTCGCGGCGGAACGAAGCTGCGCCGTCACCACCGTTGCCGGCGTGGACTTCGATTCGTGCTTCGTCGATGAATTTCATTTTGGCTATCCATTCTGCGGGAGGGAACCGACCGCAGGTCCGCGATGCGGGGTCGCAAACAAAAAAGCCCCGTCGACAGGACAGGGCTTTCCGTGCGGTGCGGGAGGGTCAGGCCGTGATGATGCTCACAATGTTCCGGCCTGCCGGACCCTTGACACCGAAGGCCACTGTACCGGCAATTTTGGCAAAAAGGGTGTGGTCCTTGCCCATGCCGACATTGTTGCCCGGATGGATACGCGTGCCACGCTGGCGCACGATTATTTCCCCGGCGTTTACCGCCTGCCCGCCGTAACGTTTGACGCCAAGTCGTTTCGACTCCGAGTCGCGACCGTTGCGAGAACTGCCGCCTGCTTTTTTATGTGCCATGAGTTTTTCTCCTTGGGCCCCTGCCGTTAAGGCTTAAGCCGTGATTCCGGTGATCTGCAGTTCCGTGTAGGCCTGACGGTGGCCCTGATGCTTCTGGTAGTGTTTGCGGCGGCGCATTTTGAAAATCTTGACCTTGTCGCCCAAGCCGTGGGAAACCACGGTTGCCTTGACTGCTGCACCGACGAGTAGGGGCGCGCCAACCTTAACGTTGTCGCCCTCACCGACCATGAGCACTTGGTCAAGAACAACTTCGCTGCCGACATCGGCCACCAGTTTCTCTACCTTGAATTTTTCGCCAGCAGCAACGCGATATTGTTTGCCACCAGTCTTGACGACCGCATACATGCGCTTCTCCAAACTATATTGCAGGAAACCAAATATTATACAGGAACTTCTGTGGTGGGGTCAAAGCCCGCTGTGCTATGCTTCCGCGCCTGCAACAACGTCGCCATTTTGGCAATTTCATGCTGTCTTCTCAAGACCTTAGCGTTCCTCTCGGTAATATGAAGGCGCTCATCGCCGCTGACATGGCGGCAGTGGACCAGCTTATCCGGCTGCGGCTCGATTCGGATGTCGTCCTGATACGGCAGGTTGCCGAGTACATTATCGCCGGGGGGGGGAAGCGGCTGAGGCCGGCCTTGGTGTTGCTCGCCGCAGGCAGCCTTGGCTATCGCGGTAGCCATCATCACGAGCTCGCCGCAGTGGTCGAGTTCATCCACACTGCGACGCTATTGCACGATGACGTCGTCGACGAGTCGGCCCTGCGGCGTGGCCGGGATACCGCCAACGCGCGGTTCGGCAATCCTGCAAGCGTTCTGGTGGGGGATTTCCTTTATTCGCGCTCGTTCCAGATGATGGTGGGCTTGAAGAACATGCGGGTGCTGGAGGTGCTCGCCGACGCAACCAATACCATCGCCGAGGGCGAGGTTCTGCAATTGCTGAACGTCAACGATGCCGATGTCGATGAGGCGCGCTACCTTGAGGTGGTTCGCCGCAAGACCTCAAAATTGTTTGAGGCTGCGGCCCGTCTGGGGGCGATTATCGGCGGGGCATCGCAGCAGGTCGAGGCCGGACTGGCGCTCTATGGCGCGCATCTTGGCACGGCCTTTCAATTGCTCGATGACGTGCTCGATTATTCGGGCAATCTGGACCAAACCGGAAAAAACCTGGGTGACGATCTCAATGAAGGCAAGCCGACGCTGCCGCTGATACACGTTATGTTGCGCGGATCGCCAGAGCAGGCGAGGGTGGTGCGCGAGGCGATACAGAAAGGTGGGCGCGACGCGTTCGACGAGGTGCTTGCCGCGATCGCCGCCACGGGTGCGCTTGAATATGCGCGCAAACAGGCGCAAAACGAAGCGAGGGTGGCTTGCGCCTCGATTGCTGAACTTCCGGGTTCAGCTTACCGGGAATCTTTGGTAGAATTGGCGTCCTTCGCGGTGGATAGAAATCACTGATTCGCCGGTTTCCCGCCTGTTTTACCTAGTTCTTGTTCAATTTTTCGGGGTGTAGCTCAGCCTGGTAGAGTACTGCGTTCGGGACGCAGGAGTCGGAGGTTCGAATCCTCTCACCCCGACCAGGCATTTGCGGTATGTGACGGGATTTGCCGTCACACTGCGGCGGGCTGTCAACCGTCTGAACGTGCGTCGGTCGGAGTTCTTCAGATTGAGCAAAATAATCCTGCTCGTTGTCGTTGCGTTCGGGCTCTATCTTCTGATCAAGGGGATTGGGCGAAAGGCGGCCTCTGCCCGCAAGGACGACGTCCCTGCGGCCAAACCTGTTGAGAGCATGGTCGCCTGCGCCCACTGCGACGTCAATTTGCCCGAGAGTGAGGCGCTTGCGGACAATGGCCGCTTCTTTTGTGGCGAAGCCCATAAAAGATTGGGCGGACGCTGAGACGGGCGGTCATGCGAACAGCTGTCTGGCCGCGAGCCGACGAGCAGCAGCCCGATTCGTTCTGGGTGTCGCTGCGCTACTTCAACATCTACCGATTACTGGTGGCGGGAATGTTCCTGCTGTCGGTCCTGGTGTTCGACGACACGCTCAATTTCGGTACTTACTCGTTAAGCCGCTTCACTTATGTAAGCATGGCTTATCTCGTCCTCGCGGCTGCATATCAGGTGGTCCTGGTGCGCTACAGGCTTTACTTCAATCTGCAGCTTTCGCTGCAGGTGGTGACCGACATCGTGGCGACGGTGTTGCTGATGAATGCCTCGAGCGGCATGCGCAGCGGTCTCGGCGTAATGCTGCTTATCTCGCTTGCTGCCGCGGCGCTGGTCAGCCGGCGCCAGCTGATGTTGTTTTATGCGGCCCTCGCCTCGATTGCCGTCCTCCTCGAGCAGGCCTTCTGGGTGCTGGTGTACGACCAGACCACGGCGGGTTTCGTGCAGCCGGGTTTGCTCTCCATGGGGTACTTTGCAACTGCGCTCATTACCAACCAGCTTGCCAGGAGAGTGATAACCAATGAACGGCTGGCACGGCAGCGCGGTACCGATCTCGCCAATCAGCTGCGCATCAACCAACTGGTCATTCAGGATGTGCAGGACGGCGTCCTGGTGATCGACAGCAATGGATTGGTGCGCCAGTTCAACCCGCAGGTTGCGGTCTTGCTGGGCATTCACGCCCCGGAGCTGGCCCAGGTTGATGACTATTCCGGGGAGCTCGCCGAGCAGTTGTTGCATTGGCGCAGGGGCGGCCCGTCGAGTACCGTGTTGCGTCCGGCTGAAAGCGGCAAGCTTGTCCGTGCCCGCTTTGTAGAGGCCGGCATTGAGGGCGGCAGCTTTACCCTGGTTTTTCTCGACGACATGTCGCGCATGCAGGAGCAGGCGCAGCAGCTTAAGCTTGCGGCTTTGGGCCGGCTGACAGCGAATATTGCGCATGAGATACGCAATCCGCTATCGGCCATCACCCACGCCAGCGATCTTTTACAGGAGGAGCACCGCGTCGAGGGTCAGGCGCGGCTGGCGACGATTATTCGGGATAACGCACACCGACTGGACCGGATGGTAAGGGACGTGCTTGAACTGTCGCGGCGTGACCGAGTGCAGTCGGAGTCGATACAGCTCGGCGCGTTCCTGGCCTCATTTGTCGAGGATTTTTCCGCGCGGGAGGGAGTTCCGCCGGAGTTCTTTGTGCTTGAGGCGGGCGCGGAGGTCGTCGTTGAAATGGACCGTGTGCATTTGCATCAAGTCGTGTGGAACCTCCTGCGGAACGCATCACGCCACTGTAAGCGGCGAAGCGGCAGCGTCAGCCTGAAGATTTTGCGCCAACTGAATCGGGTAGAATTGCACGTCGCAGACGATGGAGAGGGTGTTGCCCGTGACTTGCAACCACAGTTGTTTGAGCCCTTTTTCACTACTTACAGCGGTGGTACCGGGCTCGGCCTGTATATCGCCCGCGAGTTGTGCACGGCCAACGGTGCCGCGCTCGATTACATGAACCGAGGCCCTGGCGCTCATTTCAGGATTCAATGGCAGTCACCCCGACACTGAAAAGATCCGACCGGAGGGGCGCCGGCCACGTCTCCACTGTACTGGTGGTTGACGACGAGGCGGATATCCGCGAGCTGCTTGAACTCACCCTCATTCGCATGGGCTTGGGTGTCGACAGCGCCGGTTCGGTCGCCGAGGCCAAGCGATTTCTCGGCCTGCGAGAGTACGATTTGTGTCTGACCGACATGAGGCTGCCCGACGGCGAGGGTATTGAACTGGTGCGTCACATTTCTGCGGCCTGTGCTGACACGCCGGTAGCCGTAATTACGGCGTATGGCAGCACCGAGAGTGCCGTGGCTGCATTGAAGGCCGGGGCCTTCGACTACCTTTCCAAGCCAATATCGCTCGATCAACTGCGTAGCCTGATCAAATCCGCCCTTGCGCTGCCGCTTGCGGCGAAACTTGCTGGTGCGCCGGCATCGGGGCGCAAGCTCCTCGGCGACAGTCCGCCACTCGTGCAGGTTCGGGCGATGATCGAAAAGCTGTCCCGCAGCCAGGCGCCGGTCTATATTTCGGGCGAATCGGGCACAGGCAAGGAGCTCGCTGCACGGCTTATTCACGACAACGGATCGCGGAGCGAAAAGCCTTTTGTGCCGGTCAATTGCGGGGCGATTCCGGAGAATCTGATGGAAAGCGAGTTCTTCGGTTACAAGAAAGGCGCATTTACCGGCGCCGATGCCGACCGGGACGGTTTTTTTCAGGCTGCCAACGGCGGCACCCTCTTCCTGGACGAGGTTGCTGACCTTCCGCTTTCCATGCAGGTCAAACTGCTGCGCGCGATTCAGGAAAAAAACGCCCGCAAGGTGGGGGCGACAAGCGAGGATGCGGTGGATGTGCGCGTAATCTGCGCCACCCACCAGAATCTTGCCGCGTGCGTGGAGGCCGGCAAATTCAGGCAGGACCTGTACTACAGGCTGAATGTGATTGGCCTGCATCTTCCTCCCCTGCGTGATTGCCGCGAGGATATCCCGTTGCTGTCGGCGGCCATGCTGTCGCGTCTTGCCGAGCAGTCCGGAACCCGTGCGCATGTCCTGAGCGAGGCTGCTGCCGATACCCTGCGGCAATACGGCTTTCCCGGGAATGCCCGAGAGCTGGAAAATGTGCTGGAGCGGGCGGTCGCACTGGCGGCGACTGACCAGATCGAGGTCGGGGATCTTCAACTCGCCGAGGCCACAGAGCCGGCCGGATCGCCTGCTGCCGACGGTAAACGGCCGTTACAGGATTATCTCGACCGGCTGGAGCGGGAGGCTATTCTGGAGGCGCTGGCCCAGACCCGCTTCAACCGTACCGCCGCCGCCAAGGTTCTCGGAATAACATTCCGCGCGCTGCGCTATCGAATGGAGCGCCTTGACATACGCTGACCGCCCGGCTTGCATATGAACGGGGACGGCGCCCGAGGCGCCGCGATAGATGAGCTCGGACGTCACCGCGAGGCGATCTGGATAGCGTCCCCCAACTTTGATGCGCGCCCGAGCGGCATGGACATCAGCCTGCTGGTGGTCCATGGCATAAGCTTGCCGCCCGGCGAATACGGTGGCGACGGTATTGCCCGGCTCTTTACCAACACCCTTGATCACGCCGCCCATCCGTATTACGCGACATTGGGCGGGCTCAGGGTTTCCTCGCACTTTCTTGTCCGTCGCGATGGTGTGCTGGTGCAGTTCGTGTCCTGTCTTGACCGTGCATGGCATGCCGGCGTATCCAACTGGCACGGCAGGGAGCGCTGTAACGACTTCTCGATCGGCGTCGAACTCGAGGGCTTGGACGACCTGCCGTATACCGATGCCCAATACCAGGCGCTTGCAGCGCTGACCCGGGTTTTGCGCGCGCGGTACCCGATCACCGATATTGCAGGACATTCTGAAATCGCCCCGGGGCGCAAGACTGATCCTGGCGCCGCGTTCGACTGGCCGCGTTATCGCGGGCTGTTTGACGTTTGACGTTTGGCGCCCGGCGCTCCGGTCCCGGCGTCTATTCGGGGCGCAGTTCTGCCGGCCTGACCGCGCCAGGCCGCACCAAGCGGCAGACGCTGTTTTCATCCCTTGACAGGCACAGCCTGTCCACGAAAAACCTTGCGTATTCAAAATTCCATCACTAGAATTAGTTGCAAGGCCTTAACGAGATACTATATATTGTGGTTCGAGGGGAGTGACGCGCCAGCAAACAGTCGGTAAGCGACGGGGCTGTCGAGTGATGAGCGGTGCTCGTCCCCAGCTACATAATGAGTCGCAAGCGTTAGAATTAGAGGAGACCGTTTATGCAAATTGCTGCTGATGTCGCTACACCCACTCTTGCCTCGGGCACGAGTCTCCCCCAGGAATCCTCCGGTCTTCAGTCCCCTTTCTCGCAGTACAAGGTCATTCGCCGCAATGGCGCCGTGGTCGGGTTTGAACCGGGCAAAATCTCCGTTGCAGTAACCAAGGCGTTTCTCGCCATCAATGGCGGCCAGGGCGCCGCCTCGGCGCGTATCCGCGAATTGGTCGTAACCATGACCGAGGGCGTGGTCGCGGCATTGGTGCGTCGCCAGCCCGCCGGCGGCACCTTCCATATTGAAGACATCCAAGACCAGGTTGAACTGTCCCTGATGCGTTCGGGCGAGCACGAAGTTGCCCGCGCCTATGTGCTTTACCGTGAACAACGTTCCAGGGCGCGCGCCCATGAAAAGGCGCAGCACAAGCCCGTACCGGAGTCACAAATCAATGTGCTTGAGCACGGGCAAAAGCACCCGCTTGACATGGCGCGTCTTACCGAGCTGGTGCAGTCGGCTTGCGAAGGGCTGGGCGAGGCGGTCGATCCGGGGCACATTCTTCAGGAAACGCTGAAAAATCTTTATGACGGCGTACCGATGGACGAAGTGCGCAAATCGGCGGTATTGTCAGCCCGCGCCCTGATCGAAAAAGATCCTGCGTACAGCTATGTCACCTCCCGTCTTCTGCTCAATACCATTCGGCACGAAGTGCTAGGTGAGGACGTCTCCCAGGCCGAGATGAAGAAGCGTTACACCGAGTACTTCCCGCAATTCATCAAGCGAGGCGTCAAGGCCGAGTTGCTTGATCCAAAGCTCGCCTCCTTCGACCTGAAAAAGCTCGGCAAGGCATTGGATGCCAGTCGCGACCTTCAGTTTGGCTATCTTGGCCTGCAGACCCTTTACGACCGTTATTTCCTGCATGTCAGCGATGTGCGTATCGAGTTGCCGCAGGTGTTTTTCATGCGTGTGGCCATGGGCCTCGCGCTGGGCGAGATTGACCGCGAGGCGCGCGCGATCGAGTTCTACAATGTGCTCTCCTCGTTTGATTTCATGAGTTCTACGCCGACGCTGTTCAACTCGGGTACCAATCGTTCACAGCTTTCGTCGTGCTACCTGACCACTGTTTCCGACGACCTCGATGGCATTTACGAGGCGATCAAGGAAAATGCCCTGCTGGCCAAGTACGCCGGAGGCCTTGGTAACGACTGGACCCCGGTCCGCGCCCTCGGTAGCCATATCAAGGGCACCAATGGCAGGAGTCAGGGTGTCGTACCGTTCCTCAAGGTGGTTAACGACACCGCCGTTGCGGTGAATCAGGGCGGCAAGCGGAAGGGCGCGGTTTGCTCCTATCTGGAAACCTGGCACCTCGATATCGAGGAGTTTCTCGAGTTGCGCAAGAACACCGGAGATGACCGTCGCCGCACGCACGACATGAACACGGCTAACTGGATTCCCGACCTGTTCATGAAGCGGGTGATGGAAAACCAGGAGTGGACGCTGTTTTCCCCTTCGGATGCGCCCGAGTTGCATGAAACCTTCGGCAAGGCGTTTGAAACTGTCTACCAAGGCTATGAGGACAAGGTCGCCCGCGGTGAAATGAAGCTCTTCAAAAAGGTCCCCGCCGTCCAGCTATGGCGCAAGATGCTGTCGATGTTGTTCGAAACCGGCCACCCCTGGGTGACGTTCAAGGACCCTTGCAATATTCGCTCGCCGCAACAGCACATTGGCGTGGTCCACAGTTCCAATCTGTGCACTGAGATCACACTGAATACCAACGAAAACGAGATCGCTGTCTGCAATCTTGGTTCCGTCAACATGGTCGCTCACCTCAAGGATGGCAAGGTCGACCAGGTCAAGCTCAAGAAAACCGTTTCGACCGCGATGCGGATGCTCGATAACGTCATCGACATCAATTACTACGCCGTGGAGAAAGCGCGGAACTCCAACCTGCGTCACCGGCCGGTCGGGATGGGCATCATGGGTTTCCAGGATTGCCTGCATGCGCTTCGCATCCCGTATGCCTCCGATGTGGCGGTGCAGTTTGCCGACCAGTCCATGGAGTCGGTTGCTTACTACGCCTACTGGGCATCGACCGAAATCGCCGAGGAGCGTGGGCGTTACGCCTCTTATAAAGGGTCCTTGTGGGATCGCGGCATCCTTCCGCAGGATTCACTCAACCTGCTGCGTGAAGAGCGCGGCGGCTATGTCGACGTTGACATGTCCGAAACAATGGACTGGAAGGCGCTGCGCGAACGCATCAAGCGCCATGGCATGCGCAATTCGAACTGTCTTGCAATCGCCCCTACGGCAACGATTTCGAACATCATTGGCGTCTCCGCGTCGATCGAACCCACATACCAGAATCTCTACGTCAAATCGAACCTATCGGGTGAGTTCACGGTGGTCAACGAGTATCTTGTGGCCGACCTGAAGAAGCTCGGGCTGTGGGACGAGGTCATGATTGCCGACCTCAAGTACTTTGACGGTAATCTGGCCAAGATTGACCGCGCCCCTGCGGAATTGCGTCGTTTGTACGCAACCGCTTTTGAGGTCGATCCGTCCTGGTTGGTCGAGGCTGCAGGCCGGCGCCAGAAGTGGATCGACCAGGCGCAGTCCCTCAATCTTTACATCGGCGCGCCCTCGGGCAAAAAGCTCGATGACACTTACAAGCTTGCCTGGCAACGTGGTCTGAAAACGACCTACTATCTGCGTTCAATGGGTGCGACCCACGCGGAGAAGTCCACGGTGAAGGCCGGGCAGTTGAATGCCGTGCCCGAGGGCGGGGTGAACGACGCGATGGCGGCAGCTGCGGCCGATGCCGCGGTGAAGTTCTGCGCGATTGATGATCCCGAGTGCGAGGCCTGCCAGTGATGCTGTTATTGCCATTGATTGCACACGTGCGCCTGCTGAAACAAGAAGACACGGAGGAATAGATCATGCTCAGCTTTGATGATGATGTGAAATCCATGCCCGGCCTCCAGCCCATGGCTGCGCTCGGCATGCAGACTTCGGCGGGGTTTGTTCCGTCGTCGCCGGCCCCGGCGGAACTCCCCGAAGAAAAAAAGTCTTCGATCAGCGAAGCGCGCCGTATCCGTGCGGAGGACAAGCGCGTAATCAACGGCAGCACCGACGTCAACCAGTTGGTGCCGTTCAAGTACAAGTGGGCTTGGGAAAAATATTTGTCCGCGTGCGCCAACCACTGGATGCCGCAGGAAATAAACATGAGTCGCGATATCGCGACCTGGAAGGACCCGAACGCCTTGACCGAGGACGAGCGCCGCATCATCAAGCGCAATCTCGGTTTTTTCGTGACCGCCGACTCGCTCGCGGCAAACAACATCGTGCTCGGCACCTACCGCCACATCACGGCGCCGGAGTGCCGCCAGTACCTGTTGCGGCAGGCGTTTGAAGAGGCTATCCATACTCATGCCTACCAATACATCGTCGAGAGTCTCGGTCTTGATGAGGGCGAAATTTTCAACGCTTACCACGAGATCACGAGCATCCGGGAAAAGGACGAGTTCCTGATCCCGTTCATCGACGTGCTTACCGACCCCGCCTTCAAGACGGGTACGCCGGACGCGGATCAGAAACTCCTCAAGAGCATGATCGTGTTTGCCTGCGTCATGGAGGGGCTGTTCTTTTACGTCGGCTTTACCCAGATTCTCGCGATGGGGCGCCAGAACAAGATGACCGGCGCCGCAGAGCAGTACCAGTACATCCTGCGCGATGAGTCGATGCACTGTAATTTTGGCATTGATCTGATCAACCAGATCAAGATGGAGAACCCCCACCTCTGGACGGCGCAGTTCCGGGAGGAAATTCAGGGGATCATGCAAAAAGCCGTTGAACTCGAATACCGCTATGCAGAGGACACGATGCCTCGTGGCGTGCTCGGACTCAATGCACCGATGTTCAAGGAATATCTTCGCTATATCGCCAACCGCCGCTGTCAGCAGATCGGTATAGACCAACTCTATCCCGGGGCAAACAACCCGTTCCCGTGGATGAGTGAAATGATTGATCTTAAGAAGGAGCGAAACTTCTTTGAGACGCGTGTAATCGAGTACCAGACGGGAGGCGCGCTCAGTTGGGACTAGTCCGTATGAAGCACGAGGGCCTGTAAATGGCGGCGATCATGCATCGTATTACCGATTGCAAAGCCTCAAGGGATTACAGGCTTTGGCTGCGCTTTGAAGACGGACTTGAAGGAAGCGTTTATCTGGGCAATCTTCTGGAGATTTCGGCCTTTAAAGGCTGGCGCGACATTGAACAGTTTTGCCAGGCAAGCGTGGATCCGGAGGTGGCGACGGTGGTCTGGGGATCGGGAATAGAACTCGATCCGGACACGCTCTACCAGGACCTTTTGGGCAGTAGTGGCGGCAAAGAATTCAGCATGTCCGGGTTTTCCCCGGCTGCTGGATAGTTCGGGCCGGTTCGGACGGGCTTATTTGTGTTGTTCCTTTAACTTTAAGAAGGAGTTTTAATATGGCTACCAAGAAAAAACCCGCAAAAAAAGTTGCAAAAAAGAAACCGGCTAAAAAAGCTGCCAAGAAAAAGGCTGCGAAAAAGCCTGCAAAGAAAAAACCCGCAAAAAAAAAGGCTAGTAAAAAGAAACCAGCCAAAAAAAAAGCGGTAAAGAAAAAGCCCGCTAAAAAAAAGGCAGCTAAAAAGCCTGCCAAGAAAAAAAAGATAGCGGCGAAGAAGCCGGCCAAAAAGCCAGCTGCAAAGCAGGCGGCGCCGATAGTCAGGACAGTGGCTCCGACAGCACCGTCCACTGCGGCAACGCCAGGGGCGAAGACCGCCCTGAATCCGGCAGCAGCATGGCCGTTTCCTACCGGCTCCCGGCCTTAAGCGGGATGCGAATGAACTGCGGACAGCCGATGTTTCGGCACCGGCTGATCCGCAGACATTCGTTGTACTACAAGGGTGATTGCCCAGTTGGCCTACCGAGCACCGACATAGTATCAGGTGCTCGGTAGGCCAACTGGGGTTTTTGTTCGGTTTCTGGTGGTTCAGTAAGGCATTGTTGCAAAGCAACAATTTTGGATGTGAGGCATTATTGGCCGGCTTGACTTAAGCTAAGCGATTCATTATAATAATGTTTCTTTCTTTCACATCTGTTTTGCTTGCTTAGAATCGTTACAGATTCGCGGACATCTTAGATATGTCCAACATCTCTAACCCAAGCAGCACCGATCTGGTTACTTCGCTCAAGCGGGTCCGGTCCCAATAATCAAGATTTGCGGGTTTGTGGCCGGATAAATATCCGTCTTTGAGATCTTTTGACTTGATTTTAAACAAGATTATGCCCTTTTTGTTGGGGCAAGAGGTACGGGGGTAAAGATTCATGGATAAAAACATGCTGAAACAATTGGCCAAATCGTCGCGCGGTAGGGTCGTCGCCACCCTTCACAACGGGCTTGCCTTCATCGGACTGGTGTCTTTGCTGATTGTCGTCAGCCAGGGCGGCAAATTACTTCCCGATGCCAAGACCCTGAATTCGGCCCCGGCATTCGGCACCATCCGTTATGACGGCATTTCCTTGTTCGAACCAGCTGACGAGGTTCGCAATCCCCGCCAGAAGGCCCTGGCCACTTACCTCTCGCGCAAGTACAAGGTTTCCACGGATGCAACCGAGCAATTGGTCGGGGCTGCCCACGAGGTTGGCGGCAAGACCGGTGTTGACCCGCTCCTGATACTCGCGGTGATGGCGATCGAGTCCAGGTTCAATCCCATTGCCGAAAGCGTTGTCGGTGCGAAGGGCTTGATGCAGGTGATTCCGCGATTCCACCAGGACAAACTTGAGGCCCATGGCGGCGAAGAAGCCGTACTCGATCCAATGACCAACATTACCGTCGGTTCGCGCATTCTCAAGGAATACATCAGGCGCACCGGGAACGTGGAATCAGCGCTGCAGTACTACGCCGGCGCGCTTGACGACACGTCCAGCCAGTATGCCCAGAAGGTGATGGCGGAATACCAGCGCCTTCAAGCGGCGGCACAACGCGCACCGCAACCGGCGCCCGCCCCCCCGCTCAAGACCGCCTCGGTCGGTTAGTACCCCCTCTGGCCGGTGTCTTCCGGCTGTTTCGCCGGTCACCTACCCGACCAAAATCTGGGTGTCTAGGCCTTTTGGACTAGTTGGATCGCGATCCATCTGCGTGTATCATTTTCCCCGGGGGTTTCGTCTGTCGCAAAACACGCGCGTTCTGGGAGGGGCTGCGTGCAATCGGAGCAAGCACTGTGTGCCGATGCGTTTTTGTGGACCTTGGGCTGTGCTTGTCAGCTCGAGCAGATTCCCTTTGACCTGGAAAGACTGAGCCACCGTTTCCCGCCGCAACATTCACTCAACAGCCTGATTCCTGCCGCAGCTGAGCTGGGCTTGCGCGCAGAAGTAAGGGTGTGCCGGGCCGAGGACGTCGCCGGAGGGCCGTTTCCCTGCTTTGCGCAAATTGCCAGCAAAGACGGTGGTGCCGGCAATTCGATCTGGATGGTTCTTGAGACGGCGCCTGGAGGCATGAAAATCCTCCGCGCCGGTGGCGAATCGGCATCGGTCGTCGTTTCCGGCGATTTTGCGAAAGCGTTCACCGGGGCGACAATCCGCTTTACCCGTAGCAGCCGCGAGCCGGAAAAAAACGAACACGACAAGCGACCCGGATTCGGTTTTTCCTGGTTCGTGCCCGAGCTGTTGCGACACCGCGCAATCTGGCGCGATGTGCTGCTGGCTTCATTTGCAATCCAGCTCATGGGTCTCGCCGTACCGCTGTGCACCCAGGTCATCATCGACAAGGTGATTGTTCACCAAACCGCCAGTACGCTGGTGGTGGTGGCGATCGCGCTGCTCATCTTCATGCTCTTTACCGCCCTGATGAGCTGGATCAGGCAATACCTCGTCCTGCATACGGGTAACCGCGTCGACGCGGTTCTTGGCTCGCGTGTGTTCGCGCACCTGCTGGCGCTGCCGGCGCGTTACTTCGACCGGCGGCCCACGGGCACCGTGGTCGCGCGCCTGCAGGGCGTGGAGACCATTCGTGAGTTTGTCAGCGGCGCCGCGGTGACGCTTTTGCTCGACCTGCCGTTCATGCTGGTTTTTGCCGCCATCATGGTCTGGTACAGCTGGCAGCTGTCGCTGATTGTGCTCGCGGCCCTGGCACTGGTGATGTTGATAAGTCTCGCCGTCGTGCCGGCGATTCGCGCCAGGCTTGACCGCCAGTTTCTCGCCGGTGCGAGGAACCAGGCATTCGTAACCGAGCATATCGCTGGCATCGAGACCGTCAAATCGCTGCAAATGGAGCCGCGGCTGAAGTCGCTGTACGACGAATATCTCGCCAACTATCTCGAGGCCGGTTTCAACACCCGCCGCCTGACCAATACCTATGGTGTCTGTGCCGGCCTTATCGAGCAGTTGCAGACGCTCGCCGTGCTGGTTGCCGGTGCCTGGTTGGTGATGCAGAACGAGGGTTTCACCATCGGCATGCTGGTTGCGTTTCAAATGTTCTCCAGCCGCGTCAGCCAGCCGCTATTGCGCCTGACAGGCCTGTGGCAGGAGTTCCAGCAGGCCGCGGTTGCGGTGCGCCGGCTGGGCGATGTCATGAACGCCCCGGTCGAGCCCGACTCCCTGCTGCCGACGCGGCCCGCCGCCGCCCGTACCACCATCGAATTCTCATCGGTCAGTTTCCGCC
>CAYLPI010000014.1:0-39514 GCA_964385505.1 uncultured Bordetella sp.
GTCATTCGTGCAAATTCTCGCTTAAGTTCCAAACAGAACGAAGCACTACACTAGCGGCTGTCCGGGCTTAACCGGATTTGCCGCCGCCGCCGTCGTCTTTGGCCTTCGCCGCCCGCGCGGCGCGCCCCTTCGCCGACTTGGGACCCATCGGCTCCGGCTGGAACGGACCGTCGCGGGCCTCGAGGTAGGCTTTCAGGCCCTGGGTGCGCTGGATCTCGAACAGCCTTTCGCGCTCTTCATTGTGCGAGGCGTGCGCCAGCGCGCCCAAGGTTCCTTCCATCTGCAGGCCCGCGTACAAGCCCGAGGCGAGCATCCCCTGCATCGAGATCGCCTTGTTCAGGCGCAGCGAAGGCTCGGGCACCATTGCCATGCGCAATGCCAGCTTGCGCACGTGACCGGCGAGTTCTTCATGCGGCACCACCTCGTTCACCATGCCGATGCGCAGCGCCTCGGCGGCGTCGAAGTGATCGCCGGTCAGCGCCCATCGGTTGGCATTCTTCCAGCCGCACAGCGCGGTGAACAAGAAGGTGGTGTTCGAAATGTGGCGGATTTCCGGCTGGGCGAAGACCGCCTGGTCCGAGGCGATGGTGATGTCGGCGGCAAGCTGGTACCAGAATCCGCCGCCGAGCGCCCAACCGTTCACCGCGGCGATGATCGGCTTGCCCAGGCGCCACATGTGCGTCCATTGCGTGGCGCGGATGCCGTCATTGCGCTGCCAGTACTCGATGAACTCCGCCATCGACTTGCCGCTCGGGTCGGTGTTGCGCACGCCGTTTGCCGGCGCCTGTCCCTGGTCGAAGCCGGAGCAAAATGCATTGCCGGCGCCGGTCATGATGATGACCTTGACCCCCTTGTCCGCGTCAGCCCGGTCGAAGGCGGCGTGGAGTTCCCCGAGCATGATGGGCGTCAGGGCGTTCATGCGCTCCGGACGGTTCAACGTGATGGTGGCGATGCGTTCCTCGACGCCGTAAATCAGTTCCTTGTAGTCCAAAGCATTCTCCCTTGCTGTTCAGAACGTCATCCAGGCGTCGGCGGCAATCCGCACCGTGACCGCATCCCCGGCCTTGAACTGCCTCTCGCCGACTGCCTGCGTCACGATCACCTGCCTGCCGCCGAGGTCGACGACATACCGCACCATGATGCCCATGTAATCTGTGGATTCCACCGTCCCGGATACCGCGGCGGCGTCCGGTTCCGCCGTCCCTGTGGTCGTAACCCGCGCGCGCTCGGTCCTGAACAGCAGGCGGACCGGGGCGCCGGGCGCGAGGTCCTGTCCCGCCACGGGAACAAGCGTTCCATCTTCAAGGCGCACCTGGCCGGCGGCGCTGGCCGTGCCGGCCAACTCGTTGACATGCCCGAAAAAGCGCGCGGCGAACTCCGTGCCGGGGCTGCGGTACAGCTCCTGGGGAACCCCCTCCTGCTCGATTCGGCCCTCGCGCATCAGTACGATGCGGTCGGCCATCGACAGGGCTTCCGCGTGGTCATGCGTGACGAACACGGTGGTGATGCCGACGGTGCGGTGTATGCGCTTGAGCTCGATGCGCATTTCCTCGCGCAGGTTTGCATCCAGCGCGGAGAGCGGCTCGTCGAATAGCAGCAGATCGGGATCAATGACGATTGCCCGCGCCAGTGCGACGCGCTGCTGCTGCCCGCCGGACAACTCGCGCGGCAGCCGGTCGCCGACATGGGGCAGGCGCACGATGTCCAGGACCTGCCGCACCTTGCGTTCGATTTCCGGCTTGGGCACCTTGCGGTACTTTAGCCCGAAGGCGATGTTGTCGAAGGCCGACATGTGCGGGAACAGGGCGTGATCCTGGAATACCATGCCGAAGTTGCGCTTGTGCACGCCGATGTCATTGACCCGCCGGTCGTTGACCAGGATGTCGCCGCCGGTGGGTTGCTCCAGCCCGGCGATCATCCGCAGCGTCGTGGTCTTTCCGCACCCCGAGGGACCGAGCAGCGCGACGAACTCCCCGGCGGCGATCGTCAGGTCGATGTCGGCCACGGCGACCACGCCGCCGAAGCGTTTTGCGATCCCGCGCAGGACAACGTTGGCCGCGCTCATCGGCGGCTTCCGCGCGCATCAGGCGACAGGGCTCGCGCGGCCAGCAGCGCCATCACGGCCACGCCGACGGAGCCGAGGATCAGCAGGGACGACAGCGAATGGATTTTCGGGTCTGTGGAAAACTGCAGCATGGCCATGATGTGGGTGGGAATGGTCTCGGTATTGGGGGGCAGCCAGAACAGTGTTGCAGTCACTTCGTCGAACGAGGTCATGAACGCGAACAGCAGCGAGGTCAGTATCGCGGGTAGCGCGAGGGGCAGCGTGATCGCCGTGAACACCTGCAGCCGGTTTGCGCCCAGGGTGCGCGCCGCGTCCTCGATCTGCGTGGGGATGGCCTGCAGCCTGTGCAAGGTGGTCAGGACCACGTAGGGCAGGGCGATCGCGACGTGGCCTACGACCAGCAGCGTGAAGCTCTTGGGCAGCCCCAGCATCCGAAAGGCGAGCAGCAACCCGACGCCCAGCACGATATGCGGCACCAGGATGGGCACGGTCAGGAACAGCTGTACCTGGTCGCGGCCGCGGAACGGGAACCGGGCCAGCGCGTAGGCGGCGGCGGTGCCCGCGAGCGTCGCCAGCACGCTCGACCATGCGGCGAGCGCGAGCGAGGTATGCAGCGCGCCGACGATGGCCGGGTCC
Organism: uncultured Bordetella sp.; assembly: GCA_964385505.1. Lineage (GTDB taxonomy): Bacteria > Pseudomonadota > Gammaproteobacteria > Burkholderiales > SG8-39 > CAITSH01. Next base: position 2,702 of record CAYLPI010000014.1, read on the forward strand.
TCGGGCAGCGCGGCGAACCAGCGCAGCGTGAGGCCGCTGATCGGGAAATTGCCGGCGGGGGATTCGTTGAACGCCTGCACGACGACCACCAGCGCGGGCGCGAGCATGAACAGGAACACCAGCAGCGTGAGTGCGCCGAGGAATTGGTGGAACAGGTTGCGGCGGGTCACCGGCGCACCTCGCGGAACATGGTGGAAAGCCCCGCCAGGCGTCCGTACAGGACCAGCCCGGCGATGAGGAAGAAAATGATGACCAGGGACAAGGCCGCGCCCAGCGGCCAGTCCTGTTGGGCGACGAAGGTCTCGAAAACGAGGTTGGCGTAGTAGGACGTTCCCGGGCCGCCGAGGATCTGCGGCGTGATGTAGGCGCCCATCGCGAGGATGAAGGTGAGCAGGCAGCCGGCCGCCAGCCCCGGCCAGGCGATCGGAAAGGTCACGGCGAAGAACGCCTGCGCGTCGGTCGCCCCCAGCGTGCGCGCCGCATCGACCAGCTTGCGGTCCACCGCCTGCAGGCCGATGTAGATGTTGACGATCATCAGCGGCAGCAGGAACTGGACCATGCCGAGCACGACCGAGAACTCGTTGTAGAGCAGCGGCAGGGGTTCCCGGACCAGGCCGACGCCGAGCAAAATGGAATTGAACAGGCCTTCCTTGCCGAGGATTGGCAGCCAGGACATCGACCGGACCACGTAGCTGATCCACGAGGGCAGAAACAGCAGCGTCACCAAAACGGCGCGACGCCGTGGCGGCAGCAAGGTGATGTAGTAGGCGGGGCCATAGCCGACCAACGCGCATACCAGGGTCACCGCCGTGGCCAGCTTGAGGGTCTTGCCCAGCATCCCGGCGTAGTAGCTGTCCCCGAAAAGCTCCCGCCAGTTCGCCAGCGTGAACACCTGCTGCACGGCGCCCGTCGGCAGGCGTTCCCAGAAGGAATACAGGCCGAGGCTGATGACCGGGACGATGACGAAAGCGGCGACGCAGCACAGCGCCGGAAACAGCAGCGACCAGGCCAAGCCACCACCGTCGCCGGGCGCGCGAAATCCGCTTGCCGCTGCCGCCATGCTCGTCAGGCCGGCACGATCAGCGCGTCGGCGATACAGCAGCCGTTGCCCGACGCGCCGACGAACACCGGGTTGATGTCTATCTCGCGGACCAAATCGCGGTTTGCCCAGGCAAAGGCGGCCACGCGCTCGATCGCCCTTACCAGCGCCCCGACATCTCGCGCGCCGCTGCCGCGATAGCCTTCGAGCAACCGCGCAATGCTCGAGTCGCGCACCATGGCCGCGGCCTCTCCCTGGCGCAGCGGCAGGGGGCGCACGACCGCGCCGCCGAGCAACTCGACCAGCACGCCGCCCGCGCCGAACGCAATGTAGGGCCCGAGTTCCGGGTCGCGGCCCACGCCGACGATCACTTCCGTGCCGCCTGGCGCCAGGGGCTGCACGACATGGGAAATGGCGGCCGATGCCGGTTCCATCGCGGCCAGACGATCGGCCTGCCGCGTCCACGCCCGGGCCAGCGCGTCCGGGCCGGATAATCCCACGTCCACCAGCCCGTGTTCCGAGCGGTGCGGGATGGCGTCACTCGCCACCTTGAGCACGACCGGGTAGCCGATTGTGGCGGCGACCGCCATGGCTTCATCGATGCTGGCGACGACATGGTCGTCCACCGCTCGAAGGCCGAGGCCGCGAAGGACTGTCTTCGCGTCGATCTCGTTGATGGTGGGGCGCCTCGATTGCATCGCGCGCGCCAGTGCTGCGGACGCGGCCGCGGTGGGCTCGTCGAGGGCGGGGGCGGGTGCCGCGCGGCCAGCCCAGATGCCCATGCGGCCCAGAGCGCCGAGGCCCTGGCGCACGCCGGTGAGCATGCCCACGCCGGTGCCGGCGAATTTTTCCACGGTTTCCATGCGCATCAGGTTGGAGCGCGTATTCAGAAAATAGAACGGCTTGTCCGAGCGCTTGCTCGCCTCGAGCAGGATGTCCGTGTAACGTGTCGGCATCATGGGCTGGCCGTCGTTGGTGTCGCTGAACAGCGCGATCGCGTCCACCGCCGGGTGCTTTGACATCACATCCATGCCGTGCGCGATCGTTTTCGTGTAATCCCCCGAGCCCCAGGCATCGAGCGGATTGCCGGGTCCGCTGACCGGGCCGATCACGCTGGCGGCTTCCTGCTTCAGTGCGTCTGTCAGCGCAGGCAGTTCGAACAGCGCGCCGCCGGCCTCGTCCAGGATCATCTCCACCTGGCCGCCCGAAGCGGTGACGATGCCCACGCGCGGTCCCGCCGGTCGGCGCGGCGCCTGGAAGCCGGCGAGCACTTCGGTCATTTCCTCCAGCGATGTGACCTCGATGCCGTTGTGCCGCGCCATCAGCGCGGAGAATATCCGGCCGTCCCCGGCGATGCCACCGGTGTGGCCGACGACCGCATCCCGGGCCAGCGCGCTGCGCCCGATCTTCAGCGCCACCACGGGCTTGCGCGCCGCCGCGGCGCGGTCCAGCGCGGCCGTGAATCCGGCGACATTGCGCACGGTCTCTATGAACAGCGCGATCACGCCGGTGGCCTCTTCGTCCACCAGGTAGTCGATGTACTGGTCCATCGAGGTCACGGACTCGTCGCCGCAGGACACGACATGGCTGAAGCCGTAGCGCCGGCAATCGCCGAGCATGCCGACGGCGACCGAGCCGCTCTGGGTCACCAGCGCGACGTTGCCGCGCAGCCGGGTCGCGTCCGCGATCATGTTGAGGTAAAGCGTGCTGCCAGCCGCCGGGTTGAGGATGCCCATGCAGTTCGGCCCGCATATCGCCATCCGGTGGTCGCGCGCGATCCCCGCCACGGCCGCGCGGACCCCGGGGTCGCGGATCGCGCCGTAGATGACGCCCGCGCGTATGCCCAAAGCCGCCGCCTCGCCGACAACGACCGGAAGCAGCTTCTCATCAACGCAGAACGCCGCGGCGTCGATTTCGGCGGGAATGTCCGCAAGGCTGCGGAAGCAGTCGATGCCAAGGACGGTCGCATTCGTCGGGTGGACCGGCGCGATCAACCCGTCGAAGGCCAGCGTCTTCAGCGTCTCGAGCAGGCGGCGGCTCGGCGCGTTGGGCCGCTCGGTGGCGCCGACCACCGCAATGCTGCGCGGCGCCAGCAGCCTGCGCAGCGGTTCGTCCCGCTCAACGGGGGGGCGGGGCGTGTCGCCGGCCCCGGGCGTCATGCTCATGCTGATGCTTGATGCCTGCGTGGAGACGGATCAGCCGCGCGTCATGACGCGGGCGTACTCGCGCTGCCAGGCGTCCGCATTCTCGACCCAGTAGAACGGATCGAACGAGCGATAGCCGTCGAGCGTACCCGAGGCGTCGTACCCGGGCAGTTCCTGTACCGCCTGCGGTATCGGATGGATCTTGGGGTTGAGCAAGGGAACATTGCCGACCTCGGTGGCGATCGCGATCATCACCGGCGGGCTGAGCAGGATGTCCGCCATCTCGTAGAGCGCGTCCATCGGCGCCCCCTTGAATACCATCAGGCAGCCGAAATCGACATAAGAGGCGGTATTGGGGAAGGCGACCACAGGAGTGCCCTGTTTCCTCATGTTGTGGCTGGGAACAAACCACGTGTCCCCGACCATGGCGCTGCCCGAGGAGAACAACTGCATCTGCTCGGCGCTGCTGCGCCAGTACTTGAGCACCACGGCCTTGCTGTCGCGCACCTTCGCCCAGATCGCGCCCATGTCCTTTATCGCGTTCGGGTCCTGTCCGGTCTGCAGCGCGGCATACCAGATGCGCTGCATCCAGACGTCCTGGCTGACGATGGCGCCCTTGTACTTCGGATCGACGAGGATGTTGAAGCCCTTGGCCTCCACCTCCGCCTTGTCGATCTTGGTACGGTTGTAGCTGATGCATCCCCCCGATAGCCCGAAAGGAATGGCCGGCAGTTTCCCGCCGCCGACGCGCCGGTAGGCGGCCAAGGCGCGCGGGATCAGATCCTTCAGGCGGGGAATCTTCGATTCATCGATCTCTGCACTGTAGCCGAGCCGCACCATGCGCAGCACCGTGGCCTGGTCGGAGATGTTGGCGAAGTTGTAGGCCTTGAGCCCATCGGCCTGGATCTTGGCGATGAGTTCGGCCGGGACCCCGAACGACCCCTGGTTGACCGTCGTGCCGCTCTTCGCCGCGAACGGCTGGAGCACGTTCTTGTTGAAGGCCGCCTGTGACGCGCCGCCATAGGCGTCGTAGCGGATAGACCCGGCCGCCGTGGCGAGCTTGGTGAATCCGGCCATGCCCGAGCCGAACAGGCCGGCGCCGATTGCCATGCGGCCTATCTGTCCGAGGAAGCTCCTGCGGTCGATGTCCCCGTTGCCGAACTGCTCGAGCAACTGCTCCTATTGGTGGTGTGCGTCCATGGTGCGATCTATGCCTCCCGGAAAAGTCTGGGCTATCCTAACGCCTCAGTATCGGAGGCGCAAGCGACAAGAAAATCAGTGGCAGGAAAATCAGCGACAGGAAAATCAATCCCGCTTCTACCCCCGATCACCCGCCTGTGGCCCTCTGCATAGCCCCAACGACGAGCTTGCGGCAGGTACTCTTATTGCGCCACGATTTTCGCGCGCTCGATGACGAGCGCCCATTTTCTTGCCTCGAGCTGTACAAACGTGCCGAAAGCCTCCGGCGAGCCGGGGGCGGGTTCCATCTGCAAGGCGCTCATGCGCTCGCGCATGTCGGGCAGCGCCAGCGTCTGGGCGATCACCTCGTTCAGCTTGAGCACGATGTTGCGCGGCGTACCCGCAGGGGCGAATACGCCCCACCAGGCGCCGACGTCCAGATCGGGCAGCGGTACGCCCGCTTCGGCAAAAGTCGGCACACCCGGCAGCCCGGCCGCACGGCGCGTACCGGTGATGGCCAGTGCGCGCAGCTTGCCCGCGTCGACGAGCGGCTTGGCCGCACTGATGCCGACCAGCATCATCTGCAAGCGGCCGCCGACCACATCGGTGATGGCGGGACCGGCGCCCTTGTAATGCACCGGCTGCATGTCCAGGCCGTGCGCGGCCTTGAACAATTCAGCTGCGAGATGCGGAGGGGTGGCGTTTCCGGCCGAGCCGTAAGAGAGCTGTCCCGGCCGGGTCTTTGCCCAGGCGATGAATTCAGCCGCGGTTTTCGGTTCCAGCGTATTGGGCACCACCAGCACCTGCGGTGACGCGGCGACAAAGCCGACCGGCGTGAAGTCCTCGCGCGGATTGAAGGACAGTGATTTGAACAGGCTGGGGTTGACGGTGAATGCGATGTCGCCGAACAGCAGCGTATACCCGTCCGCCGCCGAGCGGGCCACCGCTTCGGCGGCGATATTGCCACCGGCGCCGGCGCGATTGTCAACAATGACAGGCTGGCCGAGTACATCGCCAAGGCGTGTCGCAATGACGCGCCCGATGATGTCGGTGGGGCCGCCCGGCGCGTACCCGACCACGAGCTTGATCGGGCGGGCGGGGTAAGATTGCGACCACGCCTGTCCGGCGGCAAGCGGCAAAGTGGCGGCCGCAAACAGCAACAGGGCCAGGTGTATAGCAGGGCGTGATGGCATGGCGTGTGGGCCTCCCAGGCGGGCGTGGTTGAGGTTGTGATACCCAAGCTACTATACCCACAACAAACGGCATGCGGTTCGGCGCTTTGGCCAGGCTTGTCGTGCAACGCAGCATCGGGGAGTGACGCATGAGTGACAGGGGAATCATCGACACGGTCGTGCCGCTGGGCGGATCGCCGCGCATTGGCGCCCGCAGGGACATGCCGGGCACGCGCGCCAATACGCTCGAAGGACTGTTGCAGGACCTCGAGGGTGACGCGCTGAAGGGACTGTGGACGGTGCAGGCGAAAGTGGATGCGCCTGCGGCGACGGCAGCGCACGTCTGGAAGTGGCAAACCCTGCGCGGTCATCTGGATCGCGCCGGCGAATTGATGAAACTCACCGACAGTCCGGTGCGCCGCGCACTGCTGCTGTGGAACCCGGGCGCGCGCGACCACTGGGACACCACCAACACGCTCACCGCCGCGGTGCAGATGATGCAGCCGGGCGAAACCGTCAATACGCACCGGCATATCCATTCGGCCCTGCGCTTCATCACCCATGGCCGCGGTGCGACCACCACCGTCAACGGCGAGCGCATCGTGCTCTCCGCAGGCGACCTGGTGCTGACGCCCAACTGGCACTGGCACGACCACGCCAACGATTCTGCCGGCGAAGTCATCTGGATGGACGGCCTTGACCGCACGCTGGTGAAGCTGCTCGATGCGATTTATTTCGAAGGGTGGCCAGGCGGCGGCTACCAGCCGGTGACCTCGTTCGACGATGGCACCGGGCCAGGCGTCCCGCCCGGTATGGGCGCCGCCGGTGACCGGCGGTTTTCCGCGCAGCTTGCGTGGCGTTGGAACGACATCCTGTCCCGGCTCAGGCATCTTGAAAAAACCGGCGCTGCGAGCCCCTTCGACGACCTGATCGAGGTGTTCCGCAATCCGGCCACCGGCGCCCATGTGACCCCGACCATAGGCTGCGCCATCCAGATGCTGCGCCCGGGCGTGCACACCAAGGCCCACCGGCACACCACCAGCGCCGTTTATCACGTGTTTCGCGGACGCGGCTACTCGGTCATCGACGGCCGGCGCCACGATTGGAGCGAGGGCGACTACCTTGCCTTGCCTCACCGTGCCTGGCACGAACATGCCAATGCGTCATCGTCCGAACCGGCGATCCTGTTCTCGCTCACCGACGAGCCGGCATTCGATGCGCTCGCCTTGCGCCGCGAAGAGCACTGGACGCACAACCACGGGTGGCAGATCGAAACGTAAACGTAGGCGTGTTAATGCCGCGCGCCGTTCTGGCATCGGCTGGATTGCTGTTTTTAAGTTCATGCACTATCGCCGGAGGTACATCTCGTGAAATATTTGCTGCCGTTTTTGCTCGCCCTTGCCGGGGCGCAGGTGCATGCCCAGGTCGCCAACATGCCGCCCAATGTGCAGGAGCGCCTTGCCGAAGTGGGGCCGGGCTGGGGCAAGGACATTCGCGGCAATATTGCGAAAACGCTGGAGGTGTACGACCCCATCCTTGGCGCGGCGCCAAAGGCCGGCGTCAGCGTGATGCGTGATATCGCCTACGGTCCGGACGCGCGCAACCGCCTCGATATTTACCGGCCCGAGGGCAAGGCGGGCGTGCCGGTGGTGGTGTTCTTTCATGGCGGCGCCTATGTTGCGGGCGAGCGCAACATCAGCCCCGCGGTGTACGGCAACATTCCCACCTATTTTGCGCGTCAGGGCATGCTCGGCGTGAACGCGACCTACCGCCTCGCGCCGGCGGCGCAGTGGCCGGCGGCGGCAGACGATGTCGCGGCGACGGTGCGCTGGCTCAAGGCAAACGCCGCGAGCTACGGCGGGGACCCCAACCGCATCTATGTCATCGGCCATTCGGCCGGGGCCACCCACCTTGCGAGCTACGCCTTCATTCGTTCGCTTCAGCCCGCCGACGGGACAGGGCTTGCCGGTATCGTGCTGATGAGCGGCCGTTACCTGTTTGACCCGCATCCGGATGATCCGAACCTGAAAAACTTCCAGGCCTACTTCGGCGCCGACCGCGCGCGCTATGCACAGCAGTCGCCCATCAACCATGTCAAAACGGCAGCGAAGATCCCGACCTTTATCGTAATTGCCGAATATGACAATCCCGACCTCGACACCCAGGGCGCCATGCTGCTCTCGGCCTACTGCGAGCGTGACCGTGCCTGTCCGCGCTTCATGCGCCTCGAAAAGCACAACCACTTGTCGATGACCTTCCAATTCAATACGCGAGATGAAGCACTGGGGCGCGAGATACTGGAGTTCATGCGCCGCGGGCGCTGAGGCGACACCGCCCGGTCAACATTAACGGATAGTATTGAGTATTGCGGTGTTATCCGGGCCCAACCTGCGGTGATGCGCTGCAAACCGCTGTAACCGCCGGGCGCACTGGCGAATGCGCTGCCTTCCCTTGTATTGCCTGCGTCTTCGTGCGCATTTTTCCACTGCGCTGTTTTATCGCCGCTTTTCTGCTTAGGGACTTGTATGTCGCGTCGTAAGAATGTTCCGCTCGCGGTCGTTCTGGCCCTTGCACTGAGTCCGCTGCCGGCCGTGGCGCAAATCTATTCGTACAAGGATCCGGCAACGGGCAGCCGGAAAATAACCAATCTGCGGCCCGAGTGGTACGTCAAGGATGCGCCGAAATCCATACCGCGAACGCAAGTCATCGTGCGCGGCGCCGTGGTCGAGGATAGCAACCCCGCTGCCGCGGCGGCCGAAGCGCGGCGGCGGCCGGTGGAGGCGTGGCGCAACGAAGCGGCCTTGTCGTCGCTGCGCAGGCAGCCGGTTGCGACACCGGCGCCGGATACACCTGCCGGCTCTGCGGAAAAACCGGCGTTCAAGAATGCCGAGGATGATTGAGCACGGCGGGCGTTAACGGGGCCGGGCGTATTCAATCAATTGGCATATAGGCTGGAAACCCCCGCCAATCGGCCCTTTCCAGCCATCGCCCGCCCCACCGACAGCATTGTCAGTGCCCAAACGATTCCGCCGGATTTGACCCACCCGGGTGCACGCCGCACCGCAAGCGTGCGGTGGTTGCCGGCTCGGGGCTTAGGGGCTAATGTAGGCCCTCCTTCCGCTCCCGAATGAGGCTGTCCATGCGCGCCCTGGCAATTTCACTTTCGCTCTTCCTGCTGGCCCAGTTTGCCCCGTCGGCTTCTGCCCAGGATTACCCCTCCCGTCCGGTCAAGCTGATTGTCACCTTCACGCCTGGCGGAGGCGCCGACACCACGGCGCGGGTGTTCGCCGAGCGCCTGTCCGAATTGTGGAAGCAGCAGGTGCTGGTTGAGAACCGGCCCGGTGCCGGCGGTTCGATCGGCGCGGAAATGGTGTTTCGCGCACCGGCTGACGGCTACACGCTGTTGCTCGCGACCAATACCCACATCATCAACGACGTCGTCTATAGCAAGCTGCCGTTTGCGTTCACGCGCGATTTCACCAACCTCGCCGTGGTCACTTCCGGGCCCATGGTCATCGCCGTCAACAGCGCCAAGCTGTCGGTCAAGGACATGAAGGAATTCAGCGCACTCTTGAAGGGTTCGCCGGACAAGTATGCCTATGCCAGTTGCAACGTCGCCAGCCCGCATCACTTCGGCATGGAAATGTACAAGGCGGTGATGGGCATTGCGGCGCTTCACGTCCCGCACAAGGGCTGCGCGCCGGCGGTCGCCGACACGGTGGCCGGGCATATCGACATCGTCGTCGCGACGCTGCCGGCGGCCGCGCCGTTTTTCAAGCAGGGACGGCTGCGCCCGATTGCGCTCTTGAGCGCCGAACGCTCGCCTGCGGCACCGGACATTCCGACGGTGCGCGAGTCGGGTATTCCCGAACTGAAGGACTTTTCGCTGGAGAGCTATTACGGCTTCATGGCGCCGCAGGGCACGCCGCCGGCGATTGCGGCAAAGATCGAAGCCGATATCCTCAAGGTCGCGGCCATGCCCGAACTGCGCAAGCGCCTTGAAGCGGCCGGCATGGACATGCTGGTACTCAACGCCGCCGCGATGACCAAGCTGCTCCGCGCCGATCTGGACAAATACACCAAGGCGGCCAAGGCCGCGAATATAAAAGCCGAATAGTCCGGATAGTCCGGATACCCTCCGGCGCTGCCAAGGCAGCGCCGGCCTACTTGCCCTGCGTGTCCTTGAAATGCCGGGCGATTTCCCCGCCGGTGGCTTTCCACACGGCCGGATGCCGGTCGATGTATTCGAGGGCGCGCTTCAGCGCCATGATGCGATGTGGCTGGCCCATGATGTAGGGGTGGAGGCAGATCGCCATCACACGTCCTGATTCGGCGCCTTCGCGATACAGCACGTCGAACTGGTCGCAAATCATGCGCTCGAACTCGCCCGGCGTGTACTTGGAGCGCACGATGGCCGCGGTGTCGTTGAGTTCATAGGAATACGGAATCGACACCAGCGGCTTGCCGCCGATGTCCATCATGTAGGGCTGGTCGTCGTTGACCCAGTCGGCGACATACAGGCAACCTTCGTCGGCAAGGTGATCGAGCGTATTCCAGGTTTCCTGCAGCCCGGCGCCCAGCCAGCCCAGCGGGCGCTTGCCGGTCTGCCGGCCGATACGATCGAGCGTGTGACGGATGACGCCGCGCTCTTCGTCGAGCGGCACTTCGGTCAGGCGCTGGGTGTTGGCGCGGCAATGGCCCATCATTTCCCAGCCAAGTTTCATGCAGTCCTCAATTATTTGTGGATGGTGGTCGCAGACATCGGAGTTGAGCGCGACGGTGCTGCGAATGCCATGGGCCGTCAGCGCGTCCATCAGCCGGAACACGCCGACGCGGTTGCCGTAGTCGCGCTGCGCCCAGTGCCTGACCATCGGCGTCGGGTCGCTGCCCTTGGGCCGCTCGTTCGATTCGCCCGGCATCGGTTTGTCGAGCGCAAAAAATTCGATGTTGATCACCACCCACAGCGCGACGCGGGCGCCGCCGGGAAGGCTGTACTTCGGCCGGCGGTTGATCGCGCTGTAGGGGAAGGGGCCGTAGGGGGCGGGTTTCATGCCTGGGGTATCTCCGCTGAGGGGTGCTCAAGAATGCCGGCTTTGCCGGCGTCGAGTTGTTCAATCAGTTCGGCGAGCGACATCACGTCGCCGTACTTGTGCGCCATGTCAAAGAGCGCCATCTTGTGCAGGAAGGCCGATTCGTCGCCGACCGTCTCTTCGGCCAGCGCCACCTTGTAGCCATAAGACTTGCTCTCAATCACCGAGGCGCGCAGCGCGCCGCTGGTCGGCGCGCCGCAGACGACGAGGGATTGGGCTTTGTTGGTGGTCAGGGTGCGCTCGAGGTCGCTGGAGAAAAACGCGCTCTCGCAGGGCCTGGCGCAAACGGGCTCGGCCGCGAGCGGCTCAAGCTTCGCCACCGCTGCCGCGCCCGGCGGCAGTGAATGCACGACAGGCATGCCACGAAGGCGTGCTTCGGCCAGCAATTGCGCCGCCGGCGCAATCCAGGCCGGGGCGATTTCAATTCCGGCGCCCGGATGCACGATCAGCAACGCCGGTCGCTTGCCGACCATGCGTTCGCGCACATAGGCGGCATAAATATGCAGTTCGGTGGCGCTGACCGCATCGCGCCAGCAATAGTCTTCGAAGTCGCGCATGGCCTAGGCCTGTCCCGCACGCTTGGTGATCATGGCGCGCATACGGCTGATCGCCGCGTTCACCTCCATGACTTCGGCGTATTTGAGGTGCATGTCAAACAGGCTCGCCTTGTGCGCCAGTTCGCTGCGGTCAAAGCAACAGTCGGATATCACCGCCACCGGGTAACCCAGCGACCAGGCCTCGACCACGCTCGAGCGCGCGCAGCCACTGGTGCTCTCGCCGATGACAAAAATGCTGTCGGCGCCAAGCTCGTTCAAAAAGGCCGCCAGCGGCGTGCCGAAAAACGCACTGGCGCGCTTTTTATAGACCACCAGTTCGCCGGCGACCGGCGCGAGTTCGTCCTTGATCTTGTAGAGAGCGAGATCGGGCTGGCGGCGCTTGCGGTTGGTCGGGTGGATGCCGCGCGGGTCGGTCTCGAGGCGCGTGTCATAGGTGACGTGCACGATGGGCACACCACTGGCGCGCGCTGCGGCATAGAGTTCCACGGTCGGGGGCAGTGCGCGCCAGGCGTGCTCGCCGCAAGAGGCCGGAAAATCCGCCATCAGTTCCGTTACCGGTTTCGCGCCGCCGTCATAGACAAGGTCGTAGAGGTCAACCGCGACAATCACCGGCCGCGTGCCGGCGAAGGGTCGTACCTTGCGCCTGGCGAGCAAGGCCAGCGATGCCGCGTCGATGGCGCCGTCCCAGGCGCGGGGTGAGGTCACCTGGGGGGTGCTCACAGGGGGGGCGTTCATTGTGCTTTGTGTACTGATGATTGCGAAAAGAAGCCTTATTATAGGGGCACCCTAATCCCTGACAAAGCGTTTCGACCATGCGTATCGTGCTGCGTAACGCGAGCTGGATCTGCACCTGCGATGACGCAAGGCCGTGGCTCGATGGCGGCCATGTGTCGGTGCGAGATGGTCGCATCGAACTGGTGCAGGACAGCCCTATCGACTTGCCGGCCGAGCAGGTCATGGACCTCGCCGGCTGCCTGCTGCTGCCCGGGCTCGTCAATGTGCACCACCACTTTTTTCAGTCGCTGACGCGCGCGCTGCCCTCGGTGCACCGTGCCCCCTCCGAGGACTGGCTGGTCAGTCTGTATCCGATCTGGGCGGAAATGAATCCGCAGGACGTCGCGACCGCAACGCGCAACGCCGCGGCCGAGTTGCTGTTGTCCGGTTGCACCACCAGCGCCGACCACGCCTTCAATCTCGGCGCGGCGGGTGATGAGCGCATCAGCGCGCAAATCGGCGCGGCGCAAGCCTTGGGTATCCGGCTGCACCTAGTGCGCAGTTGCCTGCCGACCATAGGCGGCAAGGTAGAAGAGCGGCTCAAAGGCATCATGCAGGAGCGGCTGGGAAAACTGATCGATGCGCCCGACACGCTGCTGGCGCAATGCCGCGACGACATCGCGCGCTGGCATGACCCGGCACCGGCGGCTATGCTGCGCCTCGCGCTCGGGCCATCCAACGTCACTTACTCGCAGCCGCAACTGATGCGCGGCCTCGCCGATCTCGCCGCCGAATACGGTTGCGGCCTGCACGCCCACCTGCATCCGCGCCAGGGCGAGCGCGCGATGTCGCTGCGCGAAACCGGCAAGTCGCCGCTGGACTTGCTCGAACACACAGGCTGGCTGCGCCCCGGCACCTGGTTCGCGCACTGCACCGAACTCGAAGAAGCCGAGATCGCGCGCTTCGCCGCCGCCGGCGTTGGCGTTGCACACTGCCCGCGCACGGTGATACGCCTGGGCTACCGCATGCCGCTATTGCATCGCATGCGCGCCGCCGGCGTGCGCGTGGCCTTCGGCGTCGATGGCGCGGCAAGCAACGACAGCGGCGCCCTGATCGCCGATATCCGGCTGGGCCTGCTGTTGCATCGCGTCGGCGGCGCCGACAGCATGGTGCCCGCGCACGACTGGCTGTCGCCAATGGACGCGATAAGAATGGCGACGCGCGAAGCGGCGCTGATGCTCGGCCGGCCCGAGCTTGGCGCCATCATCCCTGGCATGCGCGCCGACCTCGCCGCCTTCGATCTCGGCGGGCCCGACTGCGCCGGCGGGCTGGATGACCCGCTCGGTGGTTTCCTGCTCGCCGGTTCGAACACCCGCGCACGCATGACCATGGTCGAGGGACGCGTCGTGGTTAGTGACGGGCAATTGCTGACTGGCGACGAACGCGAAATCGCGGCGGATACCAATGCGCGCAGTCGTGACTTGCTCAAGCGGGCGAGGGCGGCGTATCCGGCACTCGCCTGACCGAATGGCATGACCGGCTGAAGATGGCCGTCTGGCGGCGCTTTCCAGCTGGCGTGCCTGTTTTCTAGCCGCCAGCCTGCTGTTCACGCAAGGCTTTTGCGGCGGCTTTGCCGGCGTCAAACTCGGCACGCAGTCTTGCCAGTTCTTCGGGGCTGACCTTGGCGATGTTGCTGTAGTCGCTTTTCCAGTCTGCCGGCCCGTGCCAATTGAGCGGGGACTGCACCGTGGTGCGCGCCGCCGTCGCCGATTCGAGCACGCGCAGCGCACTCTCCAGCGTTGCCGCCTGCGACACCGGGTCATGCGGCCGGCCGGCGGCGTTGCCGAGCGGAAAATCGCTGAACAGCAGGCGCGGCACACCGCAGTGTTCGACGATATCGCGGGCGCAGCCCATGATCACGGTGGCAACGCCGTGTAGTTCGAGGTGGCGCGCCACCAGGCTCAGCGTCTGGTGGCAGACCGGGCAGTTGGGCACCAGCACCGCGGCATCGACGCCGTCTTCGCGACAGCGCGCCAGCAGTTCCGGGGCATCGACCTCAATGGTGTGCTGCTGGCTGCGGTTTGTCGGTGCGCCGAAAAAGCGTTTTGCCAGCTTGATGCGGCCTTGCGCGCTGAACCGGCGCAACAGGGGCAACGGAAACCAGGTGTCCGGATCTTCCATGCTGGTGTGCGTGCGGTCGATAGCGATATGCGCGATGCGCACATCGTGGTCGCGCGCGCTGTCGCCCGAGTACACGGCATAGAATTTTGCTGCGGCGTTGTAGGGCGCCCCGGGGCCCTGGTTGCCTTTGTCCGGCTGGTAGGGCGCGGCGGTGCTGATCAACGCAATCGTCGATTGCGCCAGCGGCTTATGCAGCGGCTGGAAAGGGACGTCGGGGTAATGCGCCCAGACATAGGGGTTGTCGTAGCCGAGGGCGAGATACCAGTCGCGTGTGCGTTGCATGTAGCGCACCGGCGGGTTGTCTTGCCGTTCGGTTTCAGGCGCGGTTTCAGGCGCGGCTTCAGGCTCGGTCATGTCAGCTTCCGGACGCCGTTTCGCGCGCGATGGAAATCTCGGTCATCACGCGCTCGGGCAGGAGATCGTTCATGCACTTGAAGTGACCGAGCGGGCATTCGCGCTGGTAGCAGGGGCTGCATTCGATACCGGTGCGAAGGATGCGCGCCGCGGCCATCGGCGGCGTGTGCTCGGGGCTGGACGAACCATACAGCGCAACGAGCGGCCGGCCGAGCGCGGCGGCAACATGCATCAGCCCCGAGTCGTTGCTGACCACGGCGTCGGCGAGGGCCATCAGGTCGATGGCACCACCAAGCTCGGTGCGGCCGGCGAGGTTGATGCAATGCGCGCCGCCGCCCGCACCGGCGATGATGTCATCGCCGGTGGCGCGTTCCTTGTCCGAGCCGAATATCCACACCTGACGGCCGTGGGCGATGAGGTTTTTGGCCAGCGCCGCGAAATGCCGCGCCGGCCAGCGCTTGGCCGGGCCGAATTCGGCGCCGGGACAAAAGGCCACGATGGGCCGGTTGCGATCGAGGCCGAGGCGCGGCAGCGTAATGAGCTGGTTGGCGGTATCGACCGCAAGGTGCGGTGCGGCGAGCGGGCGCTCCGGCACCTGGCCGGGTATTTCTGCGAGCTGGGCGTAGCGGTCGGCCATCAGCGGCATGGCTTTTTCATCAAGCCGGTGCACGACGTTGAGGATGCCGTAGCGCGATTCGCCGACATAGCCGACGCGCAGCGGGATGTCGGCAAAAAACGGCACCAGCGCGGCCTTGAAACTGTTGGGCAGCACGATGGCCGAATCATAGCAATGCGAGCGCAAGTCCTTGCCGATGCGCCAGCGCATCTTGAGGTGCAGCTTGCCGTGCGCGAACGGTGCCTGCAGCACCGAGGTGACTTCGGGCATGCGCTCGAGCACCGGCGCGGTCGAGGGCGGCGCCAGCACGTCGAGACTGAGGCCGGGGAGTTTGCGTTGCAGGCGCGCGAACAAGGGTTGCGCCAACAAGGTGTCGCCTATCCAGTTGGGGGCGACGATGAGGACGCGCGGCATGGCAGCCTCAGCGGGGGTGAAACCCAAAAGCCTGAACCACAGAGAGCACAGAGATCACAGAGCGAAAACAACAGCCCGTTTTTCTCCGTGTCCTCTGTGTGCTCTGTGGTGAATGCTTTTCTATCAGTGGCCCTTGGGCGCAGCGCCCGAGTAGACGTACTTGGCGCCGCAGTAGGGGCACAGCAATTCGCCGGCGTGCACCACGTCGAGGAAGACGCGCGGGTGCAGGTTCCATACCGGTGTGCCCGGGCGCGGGCAGTGCAGCGGCAGGTCTTTTTCCGTCACCGCCACCGCAACGTCCTTGGGCACGACTGCGCTCATTTTTTCTTTGCCTTTGCCTTTGGCTTGCCCGCACCGGGCTTGCCCCCGAGTTTCCCAACAGGTGCGAGCCAGTCGCTGTGCTTTTTGCTCTTGCCGGTGACAACGTCGAAAAACGCCTTTTGCAGCTTCTTGGTGATGGGGCCGGCCTTGCCGGCGCCGATCTGGCGGCCGTCGAGTTCGCGTATCGGCGTGACTTCGGCCGCGGTGCCGGTGAAAAAGGCCTCGTCGGCGATGTACACGTCGTCGCGAGTGATGCGCCGCGACACCACCTTGTAACCGAGGTCGGCGGCAAGGGCGATGAGGCTGCCGCGGGTGATGCCGACGAGGGCCGAGCTCAGCTCCGGCTCGTACAGCACGCCGTCCTTGATGATGAAAATGTTCTCGCCCGCGCCCTCGGCGACAAAGCCGTCAACATCGAGCAGCAGGCCCTCGTCGTAGCCGTGGTCTATGGCCTCGGCGTTGGCGAGGATGGAATTGGCATAGGTTGCGGCGAACTTGGCGCGCGCCATGGTGACGTTGACGTGGTGGCGCGCGAAGGACGAAGTCTTGACGCGAATGCCCTTTTCCAGCGCCTCGGGTCCGAGATAGGCGCCCCAGGGCCAGGCGGCCACGGCCACATGCACGGTGTTGCCCTTGGGCGATACGCCCATTTTTTCGGAACCGTAAAAGGCGATGGGCCGCAGGTAGCAGGACTCGAGCTTGTTGACGCGCACCACTTCTTTTTGCGCCTCCATCAGCACTTCTTTGGTGTACGGCAGTTTCATCGCGTAGATGTGTGCCGAATTGAACAGCCGGTCGGTGTGCTCCCTGAGCCTGAAGATGGCCGTGCCCGAAGCGGTCTTGTAGGCGCGCACGCCCTCGAACACGGCAAGGCCGTAATGCAGCGAGTGGGTGAGGACGTGGGTGGTGGCGTTGCGCCAGGGCACCATTTTGCCGTCGTACCAGATAAAACCGTCGCGATCCGCCATGGACATGAGACAAGCACTCCTAATGCGTTTGAACAGTGTGAAAGACGGATTTTAGCGGAATTTGGCGGCAAACTCCCGCTCGTCCGGGCTTTGCGCCCGGGAGGCGCGGTCCACGGTGCAGGCCTTGAGGCCGGCAGTCAACTGGCGTTCAGCAGGTCGAGCACTTGAGGACGTTGAGGAACAGCACCGACTTGTTGGTCGGGCCGGTGTATTGCACGGCATTGGTCAGCGCGCCATTGACGACCATGGCTTTGCTGCCAGTGGCAAAGCGCGCATCGAAGTTGCCGCTCACCGCGCCGCCGTTGCAACCGGCGCCGGCGCAACTGCCCGATAACGAGGCGGCGCTGAGGGAGTCGTTGTTCGCTGGCAGGGTGCCGCCGCCGGACACGCCGGTGATGCTGGCGAGGCCGAGGTCGGTGGTGATGTTCAGTCCCATGTTGAAGGTCACGGCGCGCGTGGCGAAATTGATGGTGCCGCTCATGCTGGTCAGCGAGCCGACGGTGCCCGCGGTATCAACCGGGCTGGGACCGCCGGCAAGGACGTAGCTGACCGCCCCGCTGGTGGGCATCGGTTGGCCGGAGTGGTTTGTCGTAGGGTCATCGGTGAAGGCGAAAAATACGCCCGACTTCGCGGTTGTGCCGTTGAACGTGCCGTTGCTGTCGGTGACGCTGAAGCCGCCGGTCCAACGGCCCCAGCCGAAATTCACCCCGGCGATGTTGACCGATCCGGCATCCACGACCGCGCCGCCGCCGAGGTTTCCACTAAAACCGCTGCCCGAGTAGCTGAGCAGCGAGTTGCCGCTAAAAGCAAAGGAGCGTGCCTGCAGCGCCGGCCCGCCGCAGGTTACGTCAGGGCAGTCTTCAATCACCTTGAGCGCAATACCATTGAAATATTGGGCGATGAAACCGCGCACGGAGCCGAAAAAGGCGCTGGCGCCGGTGGCGGTTTTTTGTTCTGTCGAAACATAAACCGGCGTGGTCGGTACGGTGGTGGTGGTCGCCGGTTGCGCGCGGCCGTCGGCGCTGGCGCCCGACTGCGCTGTGGTCTCGGCCGCTTCGCTGCTTCTTTGGTTGGGGCGGCGCGAGGTGCCCTCGAGGCGGTCCTGCAAAAACGACGGCGGCGCAATCAGCGCCTGGGGCGCCACCGCCGGGCCGGCGACATAAAAGAATTCCTCGGCGCCGAAAGTCTTGTCGCCCGACTGGTTGCTCACCCCGATGCTGCCGTCGTACACGCCGCCGTAGGTGCCGGCCGGCGGGCGGCTGCCGTCGCGGTTGACGCAGGAGGCGTCGCATTGCACCAGGTTGTAGTTGGTGCCGCGTATGCCCACGGTCGAAGTGGGCGTGCGTACCAGGTAGTTGTTGCGATTGAGCTTGCCGATGAGGCCGGTGATGGTGCGCATGCCACCCTGGATCAGGTTGAAGGCGATTTTCTCGGCGCCGTCCTGGCGTCCGGCATAGTTGTATTCGTCGATGCGAAACACCGTCTGCGGCCGCAGCGCGACGATGCCCTCGTCGTTGAAGCGGATTTGCGCATTGCTGGCCGGGCCGACGCGTATGGTGTCGCCGTTCTCCACCGCCGAACCGGTGCCAAGATTGATCGCCTGCCCGCCGCGCGAAGCCGAGACCTCGCCGACGGCGATCAGCACACGGCCGATGACCTGGGCCTGGGCGGTGCCGCTGGCGGCAAGAAGCAATGGCAACAGGGACAGGGACAGGGCGAAGCGGCGGAGTGGCGTATGCATCATGGCCTCACTTGAATTCGTAACGCAGCTTGAACACGGTCGCGGTGCGATCGTACTTGTACAAGGGGATGTTCGAGGTATTGTCGGCATAGATGATTTCGGCGCGCAGCGACAGGTTCTTGGTGTGGGCGTAGCTGATGCTGAGGTCGGCCGAGTCGTATCGGTCCTTGCGCTTGACGGCGAGCAGCGTGTCCGGACCGATGTAGCGGCTTTGCTGCGCCGTCAGGCCGGCGGCGATGCTCCATTTGGCTGCAGGCGTCAGCGCCAGCGACAGGCGCAGCCCGCTGATGTCGCGGCCGAGGTCGGGGCGGTTGCGCTGGTTGGCCTCGCGGCCGTAGTTGACGCCGGCCTGCAGCACCGGCTGCATTTTGCCGATGAATACCCGGCGAATACCGACACCGCCGGTCCACAGTTCGGCGTCGCGTACCTGGTTGCCGTTGTTGTAACGCAGGTCGGCGAACTGCAGCGAGCTGTTGATCATGGTCAGTTCACTTAACTGGTGCATCCACTCGCCGGTCAGCGAGGCGGTATTGCGAAAGCGCTCGTCCTCGACGGTAATGGTGTTGTAGCCGAGGCTGGCGCGATACAGATTGTCGTTCTTGAGCACGCTGACGCCGCCGTTGCCGGTGTAATTGCCCTGGCGGAACTGGGTGTCGGTCTGGTTCCATTTGCCCTCGCCGGCGACACCGCCGAACAGCGACACGCCGGGGGCCACCGGCTGTGTCATTTGCGCGCCGGCGGCGAGGTGGGTGTACTGGTCGCCGTTCTTGGTGCCGGCCCGCGCGATGGTCACCAGGCCGAAATTGGGCAGGTTGAGCGCCGAACTGCCGACGCCGCCGTTGACGTTGCTGTCAAAGCCGATGCCCGCTTCGACATAGAGCAGCGACGAGGGCGTGTAGCGCGACTCGCGCGCGCGTATGCCGTCGAGGTAGCGATCTATGGTCGCCTGCACCGCGGCCGGCGGGTTGCGCATGCTGACTTCCTCGAATTCTTCGCGTGCGCGCACCAGGTCGCCGAGCACGAAATAACCGCGCGCCAGTTCGAGGCGGGCCTCGTTGCTGCCCGGAAAGGTAAGGAGGTAGCGCTCGAGCGCGAGCACGCCGTCGCCGGCATGACCGGCATCGATGGCGGCAACGCCGAAATAAAAATCGAATTGCGGGTTGCCCAACTGGTCGGGGAACTGCTTGCCCCAGTTATAGGCCTCAATGGCCTTGCCCTGCCCGAGCAAGGCCTTGACTTCGTCGGCGGGCGCGGCGTTCGCAGCCGGCGTCGCGAAAGCGAGCAGGACGAACATCGGATACAGCGCGAATCTTTGAATGCGGTTCATCACGATCCCTCCCCGGCGTGCAGAACGTACATTGAAAATCATCATACGCCTAAAACGCTTCGCTTCGTCAAGGCTTTACGAGCCCCTGCCGCAGGCGCCGCAGTTGCCTGCGTAGTTCTACCAGGGGGCTGCGCGCTTTTGCGTCGGGATGCACGCGCGCGGCATGGCACACTACGGCCTCGTCCATCCAGGGAGTCAGCATGACAATCGCCTACTGGTGCGTGCTGGTCGCCGCGCTGCTGCCGATCTTTGCCGTTGGTTTGGCCAAGACGCAACCGGGTTTTGACAACAACGCGCCGCGCGAATGGCTGGGCCGGCTCTCGGGCTGGCGCGCCCGCGCCCACGCCGCCCACCTCAATTCCTTCGAGGCTTTTCCGACCTTCGCGGCGGCGGTGATCATCGCCCATCTGGCGCAGGCGCCGCAGGGGCGCATCGACCTCTTGGCGGCGGTCTGGGTCGGCGCGCGCGTCGCCTACATCGCGCTGTACATCACCGACAAGGCGGCACTGCGCTCAGTGGCGTGGACGGTGGCGATGGGCTGCGTCATCGCCTTGTTTGTATCCGGAGCCTGAACCGCCTAGGTCGGCGCCGCGCCGAACAACAAGGCCCACAATGCAAGTGTCGCCTCGCGCGAGGCGGCCACCTCCTCGGCTGTAACGCGCGCGTACTGCGCGCCGTTCAGGCGCAGGCCGTGCTGCAACTGGCGGTATTCACGGTAGGCGTTGCGCACGCGCTCGGCCAGCGCATCGGGAATCAAGCCCAGCCCGGCGGCCATTTTGAGCAGCGCGATATTGCCCAGGTTGTGCGTCAGTTGCGGGTGGGTGCGGGCGTGCGCGAGCACGAGGAATTGCACCGCGAACTCGATGTCTATCATGCCGCCGGCATCGTGTTTCAAGTCAAACAGGCCGCTCTTGTTGGGATGTGCGGCCAGCATTTTTGCGCGCATCGCGGCGACCTCCTCGCGCAGTTTCGCGGCATCGCGCGGCATGCGCAGGATGCGCTCGCGTTCGATTTCGAACAGGGCGCCGAGCGCCGTGTCGCCGGCGCAAAAGCGCGCGCGCGTCAGCGCCTGGTGCTCCCACATCCAGGCCGACTCGCTCTGGTATTTGCGAAAGGCCTCGATCGAACTCACCAAAAGGCCCGAGGCGCCGTTGGGCCGCAGGCGCAGGTCGGTCTCGAACAGCACGCCGGCCGAGGTGGTGCTCGACAGCCAGGTGTTCATGCGCTGGGCGAGGCGGGCGTAGTTCTCGGCCGCCGCGTCGTTGTCATCGTCATAGATGAAAATGATGTCGAGGTCGGAGGCGTAACCGAGCTCCTTGCCGCCGAGCTTGCCGTAGGCGATGACGGCGAAACGCGGCGTTTCGGTGTGCCTGCGCGGCAGTTGCGACCAGCATAAGTCCATCACCACCTTCAGGATCAGATCGGCCAGCGCCGACAGGTGGTCGGCAAGGCGCTCTATGCTGAGCGCGCCGGCAAGGTCCTGGGCGAGCAAACGGAACACTTGGGCGTGGTGGGTTTCGCGCAGGATGTCCATCATGCGCTCTATGTCACCCTGGCCGCCGTGCAGCGTCATTTCGGCGCGCAGCTCGAGTTCGAACGCCGGCCAGTCCGGTTCGGCGTGCAACAGCCGCGCATCGAGCAGTTCGTCGAGCAGGATGGGGTGGCGCGTCAGGTAGTCGGCGGCCCAGCTCGATGCCGAGAGCATGGCGGCGATGCGCTCGAGCGCCTGCGGATGCTCATCGAGCATGGCGAGATAGGCGGCGCGCCGGCTGACGGTTTCGATCAGCGTCAGGCAGCGTTTTAGCGTCGTGTCCGGCTGCGCCGTGCCGGCGGCGCGCTGGATCAGCCGCGGCACCAGCGCGTCATAGCGCACACGGCTTGCCGCCGGCAGGTCGCGGTAGCGGCTGCCGGCGCGTACCGCGGCGATGTAATCGACGGTGTTTGCGGCGTCCCCGTAACCGAGCGAGGCGAGTTGCGCCGTCGCCTCGGGTTTTTCGAGCGAACCGGCCCACATCGGGCCGAGCAGGCTGCGCTCGTCGCGGCCCTCGCCGTTGTCGCTGAACACCGCCTCGAAATGCCGCGTCACCGCCGTGCGCTGGCGCGCGAGTTCGAGCTCGAAAGCCGCCCAGTCGGCGCTGCCCATGGATTCGGCGATGAGCGCGCGCTCGGTGTCGCCCGCGGGAAGTTCGTGCGTCTGCGCATCCTCGAGGTATTGCAGCCGGTGTTCGAGCTTGCGCAGGTAGAGGTAGGCGGCGCTCAGTTCAGCCACGGTCTGCGCCGGGAGCACGCCCTTTTGTGCCAGCAGGTCGAGCACGGCGAGCGTCGGCCGGATCTGCAGCGTGCTGTCGCGGCCGCCGCGAATGAGCTGGAAGACCTGCGCCGTGAACTCGACCTCGCGGATGCCGCCGGGGCCCAGCTTGATGTGCTGGGCAAGGTCGCGCCGGCGTACCTCCTGGCGTATTTGCGCGTGCAGTTCGCGCATCGCGCCGATGCTGCCGTAGTCGAGGTATTTGCGAAACACGAAGGGCCGCGTCAGTGCCGCGAGTTCGGCCTCGTGATTGTCCTTGTCGTGATCGTCGTTGACGGGCGCGCCGTCGCACGCCGGCATCACCCGCGCCTTGATCCAGGCGTAGCGTTCCCAGTCGCGGCCGTGCGACACCAGGTATTGCTCGAGGCCGTCAAAGCTCATCGCCAGCGGCCCGCTGTCGCCCCAGGGCCGCAGGCGCATGTCAACACGGAACACGCGGCCCTCCCCGGTCGGCTCGTCGAGGCACTTGATGACGCGCTTGCCGAGCAGCGAAAAATACTCGTGGCGGGTGCGTCCGCCGGGAAGTTCGGCATCTTCCGGATAGACAAAAATAAGGTCGATGTCAGAGGACACATTGAGCTCGCCGCCGCCGAGCTTGCCCATGCCCACCACCAGCATGCGCGTCCCGGGGTCGCCGGCCTCGGCCCGCAGCGCGGCGTCGCAGGCGCGCAGCGCCGCGCCGATCGCCACCTCGGCCAGCGTGGTCATGGTGAGCGCGACCTCGGCGAAGTCGGCAAGGCCGCCGATGTCGCGCACGATGAGGCGCAGCATCACGCGCTGGCGCAGCCGGCGCAAGGCCACGGCCATCGCCGCTGCATAGTCACCGGCGCCCCCGATCGCCCCGTCCTGCGCCGCCGGCAGCAGCGCGAGCATCTGCGCGCGCGCGAACGGACCGGCGGCGGTGTCCAGTTCGGCGGCAAGCTCGGGCCGCGCGAGCAAGAGGCGCTGGGCGTAACGCGAATGGCGCAGGCAGGCACTAAGATCGGTCACGGACGGGCTCGGTTGTGCGCGTGGTTCGAGGAGCAGAGGGGGGATAGGGGGTAAAATAACAAGACTTCGGCATGGCCGGTTGCGGCAGGCCTCGGACGGCGCTGGTGCGTTACCCGTAATCCTTACCTTCAGAATATAGGCATTTTACTTGTCCGGCCTGCTCCGCGAAGCGCGAACTGAAACCTGACAACTGAAACCTGACACCTTACACCTTACACCTGACACCTCACACCCGACACTCGACACCTGACACCTGACACCTGACATCGCGCCGTGCCGGGATGGCCGGCGACGCAGCGGCGAACGCCACAACAGCAACCGATGACCAATCCAGTCCAGACCATAGAGCACGCCATAGAGCAGCGCCTGGAGAGCGTGCTGCCGCCGCCGCGCAGCGCCTGGCGCAAGGCGCTCGGCTACCTCGGCTGGATGCTGGTGGCGCTTTACTTCATTTTCGCCACGGCGTTCCTGGCGTTGCGTTACTGGGTGCTGCCGCATATCAGCGACTACACCCAGGAGATCGCCGCTGCGATTTCTGCCGGTGCGGGCGAGCGTGTCACCATTGGCGATATCGACGCCGGCTGGCAGGGTCTGCGACCCTATCTGGAAATTACCGACCTGCGGGTGCACGACAGAAAGGGCGCGGTGGCGCTGGCGCTGCCGGCGGTCAACGCCACCGTCTCCTGGCTGTCGCTGCCGATGGCGACGCTGCGTTTTTATTCGCTCGAGTTTGTTGCGCCCAGCCTTGCGCTGCGCCGCGACGCAGAGGGCCGGCTGTTCATCGCCGGGCTTGAGATGCAGCAGGCTGCGGGGGACAGCGGCTTCGCCGACTGGCTTCTGGGGCAGCGCGAGGTGCTGGTCAGCGGTGCGCGCATCAGCTGGCTAGACGAGCAGCGCAAGGCGCCGCAACTGGATCTGGACAAGGTCAATTTCAGGCTGTCGAGCAGCGGCTCGCAGCACCGTTTTGCGCTGCAGGCCGATCCGCCCGACGAGCTCGCCTCGGAATTCAATGTGCGCGGCGATTTCACCGGCGACAGCATTTCGCAGTTGCAGCAGTGGAACGGCCAGATTTATACCGACTTCGCCCACACCGACCTCGCGCAGTGGCAGCGCTGGATCAACTATCCGATTGAAATCCAGCGCGGCAAGGGCGCACTGCGCCTGTGGCTGTCGCTTGCCGCCGGCATGCCGACCGAGGTGGTGGCCGACGTGGCCATGGCCGGACTCGCCGCGCGCCTTGCGCCAGGTCTGCCGCTGCTCGATCTCGATACCCTGCACGGGCGCGTCGGCGCGCGCAGCGCGAAAGAGGACCTCGAAGTGTTCGGCCGCCAGATTGCGATGAAGGCGGCCACCGGCCCGACGCTGGCGCCGGCCGATTTTGCCGTGACGCTGCACGGTGCGCTTGCCGCCACTCCCAGGGTGCGCGGCGGCAACATGCGCGCCAACGCGCTCGAGCTCGAGCCGCTCGCCTGGGTGGCCGACTATCTGCCGGTGCCGGCCGAAGTGCGCAAGGCCCTCGCCGATGCCGCGCCGCGCGGCAGCGTGCACGACCTGAAAATCGAGTGGCTGGGAGAAATGCCCGCGCCCGGACAGTTTGCCGCGCGCGGCCGCTTCACCCGGCTCGGCATGAAGCCGTACGGGGGCATCCCCGGATTTGCCGGCCTGTCGGGCAGCATCGACGGCAATGAGCGCGGCGGCAACATCTCGTTCAACTCGGACAAGGTGGCGCTGGAACTGACCGGCATTCTGAGCGAGCCCCGGCTCGCGTTGGATACGCTCACCGGCCAGCTCGGCTGGACCCGGCTGCGCGACGGCCGGCTCGAGTTGCGCCTCGCCAATGTCAGCGTTGCCAACAGGGACGCGGCGGGCAGTGCCTTCGGGACTTGGACATCTGCCATCGACGGGCAGGGCGCGGGCGCCGTCGATATCACGGCGCGGCTGACGCGCGCCGACGGCACCACCGTGCCGCGCTACCTGCCGGCCTTCGTCGGGCCGGATACCTCGAGCTGGCTCAAGCGCGCGCTGGTCGCGGCAAAATCCAATGACATGCGTTTTCGCGTCAAGGGCGATTTGCGTGAATTCCCGTGGGACGACGGCAAGAAGGGCCTGTTTCAGATCAGCGCGAAAATCCAGGACGGCGCGCTCGACTACGCCGAGGGCTGGCCGCGCATGACCAACATCAACGCCGACCTGCTGATCGAGGGCAAGCGCCTGCTGCTCACCAGTCCGCGTGCCGCCGTGCTCGGGGCGAAGCTGAGCGGGGTCAGGGTGGGTATCGCCGACCTTATCCACCACGACGAGATTCTGACCGTCGAGGGTAACGCCGACGGCACGACCGCGGAATTTTTCAAGTTCATCGAGACGAGCCCCGTCGGCGGCATGATTGATCACTTCACCGACGAGGCGACGGCGCAGGGCAACGGCAGGCTGCAGTTGCGCATCGACCTGCCGCTGCGCCGCCTCGCCGACCTCAAGCTTGCCGGCAACTACCAGTTTGCCAACAACCAGGTTCAGCTCGATCCGGACCTGCCGCCGTTGTCTCAGGTCAACGGGCGCCTCGACTTCACCGATGCCGGCGTCAACGTGCGCGCCATTACCGCGCAACTGCTTGGCGGACCGCTCACCTTCGCTGCCAACACGCGCGAGGGTGCCCTCAGCGTCAGCGCCCAGGGCAGCATCAATGCCGCCGGGCTGCGGCACTTTTCCGACTCGCCGCTGACGCGCAATATGCAGGGCGCCACCGCGTATCGCGCCACCATCAATGTCAGGAAGCGCGTCGCCGACCTGGTGGTGACCTCGGACCTCACCGGCCTTGCGCTCGACCTGCCGCAGCCCTTTGGCAAGAGCGCAGCCGAAGCGTTGCCGCTGCGCCTCGAGCGCAGCAACCTCAACGAACAGGAGGCGGCACGCCGCGGCCTTCGCGCCCGCGCCGAAGTGCGCGACGGTGTGCGCAGTCTGACCCGCGGCGACACGCAGGGCGATGTCATCAACGCAAGCCTGGGCAAGGCGGTCTCGGTGCAGTTGCTGCGCCGCAAGGAGGGCGAGGACTACCGCATCGTGCGCGGCGGCATCGGCCTCAACGAGCCGGCGGTGCTGCCCGATCGCTTCGGCATCCAGCTCAACGGCAGCGTGCGCAGCCTTGATGTCGATCGCTGGCGCGCGCTGCTGTCGGCGGCAGCGCCCGTGCCCGCTGCCGCCGCGGCAGCGGCAGCGGCGACGCCGGCGGGCGAAGACCCGAACCTGCCGATCAACGCCGCCAACCTGCGCATCAGCATGCTCGACGCCGGTGGCAAGCGGTTCAACGAGGTGAGTCTGCGCGCCGCGCGCAGCAGCAACCAGTGGCAGGCGACGGTGAGCGCGCGCGAACTCTCGGGCGAGTTGATCTGGCGTCCCTCCGGGCGCGGTGCGCTGCTGGCAAGGCTCAAGCACTTGTCGATACCCGACAACCGGCCCGGCGCGGGCACCGATCCGTCGCCCGTGGCGACCGAGTTGCCGGCGATAGACCTGATTGCCGACAATTTCCTCACCCGCGACAAAAAGCTCGGCAAGCTCGAATTGCAGGCGGTCAACGAAGCGGGCGAATGGCGCATCGAAAAAATGCAGTTGTCCAACCCGGAGGGCGTGCTTTCCGCGGACGGTGTGTGGAAGGCCACCGGGCAATCGAGTACCAGCCTCAATGTCAGACTCGATGTCAGCGATGTCGGCAAATACCTCGATCGCATGGGTAGTCCGGGCACCGTCGCGCGCGGCACGGCAAAGATAGAGGGCAAGCTGTCCTGGTCGGGCAGCCCGGTGAGTTTTGATTACCCCAGCCTCACCGGCAAGCTCACGCTGCAGGCGGAGAAGGGGCAGTTCCTCAAGGTCGAGCCGGGCATCGCCAAGCTGATCGGCATCCTCAGTCTGCAGGCGCTGCCCAAGCGCATCACGCTGGATTTTCGCGATGTGTTCAGCGATGGCTTCGCCTTCGACTCGATTGCGAGCACCGTCACCGTCAGCCGTGGTATCGCCTCGACGCAGGATTTTTCCATGCTCGGCTCGGCCGCCGCCGTCACCATCAAGGGCGAGGCCGACCTCGCGCGCGAAACGCAGAATCTGCAGGTACGGGTGATCCCGGCACTCGGCGACAGCGTCTCGACGGTGGCCGGGCTGTTGCTCGCCAATCCGGTGACCGGCATAGGGGTGATGCTGGCGCAGCGCCTTTTCAATAATCCGCTTGGCCAGATTTTCGCCTATGACTACGCCGTCACCGGCAATTGGGCCGACCCCAAGGTGGAAAAGCTCAGCCGTGCCGCGGCGCAGGCGGGGCCGCAGGTGGCACCGCAGTCGGCATCCGAGTCGCCGCCGCCCGCGCGCAAGTGAACGCCGATATCGTTTCTGCCCTTGTAATCGCTTTCATCGGACAGTGACGCCATGACTGACAACACCTTCAAGGTCGCCGCGCTGCAAATGGTCTCGACGCCGCGTGTCGCCGACAACATCGCCACGGCGGCAAGACTTGTCGGGCAGGCCGCGGCGCAGGGCGCGAAGCTCGCCGTGCTGCCCGAGTATTTCGGCATCCTTGGCATGCGCGACACCGACAAGATCGATGCACGCGAAGCCGACGGCAAGGGACCGTTGCAGGATTTTCTGGCCGACGCCGCGGTGCGGCACGGCATGTGGGTGGTCGGCGGTTCGGTGCCGCTCGAATGCGCTGATCCGGGCAGGGTGCTCAATACCACGCTGGTCTTCGATGACAGCGGGCGCCGCGTGGCGCGCTACGACAAGATCCACCTGTTCGGCTTTGAGTCGGGCAAGGAGCGTTACCGGGAGTCGACGACCATCGTCCCCGGCGACCAGCCGGTGGCGATCGACACACCATTCGGCCGCCTCGGCCTCAGCATTTGCTACGACGTGCGCTTTCCGGAACTGTATCGCGCACTCGCCGCCGATATTATTGTCGTGCCCTCGGCCTTCACCGCAACCACCGGCCGCGCGCACTGGGAACTGTTGCTGCGCGCCCGCGCTGTCGAGAACCTCGCCTGGGTCCTTGCTGCGGCGCAGGGCGGCGTGCACGAAAACGGTCGCGAGACGTTCGGCCACAGCATGGTGATCGATCCCTGGGGAAAGGTGTTGGCCTGCCAGGCAAGCGGCGAGGGCGTCGTCATCGCGGAGATTGATCCGGCGTATCAGGCGAAGGTGAGAGCGAGTTTGCCGGCGTTGGATCATCGCGTGATGTGACAAGGCCATCGGCTGGAAATGCCCGTCCCTTGGGCGTTTCCAGCTGCCCTCGTTGCCGCTAAGGGGGGAATCCAGTGGCGTGGTTCTTCTTTTTTTGTCCGGAGGCGCTGCTTTGCAGTGTGGTGTTTCGCCCCCCGCAAGGGGGCGAAACACCCAACTACAAAAGAATGACACCAGCCGCGCAGAGAATTACAAAGGATTCGCGCTGTGCGCACCGAAATGAGCGCAGCCTGCGCTGCGTTTGTGCGTCCCGCATCACACGCAGCCGCGCCGCGCAGGCCACTCCCCGGTAATTCGCCAAGCCGTTACACTGGCCCCGTTTGTGCTTTTACGTCCTTGATCAACAGGTGATTTGGAATGAAGCGAAGCAGCAATGACTGACACAAGAACAACCGTCGCGCCCTTGCGTGTGGCCATTGCCGGTCTCGGCGCCATAGGCAAGGCGCTGGCGCTGACCCTGGACAAGGGCGGCATACCGGGTTTTGTGCTGACCGCCGTGTCGGCGAAGAATGTCGACAAGGCCGCGGCTTTTGTACTGGGTTTCAGGCAACCGGTCGCGGTGGTCGGCCTGGCGGCGCTCGGTGATCACGCCGATGTCGTGGTCGAGTGCGCGCCGGCGGCCCTGCTGCCGCAGATTGCCGAGCCTTTGCTCAGGGCGAAAAAGAAACTGGTCGTGCTGTCGGTCGGGGCGCTGCTCGGTAACGAATACCTGATCGCCATGGCGAAAGACACCGGCGGCACGCTGATCGTGCCGACAGGTGCGCTGATCGGCCTTGATGCGGTCATTGCCGCGGCCGAGGGCACGATTCATTCGGTGCGCATGGTCACGCGCAAACCGCCGAAGGGGCTGGAGGGCGCGCCCTACCTGATCGAGCACAACATCGACATCAGCGACGTCAGGGTGCCGCTGAAGATTTTTACCGGCAACGCGCGCGAAGCGGCAAGGGGCTTTCCGGCCAACCTCAATGTCGTGGTGGCGCTGGCGCTGGCCGGCATCGGCCCGGAGAAAACCGTGCTGGAGATCTGGGCCGACCCGACGGTGGTGCGCAACACCCACAGCATCGAGGTCGATTCGGATGCGGCGCTGATGCGCATGACCATAGAGAACATCCCGTCCGAAAATCCGAAGACCGGCAGAATCACCGCGCAGAGCGTCGTCGCGCTGTTACGCAAAATGGTCGCGCCCCTGCGCGTGGGGACATGAGCATGACCGGCACGCAGTCGGGCACGCACTCGGGCACGCAATCGGGCACGCAATCGGACAAGCAATCGGACAAGGAACAGATTCGCCTGCGCTTCATGGAGGTTGACTCCTCCAACGTCGCCGATGTGCTCGACACCATGGGCCTCTTCAACCAGGGTCTCGCGCCGCAGTTCGCGCCCTATCCGGCGACGGCGGGGCGCATTGCCGGCTGGGCCTACACCATACGCGGCCAGATGACGCCCTACGCCATGGGCGGGGACGCCGACAAGATGACCGCCTGCCAGGGTTTGTCGCCGGGCGAGATCAGCGTCTGGAGCGGCGATGGCGAGGGCATTTGCTATTTCGGCGAACTCATCGCCATCGGCATGAAGGAGCGCGGTTGCACCGGCGCCCTGGTCGATGGCGGCATACGCGACATCCGCTGGCTGGGCGAACTGGGCTTCGCGGTGTTCGCGAAGTACCGCACGCCGGTGCAATCGATAGGACGCTGGAGGGTCACCGCATGGCAGATACCGGTGTTCCTGCGCGGCGCATCTGCCGGCCTGGTTGAAGTAAAACCCGGTGACTTCATTCTCGGCGACGAGGATGGCGTGATTGTCATTCCCGCCGCGATCGCCGAAAACGTACTGGTCGAGGCCGAGCGGCTGACGGCAATTGAAAAGAACATCCGCATTGAGCTGAAAAACGGCCTGACGCTGGCCGAGGCGCTGAAGAAGTTCGGTCACGTCTGAGCGCGGGCGTCGATTTTTATTTTTCCGGAGGCATTGAGATGACTATCCGCACGTTCACCGTTTCGTTGCTCGCCGGCGCGTTGTTTGCGCTCGGCGTCCTTCCCGCGCAGGCGCAGCAGGCCTGGCCCTCGCGCCCGGTGCGCATCATCGTGCCCTTCCCGGGTGGCGGCAGCACCATGGACACGGTGATGCGCCTGATCGCGCCGGAACTGTCAAAAATCCTCGGCCAGCAGGTGGTGATAGACAACAAGCCGGGTGCAGGCACGGTGATCGGCGTCGATGCCGCCGCCAAGTCCACGGACGGCCACACCTTTGTCGGCGTCGCCAACAGCTTTACCGTCAACCAGACGCTGGTAAAAGACCTGCCCTACAACATGGCGAGGGAATTGCAGCCCGTGGTGCTGGTGGCGCGAACGCCCAATGTGCTGGCGGCGCGTGCCAGCCTGCCGCCCAACACCCTGGCCGAATTTGTCGCCTATGCCAAAAAGAACCCGGGCAAGCTGTCGTATGCGTCCTTCGGCAACGGCACCACGGCGCATTTCGCCGGTGAAATGCTCAAGATGATGGCCGGACTCGACATGGCCCATATTCCGTACAAGGGCCAGGGCCCGGGATTGACCGACCTGCTTGCCGGCAATGTCGATGTGATGTTCGGCAACCTGCCCGATTTCATTTCACACATCAAGGCGGGCAAGTTGAAGGCCTATGGCACGACCTATCTCGTGCGCGCCGGCCAGGCGCCGGAGATGCCGACCATTGCTGAACAAGGCTATGCGGGCTTCGAAACCGATTCATGGTACGGCCTGCTGGCGCCCGCCGGCGTGCCAAAAGACGTGGTGGAGCGCGTCAATGCCGCGGTCAACCGCGTCATGAGCGACACCCCGGTGGGGGCCATGCTGAACGAGCGCGGCTTGCAGGTGCTGGGCGGCAGCAGCGCAAAATTCGGCGGCCACCTCCAGACGGAAATCACCAAGTACGCGCGCATCGTCAAGGATGCCAACATGCGCGTTGACTGAGCAAGCGCGGTTCGCGGTGAGCCTGTCGAACCGCGTGCGGGCGAACGCGACGGATGGGCCCTTCGACAGGCTCAGGGCGAACGAAACCTCAAGCCGGTTTGGCCGCAGCGTCCGGCGGCGCCGGCCGCACGATGGTCTTGTCCTTGATCGGCAGCGCGGCGATGGCGGCAAAAATGCCGAGGCCGATCGAGATCATCCACATCACGTCGTAGGACTGGTAACGGTCGAACAGCACGCCGCCCAGCCAGGCGCCGAGAAAGCCGCCGACCTGATGTGAGGCAAAGACAATGCCGAACAGCGTCGAGAGATAGCGCGCGCCGAAAATCTGCGCCACCAGGCCGCTGGTCGGTGGCACCGTGCCCAGCCACAAAAAGCCCAGCGCTGCAGAGAACACCAGCGCCAGCGTCGGCGTGACCGGCAACAGCAGCAGCGGTATGAATATGGCGCTGCGCGCGGTGTAGATGAAGGTCAGCAGGTAACGCTTGCTGTAACGCCCGCCGAGCCAGCCGAACAACTGCGAGCCGAAGATGTTAAAGAGGCCGATCAGCGCAAAGGCCTGCGCCGCAATGTTGCCGGCCAGTCCCTTGTCGGCAAAAAACGCCGGCAGGTGGGTGACGACATAGGCGATGTGAAAGCCGCAGACAAAAAAGCTGGCGTTGAGCAGCCAGTAGCCGCTGTGACCGCGCGCCTCGACCAGCGCCTCGCCCATGGACTGGGTGCCGGCGGGCGCCGGCACGTGTTTTTCGCGCAGGCCGAAGGCGAGCGGCAGCATGATGAGGGCGCCCATGGCGAGCATGACGGTTGCGGCGCGCCAGCCGTATTGCGTCAGCAGCACCTGTGCAAAAGGTATGCACAGGAACTGGCCGAAGGAGCCGCCGGAGGTGACGACGCCAAAGGCGAGCGAACGCTTTTCCGGGGCCACCGCGCGCGCCACGGCGCCGAACATGACCGGGAAACCGGTGGCCGACAGGCCGACGCCGAAAATCACGCCAAAGGTGATGTGCAGGCTCATTGCGCTTTGCGACATCGAGGCGAGCAGCAGGCCGCCGACGTAGAGCGCGACGCCCAGCGTCAGTGTCTTGGTGGTGCCGTAGCGGTCGGCGAGGGCGCCGAAAAACGGCGTGGCGAAGCCGGTGATCAGCGTGGCGATGGCAAGGGCGAGGGACAGCACCTGGCGCCCCAGTTCGAGGTCCATGCTGATGGGCTTCATGAACAGCCCGAAGGACTGCCGTATGCCCAGGTTCAGCGTACTGATGCCGGCGGCGCAAATGATGATGATCCAGGCTTTTTTACCGACTTTGGTCATGAGGTGGTTTGTCCGGGTAGTGAGGCGCGAGATCGGGGGGGCGACGTACTTTGCCCCGACGCGGAGTATATCGCGGTGATGGATGCGCGAATCATGCCGGCGGCAGTCTGGAATCAACGCGGGAAAATGTAAGGTGCCGTTTGATACCCGCTGGTGGCTCACATCAACGCCCCCGCGGTAGTGTTTCGCACCGCTCAGTCGCGCCTGCCCGCGGCCTGCAAAGCAATCCTCAGAGTGTGGTGGATCGGTGGCAAGACCGTTGCAGTCTTGAAGAGCATTTCATGGAGGCGCGCAGTGTCATCACCCGGGCTGTTGATGCGATTGTGATTGTTTTTGGTATATTGTCAGGGAAAACCATCGAGTGCCTTTGTCAACCGACTTTCTATATAAGTGACCCGTCATGCATACTTGGTCTAGAGCCCTCCTACTTTTAGTCACCTTTGCCACTGCGGCGAGCGCCTTCGCGCAGTCCCCGTGGCCCTCGCGTCCGGTGCGCATCATCGTGCCGTACGCGCCCGGCGGCATCACCGACACTGTGGCGCGCCTCGCCGCCCCCAAGATCCAGGAGGCGATCGGCCAGCCCGTGCTGATCGAGAACAAGCTTGGCAACGGCGGTGCTGTGGCCACGGAATACGTCGCCAAGAGCGCGCCGGACGGCTATACCCTGCTGATGGGTTCGGCCGCGCCGCAGACGCTCAACCAGTTCATCCAGAAGCTCGGCTACGACGGGCTCAAGGACTTCGCCCCCGTCACTTTGATCAACACCAACCCGCTCGTGCTGCTGGTGAACCCGTCGCTGCCCGCGCAGAACGTGAAGGAACTCATTGCGCTCGCCAAGGCACAACCGGGCAAGCTCAACTTCGCCGGCGCCGGCGGCCTCACGCAATTCAGCGGCGAGATCTTCAAGTTCATGGCCGGGCTCGACATCGTCTATGTCCCGTACAAGGGCGGTGCGCCCGCCACTGCGGCCGCGGTCGCGGGCGATGCGCAGGTGACCTTCGCCAATTATTCGGATGCGCTCCCGCAGATGCGCGCCGGCAAGCTGCGGGCCCTCGGCATCACCAGCGCGAAGCGCTTCCCGCAGTCACCCGAGGTGCCGACCATCGCCGAGGCCGGTATCCCCGGCTACGCCGTGGACTCGTGGAACGGGCTGTTTGCCCCTGCCGGGACGCCACCCGACATCGTCAACCGCATTGCGCTGGCGGTGCAGCAGGGCTTCAGGGACCCGGCGCTCAGAAAACGCATGGAGGACATCGGTGCAACGCCCGTAGGCGACACGCCGGAGCAGTTTCGCGCGCTGGTGCAGGCGGAACTGCAGAAGTGGGGGGCCTTCGTGAAACAAACAGGTATCAAGGTCGAGCAATGAGGCACGCCACGCCGGAGAGAACCGCATGAACGCAAGCACACAAGTCGCCGTTGACACGAGTTTCCGCGCCGCGCTGCGCAGGATGCAATCAGCCGGGCGGATTCGCTCGTTCGAATCCGAAGCCAGCACCGAGTTCCAGATCGCCGGGATCATGAAAAAACTCGACGGCGGGCCGGCGTTGCTGTTCCCCAAGGTGAAGGGCTTCGGCATGCCGGTCATCGGTAACATCCTCTCGTGCCGGGAGAACTGCGAGGCCGCATTCGGTGCAGACTATCGCGGCATCCGTAACCTGGTCGCGCGTGCGCTCGGCAACCCGGTGCCGCCGGTACGCGTGGGCAAGGCGCCCGTACACGAGAACATATTTCGTCGCGGCGAAAAGGCGGCGTTCGACCTTGGCAAAATGCTGCCGATCCTCACGCACACCGACGGCGACAGCGGCCGCTTCATCACCGCCGGCATCGTCGTCGTGCAGGACCCGGAGACGGGTGTCTACAACGCTTCGTATCACCGGCTGCAACTGATCGGACCGCAGCGCACCGCGATCAAGCTCGATTTCGGGCGCCACCTGCGCGCGGCCTACGAACGCGCGCAGAAGCTCGGCAAGCCCCTGCCGATCGCCGTATGTATCGGTACCGACCTCGCGGTGCACTACACCGCCGCGACGATGGGCGCGCAAATGCCCGAGTCGGTAGATGAACTGGCCATTGCCGGCGCCCTGCGCGGCGAACCCCTGCCGGTGGTCAAGGGCATCACGCAGGACCTGTACTACCCGGCAGAGACCGAGATCGTGCTCGAAGGCGTGCTGCTCCCGAATGAGACCGTGCGTGAAGGCCCGTTCGGCGAGTTCGTCGGCTATCTTTCGCCCGAGGGAGATGCGCCGATATTCGACGTCACAGCGGTTTGCCACCGCAACGACCCGGTCTACTTCGCGATCAACGGCGTGGGCCGCGAGACGATCATGCTGCGCAAGTACGTGATGGAGGCGAGCCTGCTCAAAGCCCTGCAGGCCGCAACGCCGATCGTGCAGGACGTCGAAATGACCGCAGGCGGGCTGCACCGCTTCCACGCGGTGATCAGCGTGAAGAAAACCAACACCATGCAGGAGGGCTTGCAGAGGAACGCCATCCTCGCGGCGTTCGGCACGCTCAAGGATCTCGACCTCGTCATCGCAGTGGACGATGACATCGACATCCAGAACCCCAACGACGTCGAGTATGCCCTGGCGATGCGCATGGAAGCGAGCAGGGACCTTTTCATCATTCCTGGCGCACGCACCCACGAATATGTCAGGAAAAGCGACAACGGCATACGTGCAAAGGTGGGCATTGATGCGACCGTGCCCTTCGATGAGAGTGCGCGCTTCGCGCGCGCGCCTTTCCGGACGTTTGACACCGAAGCTAACGCGTTCTCGGGAAATGGCCCCGATGCGCTTGATTGGCTCAAATAAGGAAACACCCGTCTGCAGTTATACGGATAAGGTGGTCTGATATCCGTTAGGGGGGCTCGGGCGATGGTGTGGCGTCGAAGGCCGCGAGCCCCGTGTTTGTTGTGCATTACAGAGGGCGGTGCTTAAAGCTCAAGGTATGCGGGCGTGGCAGGGAATCCGCGAGGGAGGTGTAAAATGCCTTTTCGTCCCCACCTGTGACTTAAATGAACGCTCCCGACGCCTTGTTCCGTACCGCCCAGTCGCGCCTGCTCGCGCCCTATAACCTGCACGCCGACCAGTTGAGCAAGGTTTTCGGCAAGCTGATGTCAAAGCAGGTCGATTACGCCGACCTGTACTTCCAGTATTCGCGCAGCGAGGCCTGGAGCCTGGAAGAGGGCATCGTCAAGGCCGGCAGCTTCAACATCGACCAGGGCGTGGGCGTGCGCGCCATTTCGGGTGAAAAAACCGCCTTCGCCTACTCCGATGAAATCAGCCTGCCGGCGTTGAATGATGCGGCGGCGGTGACGCGCGCCATCGGCGCCGCCGGGCAGCAGGGCACGATGCCCGTCCTGGGGCGAAATGCGGGTCACAACGGCGCGATGCAGCAGCGCGTGCTCTACGGCCAGGACGACCCGCTCGTCTCCCTGCCCGATACCGAAAAGGTCAAGCTGCTTGAGCGCCTGGAGCAATACGCGCGCTCGCTCGACAAGCGTGTAACCCAGGTCATGGCGACGCTCGCTGCCGAGTACGAAGTGGTGCTGGTGGCGCGCTCGGACGGCGTCATGGCGGCCGATGTGCGGCCGCTGGTGCGCCTGTCGGTGCAGGTCATTGCCGAGCAGCACGGCCGGCGCGAGTCCGGCAGCTCGGGTGGCGGCGGTCGCAGCGACTACGCTTATTTCACCGACGAGCGGATCAAGGATTACGCGCAACGCGCCGTTGACCAGGCACTGGTCAACCTCGATTCGCGCCCGGCACCGGCCGGCACCATGACGGTGGTGCTGGGGCCGGGCTGGCCGGGCATTTTGCTGCACGAGGCCATCGGCCACGGACTCGAGGGCGACTTCAATCGCAAGGGCAGCTCGGCTTTTTCGGGCAGGGTCGGCAAACGCGTCGCCGCCAAGGGCGTGACGGTGGTCGATGACGGCACCATCGAGGGCCGTCGCGGTTCGCTCAACATCGACGACGAGGGCAATCCGACGCAGCGCACCGTGCTGATCGAGGACGGCATCCTGAAGGGCTACATGCAGGACAGTCTCAACGCCCGCCTGACGGGCGTGCCTGTCACCGGCAACGGCAGGCGCGAATCCTTCGCCCACGTCACCATGCCGCGCATGACCAATACCTACATGCTCAACGGCGACAAGGACCCGGCGGAAATCATCAAGTCGGTGAAAAGCGGTTTGTACGCCGTGAACTTCGGCGGCGGCCAGGT
>CAYLPI010000015.1:0-17710 GCA_964385505.1 uncultured Bordetella sp.
TAGCCGAGCACCCAGATGTTCCATTTGTGCGCCATGGCCTCGATGTTGTAACGCATTTTTAGCAGCCACAGGCGGTCGGTGCGCACCATGAACGGCACCGCCTGCCCGGCGGGCACGGCTTGCGCGATGCCCGACTCGACGCGCACCGGTACCACCACTGCAGTCGGGTCGACACGCTGCCATCCGCCGGCATCGGTCCAGACTTCCACCCAGGCGTGGGCATCGGACTGGCGTACGATCAACTGATCGTCGATCGGATTGACGTCGCCGCCGAGGTATCCGGTGACGATGCGCGCCGGCACGCCGGCCGAGCGCATCAGGATGGCGAAGGCGCCCGAGTAATGTTCGCAGAAACCCAGCTTGGAATCGAAAATGAATTCATCGACGGTGTGCGGCGTGGTCAGCAGCGGCGGTTCGAGTGTGTAGCGATAGCCGCCGTTGCGGAACAATTCGAGACCGCGGGCGATGATGGTGTCTGCATCGCCCCTGGTTTCCTTTTCCCAGCGCCGCCCCAGTTCCAGTGTGCGCGGATTGGTCCCGAGCGGCAGCGCCAGCGCGGCGTCAAGGTCCTCATCGTTGTCGGTATCGACGGCCTTGTAGTTGGGAAAGGAGCGCATTTCGTAACGCATGCGGCTGCGCACCTGCGGGATCGACAGCAACTGGTAATCGGCGGTGACGCGGGCGCGCGGCGGGATGGTCGCCGCCAGTTCGAGCGCGAACAGCCAGTTGCGGTTGTGCGGTTCGAGCGTGATCGAGTAATCGTAGTGCGGCTCGACACCCTCGAATTTGTACGGCCCGCGCATGCGCAGGTCGCCGGGTCGCCAGGTGCGCCCGTCGTAATTCCAGAACACCGGGCCGCGCCAGTAGAGCTGGCGCCGCGGCGGCATGGCCCCCTCGAACTTGGCGCGAAAGGCCACCGCGTCCGATTGCGTCAGCTGGCTGATGTTGCCCGGTGTCATCGAGTCGGACAGGCCGGTGACGCCGCTGTAGGTGTCCTGCGGCAATCCCCACAGCGGACCCTGCACGCGCGGGAACAGGAAGAACAGCAGCAACATCAGCGGTGCGGCCTGCGCCAGCAGCATGCCGCCGGTCTTGAGGTTGTCGAGGTGGCGCCGCGACGGCGCCTGGAAGCTGACCAGACTGGCGGTGATCATCAACACCGTCACCATCATCAGCGAGGCGGTGGGGATGGTCTGCGAATAGAAGAAATTCGTCAGTGCGATGAAGTAGGCGAGGAACATCACGACATAGACGTCGCGGTAGCCCTTCATCTCCATCAGTTTGAGGCTGAGAAAAACGATCAGCAGAGACACGCCGGCATCGCGTCCGAAAATGGTGCTGAAGGTGATGTACACGCCGAGCAGGCAGGCGCCGACAAACGCCACCAGCAGCCATTTGCGCGGCAGCGGATGGCCGCTCCAGGCGAGATAGATGCGCCAGCCGACCATGATCAGCGCGATGGTGGTGATCCAGAGCGGCAAGCGTTCGGTGTGCGGCGCCGCCGCCAGCGCGAGGCCGGCCAGCAACCAGGCGAGGTTGCCAAAACCCAGCGGTGCGGTGCGCGGACTGGTGGCCGCGGTCGTACTCATGCCTTACCCGCTTCAGGGTGATTTTCATGCAGCGCGAGTTCGCGCAGGCAGGCGAGGCCGTGCGCCTCGCCAAAACCCATCGGAATTTCGACCCCGGGAAGGCGCAGGCCGAAGGCGATGCCGCGGGCATTGGCAAGAAGCACCCAGCGGGTCAGGCGCGACAATCGCGCCTCGGCATCGAGGCCGTAGGGCAGGTCTTTCCAGTTGAACCACAATTGCGCCGCGGCACGACCGCTGAACTGCTTGGTCAGCAGGGGGCCTTCGCGCATCGATGCCTTCCAGGCGAT
The DNA here is from genome assembly GCA_964385505.1 of uncultured Bordetella sp. Classification (GTDB taxonomy): domain Bacteria; phylum Pseudomonadota; class Gammaproteobacteria; order Burkholderiales; family SG8-39; genus CAITSH01. The sequence continues at coordinate 1,877 of CAYLPI010000015.1, forward strand.
GTGGCGCGGCGAATCGCCGCTCTGGTAGGGGCGCAGGCCGAAAAAATCGTCGGTACCGCTGCCAAGCGCGATGGTGTCGCCGCTGTCCGCCTCGGCCTGCGGCGGCGGCAGTCGCGCGTTGTCCGGCTTGGGATAGACGAGGCAATTGAGGTCGGGTGAGATGTAGCTCCAGGCGCGCAAGAGGCCGAGCGGGTAACGCGTGTCGAGCGTGACGCGACCGACCGGCATCAGGCCGCGCTTCGTCGTCGGGATGTCCAGCGTCACGCTGGCCGTGCCCTGGGCGCGGATGTCGCACTGCGCCAACGCGCCGCCGCGATTGAGCAAGATGGCGAAGCGCTCATGGCGGCTGCGGTTCTCGATGTGCAACTGGTAATGCGCGTCGTCGCCGGCGAACACCGCTTCGGCCCGTCCGGGGCTGATGTACAGGTGGGCGAGGTTGCGAAAGGTGTGCAGAATGGACACGATGCCGACGCCGGTAAGCAGGAAAGTCAGCAGATAGCCCAGCGACAGGTTGTAATTGATCGAGCCGAGCAGCATTACCAAAAGCGCCAGGCTGAAGGTCAAGCCCTGGCGCGTCGGCAGGATATATACCCGTCGCTGCGACAAAAAAATCACGCCCGGCTCGGGCTCTTTTTTTGGCATCAGCAGGTTGTAGAGCTGCGAGTAGCGCAGGATGCGGTCGAGGTTCATGCCGCGCTGCCCTGGACAAACAGCCCATATGCTGGAAAGCGCCGCCAGACGGGCGTTTCCAGCGGGTATGCCGTTCTGGTGCGCTCCGCCATGCTCAGGGGATGGGCACTGCGGCGATCAGCACGCGGGCGATATCGGCGCTGCTGTGGCTGACGCCGTCATTGGCCGGACGCAGACGGTGTCCGGCAACGCCGGGCAGGATGGCCTGCACATCCTCTGGCAGCACCTTGTCGCGTCCCTCGATCAGCGCCCAGGCACGCGCGCCGTGCAGCAGCGCCAGCGCCGCGCGCGGCGACAGGCCCGAGGTGTAATCGGGGGAACGGCGCGTGTGCTCGATCAGCGCCTGGATGTAGTCGATCAGCGCCGGGGAGGCGTGCACGTGCTTGACCGCATTTTGCAATTGCACCAGATCGCCCGGATGCAGGCAGGGCTCGATCGAGGCAATCAAGTCGCGGCGCTCGACGCCCTGCAGCAGGGCGCGCTCGGCCGCGCGGTCCGGATAGCCGAGTTCGATGCGCAGCAAAAAGCGGTCGAGCTGCGACTCGGGCAGCGCGAAGGTGCCGACCTGCGTTGACGGATTCTGTGTGGCGATGACAAAAAACGGTTCCGGCAACGCGCGTGTTTCGCCCTCGGTCGTGACCTGGTGCTCCTCCATGGCTTCGAGCAATGCCGACTGGGTTTTCGGCGTCGCGCGATTGACCTCGTCGGCGAGGATGAGCTGCGCAAAAATCGGCCCCGGATGGAACTTGAAGCCGGCGGTGTCGCGGTCGTAAATGGATACACCGATGATGTCCGCAGGCAACATGTCGCTGGTGAACTGAATGCGGTGGAAGTTGAGCCCGAGCAGCTTGGCGAGGGCGTGGGCGAGCGTTGTCTTGCCCACGCCCGGCAGGTCTTCGATGAGCAGGTGGCCGCGCGCGAGCATGCAGGCGAGCGCGAGCCTGATCTGGTGTTCCTTGCCAAGGATGATCTTGCCGGCCTGGTCGATGACACGTTTGATGGATGGATTGTTCATGGGGGCGTGGATGAAGTTCAGGAGCCGAGTTTATCGTGGAATTCCGATATCATTGAACCCGGGCCTGCAGAATAAGTTCAATAATTTTCCGCCTGCGCCCGGCGATTCCAATACGTGCGCCGCCGCTGCCCGGATGCAGGGCCGGCGCGCCGAACCGGCAAAGGACATGACCACCGCTTTCATCACCCACCCCGCATTTCTCAAGCACGACATGGGCAGCCATCATCCGGAACAGCCGGCGCGGCTGACGGCGATCGAAGACCAGTTGATCGCCTCGGGTGTCGCGCCATTGCTGTCGCGCTACGAGGCGCCGCAGGCCGCGCTCACCGCCATCGGGCGCGTGCATCCGATGGACTACATCGTCGATATTCGCAGCGCCGCGCCGCAGGCCGGCATCGTGCACATCGACCCGGACACGGCGATGTGCCCGGGCACCTGGGAGGCCTTGCTGCGCGCCGCCGGCGCCGCGGTCCAGGCCACCGACCTGGTGATGTCGGGCGAAGTGGACAACGCTTTTTGCAGCGTACGCCCGCCCGGGCACCACGCCATGCGTAAGCGCGCCATGGGCTTTTGTTTTTTCAACAACGTCGCCATCGCCGCACAGCACGCGCTTGATGTGCATGGCCTCGAGCGCGTCGCCATCGTCGATTTTGACGTGCACCACGGCAACGGCACCGAGGACATTTTCGCCGGCGACGAGAGGGTGCTGATGGCAAGCATTTTCCAGCACCCGTTTTATCCCTACAGCGGCACCGATCGGCCGGCCGCCAACATGGTCAACGTTCCGCTCCCCGCCGGCGCCGGCAGCGTTGCGCTGCGCGAGGCGGTGACGCAGGCGTGGTTGCCGGCGCTCGAGGCGTTCCGGCCGCAGATGATTTTTTTCTCCGCCGGCTTTGACGCCCATATCGAGGACGACATGGCGATGCTGCGCATGACCGATGCCGATTACGCCTGGGTGACGAAGCAGGTCAAGGCGGTGGCCGAGCGGCATGCAAAAGGGCGCATCGTGTCCGTGCTCGAAGGCGGTTACGCCCTGTCGGCGCTGGGCCGGAGCGTGGTGCAGCACATCAAGGCGCTGGGCGACATCTGATTCCGCCGGCCCGTCTGCCAGCCGGGCTGTCACGTCGCGCCGGTGAGGGCGCCATCGAGCAGCAGACCGGCCGAGCGCGTGATGCCCTCCGGCGTGAGGCCCTGCGGTTTGAGCACCAGAGCTTCGCCATAGCGCCGGTAATTCTTTGGCATCGACTTGCGGTAGGCCGGGTCGTAGTGGTTTTTCAGCAGATCCGCGACCAGCGTCGGCCAGTCGCCGCTGTCGATGCTGGCGTTCCAGCGTGTGATTGTCTCGTGGCCGTGTAATTGCAGCAGGCAACCAAGGCGGTCCTTCAGCAGCGACGGGTCGCCGAGGAAATGCGCATAGTCGCCGATCAAAAATTGCACCCGTTGCGCGAGGTCGGTTTCGATGTGCACGCAGGGGGCGGCGCGCATCGCGGCAATGAGCGCATCGGGCACCTGCAACTGGCCGATTTTTTTGGACTCGGCCTCGACAAACACCGGGCGCCCGGGATCAAAGTGGCGCAGCCGGTCGCAGACCAGGCTCTCGAACATGCGCTGTGCCGGCTGCGGCCTGCCGGGCAGCCCGCCCAGCAGCGAGCCCTTGTGGCAGGCGATTTGTTCCAGATCGAGTACCTGTGCGCCCTTGGCGGCCAGCGCTTCGAGCAGACGGCTTTTGGCGCTGCCGGTTTCGCCGCAGACGACACGATAAGTGAATGTCTGCGGCAGCTCGGCCAGTTGCGCCAGCACCGCGTTGCGATAAGCCTTGTAACCGCCCTCCAGTTGCGCCGCCTGCCAGCCGATTTCGCGCAGCACGTGGGCCATGGCGCCCGAACGCTTGCCCCCGCGCCAGCAGTACACCAGCGGACGCCATTCGCGGCTGCGGGCGGCGAAAAGCGTTTCAAGATGATCGGCGATATTGCGCGACACCAGGGCCGCACCGGCTTTCTTGGCGTCGAACGGTGACATCTGCTTATGCAGCGTGCCGATTTGCGCGCGCTGGGTGTTGTCGAGCACGGGTGCGCTGGTGGCGCCCGGTACATGGTCGTCAAGGAATTCGGCGGGCGAGCGCACATCGATGACCTCGGAAAATTCATCGATACTTGCAACGCCGACCGTGGCGGGGTATTTCAAGGTGGGTGTCCTGATGGCAACAGCGTGGCAGTCTTTATGGCAGCAGCGGCGCCGTAGGGCGGGCCGGAAGCCATATTCTAGCGACTTGGCCTCGGGACGGGGACGGGGCCAGGGCCGGGTCGCTGGCCCGCAGGAGCAGGCGGGGCGATTCAGGCGGCTTTGCGCCGTTCGAACTCGACCTGGATGCCGTTTTGTTCTACGAGGTGCCGGCCCGACCGAAGCCGTCTCTCAACCGGTATTTCCAGTACCTCATACACCGGCAGCAGGGCGGCGTTTGTCAGGTCATATTTCAGGTCATATTTCAGGTCATATGTCAGGTCATATGTCAGGTTTATGACATTGCTGTTCATTTCTTCAACAAGGGTTGCAGGGCTTTCCATACGTTCTCCAGGATGAGGGTCTGGGCTTCCTCGGTCGGATGGAGTTGATCCTGTTGGAACAATTCCGGCCGCTGTGCCACCCCTTCCAGCAAGAACGGGACCAGCGCCAGACCTTGCTCTTTGGCAAGCTCGGAAAAGCTGCGCTGGAATTGCTCGGTGTACTGCGGACCGTAGTTCGGCGGCATGCGCATGCCGACGATGACGACCTTGCTGCGGGCGGCTTTGGCCGCCTTGACGATGGCTGCCAGATTGCCGCGCAACTGCGCCACCGGCAGGCCGCGCAGGCCGTCGTTGGCGCCCAGCGCGAGCACCAGCACGGCCGGTTTGGCGTCGCCTAGCGCCGCCGCCGCGCGCGCCGCGCCGCCGGCGCTGGTTTCGCCGCTTATGCTCAGATTCACAACGATATAATTGAACTTGTTTTGCTGCAGACGCTCTTGTAATAGGGACGGCCAGCCCGCACCTTGACGAAGGCCGTAGGCGGCCGAAAGGCTGTCCCCGTAAACGACGATTGCCGGCCGACCGGCGGCAGGCGCGCCGGTCGTAGTGGCGGATTGGGCGCAGACACAACAGGCTGACAACAGCCAGGGCAAGAATTTCAACCAGGCGCTCATACCCCGTTCCGACATGTCCAATTCCCATCCTTCCGATCAAGCCATCATTGAAGTCCGCAACCTGGCCAAAAGCGTCCCCAACGGCTCGGCGAACCTGGATATTTTGCAGCAAATTGATCTTGCCGTGATGCCGGGCGAGGCGCTTGCAATCGTCGGCGCATCCGGTTCGGGCAAATCAACCCTGCTCGGCCTGCTTGCAGGTTTGGACGTGCCGAGTAGCGGAAACGTTCGCCTCGCCGGCGAAGAATTGTTCGAACTCGATGAGGACGGCCGCGCCGCGCTGCGCGCGCGCCTGCTCGGGTTTGTGTTCCAGTCGTTCCAGTTGCTGCCGGCACTGAATGCGCTCGAGAATGTCATGCTGCCGCTGGAACTGGCCGGCCGCGACAATGCCGCTGCTCTGGCGACGGCCATGCTCGAGCGGGTGGGGCTGGGCGAGCGTCTGCGGCATTACCCGCGCACCCTGTCCGGCGGCGAGCAGCAGCGTGTCGCGCTGGCGCGCGCCTTTGTCATGCGACCGCAATTGCTGATGGCCGACGAGCCGACCGGCAACCTCGATGCGACGACGGGTGCGGCCATCATCGAGTTGCTGTTCCAGCTCAATGCCGAGGCCGGGACCACACTGATACTCGTCACCCACGACGAATCGCTGGCCGCGCGCTGCGGCCGCCAGATACGCCTCGCGGCGGGGCGCGTAGTTTCGTGAGGGATGTCGTGAGGAATGTCGTGAACGGATTCGTAAATAGTTTCATCAACGCGCTCGTAAAAAAGGGATCGCCATGTCCACGCTGAGCCTTGCCTGGCGCATGTTGCTGCGCGACTGGCGCGCCGGTGAATTGCGCGTGCTGGCACTGGCGCTGGCGCTGGCGGTGACCAGTGTCGCCAGCGTCGGTTTTTTTGCCGATCGTGTGCGACAGGCGCTCGCGCGCGAGGCGCGGCAACTGATAGGCGCCGACCTCGTGGTTCAGGGCGATCGCCCGGTGCGTGCCGAATTGCGCGACGAACTCGCCCGCCGCGGCCTGCAACAGGCGCACAGCGTCGGTTTTGTCAGCATGGCGCGCAAGGGCGAAGTCGCACAGCTTGCCGGTGTCAAGGGCGTATCCGAGGGCTATCCCCTGCGCGGCAGGCTGCGCATCGCACCGCAGGTCAACACCCCGGATGCGCCGGCCACGGGCATTCCCGCGCCCGGTTCGGTCTGGGTCGATGAGCGCCTCGCCGCGACGCTGGGTGCGCGCGTCGGTGATGTCATCGAGCTTGGCAACAGCCGCCTTGTCGTGGGGGCCATCCTGACGCTGGAACCGGACCGCGGCGCATCGTTCTTCAACATTGCGCCGCGCCTGATGTTGCGCGAAGACGAGGTCGCCGCCACCGGTCTGGTGCAACCGGGCAGCCGCGTCTGGTACACGCTGCTCGCCGCGGGCGAGCGTGAGCCGGTGGCGCAGTTCGAGAACTGGCTCAAGCCCCGGCTGGTACGCGGTGAAAACCTGCAAAGTCTGGAGAATGCGCGTCCCGAAATACGCGCCTCCATCGACCGCTCGCAGCAATTCATCGGGCTTACCGCCCTGTTGGCGGTGATTCTGGCGGCGGTGGCGGTGGGCCTGTCAACGCGGCGCTACAGCCAGCGGCACCTTGACGGGTATGCGGTGATGCGCTGCTTTGGCGCCAGCCAGCGGCGGCTGTTCGCCCTGTTCGGCTGGGAATTTTTGCTGCTGGGCGCCGGTGCCGCAGTGGTCGGCGGCCTCGCCGGCTACGCCGCACAATTTGTCATTGCGGCACTGGTGGCCGGTCTGATGCTGGTCGAGTTGCCGCAGCCCACACTGTTGCCGGCCTTGCAGGGCATGCTCGTGGGCATGGCCTTGCTGCTCGGTTTTGCGCTGCCGCCCCTGCTGCAACTGAAAAATGTGCCGGCGCTGCGCGTGATCCGGCGTGACGTCGGGGCGCCGCAACAAGGCGCGCTGTTCGGCTACGCGTTGGGCACGCTGACCATCGCCGGCTTGCTGGTCTGGCAGGCCGGTGACGTCAAACTCGGCCTCATCGTGATGGGTGGTTTTGTCATTGCCGGTCTGGTCTTTGCCGTTGTCGGTTATGCCGCCTTGCACGGCCTCAGTCGCTTTTCGGGCGGCGGCGGGCTGTCCTGGCGTTACGGCCTTGCCAGCCTGCGCCGGCGCGCGGTGGCCAACACGGTGCAAATCCTCGCCCTGGCGCTGGGCCTTGCGGCAATCCTGATGCTCACCTTCACGCGCGGCGATTTGCTTGAAACCTGGCGCTCCAAGGTGCCGCCCGATGCACCCAACCGCTTTATCGTCAACATCCAACCCGACCAGCGTAGCGGCGTGCTGGAACTGTTCCGCACCGACAAACTGCCACCACCACAGGTGTACCCGATGATTCGCGGGCGGTATACCGCAATCAATTCGCGGCCGGTGGATGAAAAGGAATTCGCCGACCGGGCACGGCGCCTGGTCGAGCGTGAGTTCAACCTGTCCTACATGGATGGCATGCCGGGGCACAATTCCATTGTCGCCGGCCGCTGGTTCAGCGACGAGGACAGGCAGCGCGGCGCGCTGTCGGTGGAGGAGGGCATCGCCAACACCCTGGGCTGGAAACTCGGCGACGTGCTGACCTGGCAGGTGGCGGGAAGGACTTTTTCCGCGCCCATCACCAGCGTGCGCAAGCTTGACTGGGATTCGATGCGGGTTAATTTTTTCGTCATCGCGACCCCCGGTCTGCTGGGCGAGTCCCCGGCGAGTTTTGTCAGCAGTTTTCACCTGCCGGCAGGTGACAGCAGTTTCACCGGCAAGTTGTCGCGCGCCTTCACCAATCTCACCGTGGTGGATATGAGCGCCATCATGGCGCAGGGTCAGGCGCTGATCGAGCAGGTGGTTCGGGCGGTGCAGTTCGTGTTCCTGTTTGCGCTCGGCGCCGGCGTGCTGGTGCTCTATGCGGCGCTGCTGGCAACACAGGACGAGCGCATGCAGGAAGCGGCGGTGATGCGCGCGCTGGGTGCAAGCCGCGCGCAGGTGGTCGCAGCGCAGCGTGCGGAGTTTGCCGCGCTGGGCATTATCGCCGGCCTGCTGGCCTCGACCGCGGCCGTGGCCATTGGCTGGGCCATCGCCCATTTCGTGTTCCAGTTTCCATACCACATGAACCCCTGGATCTGGCTGGCCGGTCCGGCACTCGGACTGCTGTGCGTGGGTTTCAACGCCTGGTCTGGTACGCGCGCCGCACTCAGCCGTCCACCGATAGTGGCACTCAGGGAGGCTTGAGGCAAAGCATGATCAACGGCCCGGGCAAAACGCCCTACGACGAAATCGGCGGTGGTGTGAAACTGCGCGAAATGGTCGAGCGCTTCTACGACCTGATGGACCTCGAGCCGGTCTTTGCCGGCATTCGAAAACTGCATCCGCCCTCGCTTGAGACTTCGCGCGAAAAGCTCTACATGTTCCTGTCCGGCTGGATGGGCGGCCCGGGCCTTTACATGGAAAAGTACGGCCATCCGATGTTGCGCGCGCGGCACCTGCCGTTCGCCATTGCCAGCAGCGAGCGCGACCAGTGGATGGAATGCATGGGCCGGGCGATGCAGGAAGTCGGTGTCGCGGATGAATTGCGCAAGGGCTTATACAATGCGTTTGCACAGACTGCCGACTGGATGCGCAACTGCGAGGGCTGAAAAAAATGAATGGTAAATGGTGAATGGTGAACAACGGTGAATGATGTCCCGCTGATCGTGCTGGTGCTGCTTGCCGTGGCCATGGTGGTGCTTCAGGTGATCACGCTGCTGCGCAGCCGCCAGGGTCTTGCACAGGACAGCCTCGACCGGCTGGCGCGGCGCTCGGACGAAATCGCCGAGCGCCTAGAGCGCGAACTGCGTGCCGAAATCGCGCTCGGGCGCAAGGACTCGCAGGAGGCGGCGCTGGCGCAGCGCGCCGAGCTCTCGGGCAGCATGGCCGCGTTCGGCAAGGCGTTGCAGCAGCAAATGGCCACCATCGCCGGCGTGCAGAACAACCAGATTGATTCGTTTGCACAGCAACTGGCCAAGCTGGTCGAGTCGAATGAAAAACGCCTGGCCGAAGTGCGCCTGACGCTGGAGACCAAGCTCAAGGAGTTGCAGACCGATAACGCCACGCGGCTCGAGGAAATGCGCAAGACCGTCGATGAGAAACTGCACGCCACGCTGGAAAAGCGCCTCGGCGAATCATTCAAGCAGGTCAGCGACCGGCTCGAAGCCGTGCACAAGGGCTTGGGCGAGATGCAGACCCTCGCCGCCGGAGTCGGTGATTTGAAACGCGTGTTGACAAACGTAAAGTCACGCGGCACCTGGGGCGAGGTGCAGTTGTCGGCCTTGCTCGAGCAAACGCTCACCGCGGAGCAATACGCGAAAAACGTCGCCACCGTGCCTGGGTCGCGCGACATTGTCGAATTCGCCATCAAGCTGCCGGGGCAGGATGCGCGCTCGCCGGTATGGTTGCCGATTGATTCAAAATTCCCGGTCGAAGACTACGAGCGCCTGCTCGCAGCGCAGGAGCGCGCCGATGCGGCCGGCGTGGATGAGGCGTCAAAGGCCATAGACAGCCGCATCAAGCTCGAAGCCAAGACCATACGCGAGAAATACATCGCGCCGCCGCACACCACCGATTTCGCGATTTTGTTCCTGCCGACCGAGGGTTTGTACGCCGAGGCCTTGCGCCGACCGGGTCTCGCCGACTTCGTGCAGCGCGAATACCGCGTCTCGATTGCCGGGCCGACAACGCTGTCGGCCTTGCTCAACAGCCTGCAGATGGGATTTCGCACTCTGGCGATAGAGCAGCGTTCGAGCGAGGTGTGGGAGCTGTTGTCCGCGGTAAAGACCGAGTTTGGCCGCTTCGGCGATGTGTTGGCCCGAACCAAGGCGCAGTTGCAGACCGTGACCAATTCCATCGGCCAGGCCGAAACGCGCACGCGCCAGATGACGCGCAAGCTCAAGGACGTCGAGGGCTTGCCGGTACCACAGGCCGAAATGCTGCTGGGCAAGGCCGAAGAAGCCGCCGAAGACGACGACGCCGCGGCGTGAGGGCTTGCCGCGCGGTGCAGGCGGTTGAGGCACCGGCCCGCGGGGTGAGGCTTCGTCCATTCAGTGCCATGTTGCGTACAGCATGGGTGAGCTGTATTCATTCGCTTCCATCGCAAGCCGGAAGCGCCGGCTTTTCCGGAAATGGTACCAACGCATGAACACCCCGCAGTTTTACGCCAACCTGCCGGTACTCACCGAATTCGCCGATATCGGGCGAGAGCAGAGCTACGCCCCGCTGCCTGACGACTGGCATGTGGTGATGTGCGACGTGCGCGACTCCACCGCGGCGGTCGAGGCCGGTCGCTACAAGAACGTCAATACCGTGGGCGCGGCGGCGATTACCGCGGTGCTGAACGCCGCAGGCGACACGGAAATTCCGTTCATTTTCGAGGGTGACGGCGCGATGCTGTGCGTCCCGGCGCCCCTGCTTGATGCGGCGCGCAGCGCCTTGATGGTGACGCGGCAAATGGCCGGCGAATCTTTCGGCCTTGACTTACGCGTGGCAACGCTGCCGATGGCACAGATACGCGCCGCCGGTTTAGCCATCCAGGTGGCGCGCTATCGCGTGTCCGAGGATTACATTCAGGCGGTGTTTGCCGGTGGCGGCATGGCCTATGCCGATCGATACATGAAGAACCCGGAGACCGCCGCGTTGTGCGCCATTGACCCCGGCAAGATCGCCGCGCGTGGCAGCTTCAAGGGCCTGGAGTGCCGCTGGCAGGATATTCCCAGCCGCTACGGCGAAACCGTCAGCGTCATGGTCCGAGCGAGCGGCGATGACGAACAGGCCGGCGCGCGCGTGTACAGCGCGCTCATCGCCAAGGTGCGCGAAATCTACGGCTCGGACGACAGTTGCCACCCGGTGTTTCCGCCCGACCTGAGCTTTACCTTTGATGACATGAAGCTGGCGAACGAGACCGGCGTCCGCGCCATGGAGCGCAGCGACTTCGGCAAATGGCGTTACGTCATGAAGGTGCGCGTGATCATCGTGCTGGGCTGGTTTCTGATGCGTTTTGGCATCAAGACCGCCGAGACCGACTGGAGCCAGTACAAGTCGGTACTGGCGCGCAATTCCGACGTGCGCAAGTTCAACGACTGCTTCCGGCAGATTCTCGCCGGCACCGCCGCGCAGCGGGTGGCGCTGACGGCCTGGCTGGACGCGTGCGTTGCGCGCGGCGAATTGGTCTATGGCGCGCATGTGTCCGACCGCGCGCAAATGACCTGCCTGGTGTTTGACTACGCCGGCCGTCACCTGCACTTTATTGACGGCGCCGACGGTGGATTGTTCATGGCGGCCAAGGCAATGAAGGCGCGGGCGGCGGCCCCGGGCTAAGTGCGTTTTGCTGTGGCGCGCGCTATCGGGCGCGCAGCGGTGATAGGCTGGAAAGCGTTGCCAGTCGGCCCTTTCCAGCTTATATGCCCAGTCTCAGATCAGCCCGTCAAAGACCTGCACGCTGAGCGCATCACCGGGCTTGACGCTGCCCTGTTCGTGGCCGAGGACGATAAAACAGTTGGCCTCGGACATCGAGCGCAGTACGCCCGAGCCCTGTGATCCGGTGATGGCGACCTGCCATTCGCCGGCAGCGTTGCGTGTCAGCCGGCCGCGTACGTACTCGGTGCGGCCGGGGGATTTTTTTATGATGCTGGCGCAGGTTACGCGCAGTAGCGGCAGCGTCGTGTCGTCGCTGCGGCCGGAAAGGTGGAGCAGGGCTTCGCGCACGAACTGGTAAAAGGTCACCATTACCGCGACCGGGTTGCCGGGCAGGCCGAAAAAATGCGCCTTGCCGATTTTGCCGAAGGCCATCGGCCGGCCCGGCTTCATGGCGATTTTCCAGAACAGCACCTCGCCCATGTCACCGAGCAGCTTGCGCGTGAAATCGGCTTCGCCGACCGACACGCCGCCCGATGTGATGACGGCATCGGCGCGCGACGCCGCGTCCCTGAACGCAGCCCCGAGGCGTTGCGGATTGTCGGGTACCACACCGAGGTCGATGATCTCGACATCAAGGCGCGCCAGCATGCCCCATAGCGTGTAGCGGTTGCTGTCGTAGAGCTGGCCCTCAGCGAGCGGCGTGCCAATTGAAACGAGTTCGTCGCCGGTGGAAAAAAACGCCACGCGCAGGCGGCGGCGTACCGTGACCTCGCCTGTGCCCAGTGATGCGATGAGTCCGAGTTCGGCCGGACGCAGCGCTTGTCCGGCTTTGAGCACGACCTTGCCAAGGGCAAGGTCTTCGCCGGCGAAGCGGCGGTTTTGCCCGTGCTTTTGTCCCGGCGGAATCAGCGCGGTGTCGTCGTCGGCCTTGACGATTTCCTGTATCACCACGGTGTCGCAACCCGCCGGCATCACCGCGCCGGTCATGACGCGCACGCATTCGCCGCTGGCCGGAACACCGCCAAAAGCCTTGCCGGCGAAGGCGGTGCCGATGACCTTGAGCGCGGTCGCGCCGTCCTCGTTGGCACCCGCGGCAAGATCGGCGTGACGAAGCGCATAGCCATCCATGGCCGAGTTGTCGTGCGCGGGCACGTTCATGGTTGAGACGATGTCCTCGGCCAGCACCCGGCCCAGTGCCTGTCGCACCGGCAGGCGTTCGGTTTCGGTCACCGGCGTCAGGAAGGAACGGATGACTTCGCGCGCCTTGTCCACCTGCAGGGCGTTGGGGTCATAGCCGTCCATGCAACTGACGATGTGTTGCAGCGTGCTCATGCCGGCTTGCTTGCCGGCGCCTGCAACTCTTGGGTCTTCAGTTCATGGGCCTGCAATTCTTCGCGCGTGTTGATATTGGAAAAAGCCCCGGCCTGGTCGTCAAAATTCACTTCGACCACGAACAGGCTTGAATACCAGGCGTCGATCTTGCGGCCGCCGACTTTGAGAAAATCAGTCAGGTGCCCGAGCACGCCGCGCTTGACCAGGCAGAACACCGGATGGGCCTGATCGCCCGTCTTGGCGACGGCAATTTCGGCGCCGGCGTCGTCGATCGCGCTGTACAACCGCGCTACCAGGTCGGCGGGTAAAAACGGCGAATCACAGGGCACGGTGGCGAGATAGGGGCGGCGCGACACCGACAATCCGGCGTGCAGCCCGGCGAGCGGGCCGGCATAGCCTTCTATGGCGTCGCTGACCACGCGCACGCCCAGTTCGCGATAGGCGCTGAGGTTCTGGTTGGCATTGATGATGACCCCGGCCACCTGCGGCGCCAGGCGCTCGAAGACGTGGTCAACCAGGCGCTTGTCGCGAAAGCTCTGCAGGCCCTTGTCAACGCCGCCCATGCGGCGGCCCTGGCCGCCGGCGAGGATCATGCCGGTGATCTGGCCGGCGTGTTCGGGCGCGCTCATGCCAGCATGGTCGCCGTGACCGGCTTGACGAAGCGCTGTTTGCCGGTGAACAGCAGGTAGTGCTTGTTGACCGCACGGCCGAGCATGGTGATGCCGATGCGCTCGGCGATGTTCCAGCCCATTTGTGTCAGGCCGGAACGCGATACCAGAAAAGGAATCTGCATTTGTGCCGCCTTGATGACCATCTCCGAGGTGAGGCGTCCGGTGGTGTAAAAAATCTTGTCCGAGCCGTCTATGCCCTCCAGCCACATGCGTCCGGCGATGGCATCGACGGCGTTATGGCGGCCGACGTCCTCGACAAAGCTGATGATCTCGGAACCCGCCGCACTGTTGCTGGCGAGCGCGCAGCCGTGCACCGCGCCGGCGGACTTGTAAATGGTTTCGTGCTGGCGCACCGCTTCGAGCAGGCTGTAGAGCGTGTTTTCGCTCAGCGTGACGTCATCGCGCAGCGTGATGCTGTCGATTTCCTCCATCAGGTTGCCGAACACCGTGCCCTGACCGCAGCCGGTGGTGACGGTACGCTTTTTCATTTTTTCGGCGAGGCCCTTGATGCCCTTGCGCGTGGTCACGGCGACCGAGTCGGTCTCCCAGTCAACCTGCACCGTCTCGATGTCTTCGATGGCGCCGACGAGGCGCTGGTTGCGCAAATAGCCGATGGCCAGCGCCTCTGGCGCCTGGCCCAGCGTCATCAGCGTGACGATTTCGCGCTTGTCGATGTACAAGGTCAGCGGATTCTCGCCGGCGATGGGGGTGGTGACAGCTTCGCCACGCTCGTTGATCGCCTCAACCTCGAAGGTGAGCGGGCGCGAGGCGCTGGTGACGATTGGTTTGGCAGGGGTCTTCATCCGCGCTGTCATCCACCGATGTAGCTCATCTCGATTTTGCTGTCGCGCACGGTGTCGGCAGTGCGGATTTCCGAGTAGCGGTCGCTGCGTGCCTGCCAGATGCGCCGCACTGCGTCGGTAAGCGCTGCGTCGTCGGCCGTGCCGCGCAGCATGCTGCGCAGGTCGTAGCCGTCGGTGGCGAAAAGGCAGGTGTAGAGCATGCCCTCGGTGGACAGGCGCAGGCGCGTGCAGGTGGCGCAAAAGGCCTGCGTCACCGACGAGATCACGCCGACTTCACCCGAGCCGTCGCGGTAACGCCAGCGCGCGGCGACTTCCCCGCTGTAGTTGGCGTCGGCGACGACGAGGGGCATTTCGGCGTTGATCAACGCAATGACATCGGCCGAAGGCAGCACGTCGTCCATGCGCCAGCCGTTGCTCGCGCCGACGTCCATGAACTCGATAAAGCGCAGGATATGGCCCGAGCCCTTGAAGTGGCGGGCCATCGGCAGGATGGCATGGTCGTTGGCGCCGCGCTTGACCACCATGTTGACCTTGACCGGCGTCAGGCCGGCCGCTGCGGCAGCGTCTATGCCGGCTAGCACGTCGGCGACCGGGTAGTCGGCGTCGTTCATGGCCTTGAATGTTGCGTCGTCGATGGCGTCGAGGCTGACGGTGACGCGATTGAGGCCGGCGCTTTTCAGGTCGCGGGCTTTTTTTGCCAGCAGCGAACCGTTGGTGGTAAGGGTCAGGTCGATGCCGGGAATGGCGGCAAGCATTTCGATCAGGCGCTCGATGTGCTTGCGCAGCAGCGGCTCGCCGCCGGTGAGGCGGATTTTCTGCACGCCCTGGTCGGCAAACACGCGGGCAATGCGGGTGATCTCTTCAAACGACAGCAGCGCGCCATGCGGCAGGTAGGCGTAGTCCTTGTCGAACACCTCTTTCGGCATGCAATAGGTGCAGCGGAAGTTGCAGCGGTCGGTGACCGAGATGCGCAGGTCGTGAAGGTGCCGGCCGCGGGTATCGACCAGCGTGCCGGCCGCGGCACCCATCGCGGGCAGCGGTTTGGCGCGTCTTGCGTCGGTGATCGGAATGATGCGATCGGTCATGTGGTGGGGTATGCTAGGTCGTGAATAGCCCCTGAGGGCAAAGGGTTAAAGCACAGGGTTAAAACACAGGGCCATAAGCCTGCCCAGTATAGAGCATCCGATGGCGCAACCAAGACTCGCAGTGGCGGTGATCATGCAGAAGACCCTGCTGGATAACCGTTGGCAATCGGAACAGTGGACCGCCGTCAATGTCCTGCCTGACGAAGAGCCCACCGGCGCCGTGCCGCGCCGCATCGAATCCGCGGGCGGCAGTGAACTGTGGCTGCACCCCGGCCATGCCATCGCCTTGTACCGCGACGAGGCCGAGGGCTACTTTCTCAATATCAGCGCCGAGCAGGCCTTTGCCTTTGTCGTCTGGCGCGACAACGAGGAGGGTGGGCCGCCGGCGCCGTTTTCGGTGACGCTCAGTTACAACGAGGCGGCGCGCATGATGGACGCGCAGGAGCATGTGGACGGCGTGCCGCTGCCGGCGCACCTGCACGACTGGCTGGCAGGCTATGTGATGCAGCACTACAAACCGGAAATCAAAAAGCGCAGCCGCCCGCCGTCGTTTCAAGGTGCGCGGCGCGACGCCAAGAAATCGCCATGAGCCGGCATGAATAACGAGGACGAACTGCCCTTTTTGTCGCGCTGGTCGCGGCGCA
>CAYLPI010000015.1:17720-22186 GCA_964385505.1 uncultured Bordetella sp.
GTACAAGGCTTTCTTCCAGCCAGGGGTTGATGAAACGCTGAAGCGTGCGGCGCTGAAAAAACTGTTCAGCGACCCGCATTTCAGCTTTGCCAGCATGGACAAGCTCGATATCTATATCGACGATTACAGTATTGAAGATCCCATTCCCGAGGCCATGCTGCGCCTGCTCAACCAGTCGAAAAGCCTGTTCCTGTTTGACGAAAAAAAAGAACCCGGCGAGGAAGCGGGAGCCGTGGTCTCCACCGCAGACGCACCCGCTGCACCTGCCGCGCGCGCGGCAGTGAACGAGGCCAATACGGTTGACGAGGCCGACCCGGCTGACGCGGCGGCGGCTGCCACTGTGCAGTCTGCCGTACCGGTCACGCCGGACGGAAAAAAAGCCGGGTCGCCGGAACGGGTATAGGTCGGGGCTTGCCGGGATGGCTTCCCTGCTAATATGCGCGGGCTTTCATCTCCGGCCGCGCTGAAACACCATGGCATTCGACAGCAAGACACTGAAAATCTGCGATTGCAACAACACCATGGCGCTTGACGCCACGGCGCTGGAAAAAGCCTTGCAACTGGCGCAGCCGCTGCGCATCCACCATGAGTTGTGCCGGCGCGAGTCGGACAGTTTCATCGACGCGCTGCAACAAGGGCGCTGCGTGGTGGCCTGTACCCAGGAGGCACCGCTGTTCAGCGAACTTGCGGCCAGCGCCAATGCCCCGGTCGAACTCAAGTTCATCAATATCCGCGAAGCGGCGGGCTGGTCCCGCGAAGGCAGGGCGGCGACGCCGAAAATGGCCGCTTTGCTGGCGATGGCCGAGATGCCCGAGCCCGAGCCCGTTTCCAGCGTTTCCTATCAGTCCGGCGGCCAGTTGCTGATCATCGGCGACGCTGCGACGGCGCTTGCCTGGGCAGAAAGGCTTGCCGCACAACTTGAAGTCAATGTGCTCGTTACCAATGATCTTGAAGCAAAGGTCCTTGAAGAAAAGCGTGCGGCCGAGTTGCCGGCCGAGCGCCGCTACCCGGTGTGGTCGGGCACGGTGCGCTCGATCGAGGGCTGGCTGGGCGCCTTCGATGTGCACTGGGCGCAGTCCAATCCCATCGACCTTGAGACCTGTACCCGCTGCAACGCCTGTATCACTGCCTGTCCGGAGCAGGCGATTGATTTTTCGTATCAAGTCGATCTGGACAAATGCAAATCCCATCGCGCCTGCGTCAGCGCCTGCGGCGCGATCGGTGCCATTGATTTTTCACGCCAGGACACGGCGCGCAGCGAAACCTTCGACATGGTGCTCGATTTGTCCGGCACGCCAGTGCTGCAGACGCCGCAGGCGCCGCAGGGGTACTTTGCCCCGGGCGCCGATCCGCTTGCGCAGGCCCATGCCGTCGGTGCGCTGGCACAGTTGGTGGGTGAGTTCGAAAAACCCAAATACTTCCAGTACAACCCGAAGCTCTGTGCGCACGGACGCTCGGGCAAGACCGGATGCACCAGTTGCATCGACACCTGTTCGACTCGGGCGATTGTCTCTGCCGGCGACACGGTGAAGGTAGAGCCCCATTTGTGCATGGGCTGCGGCGCTTGTGCGACCGTGTGCCCGTCGGGCGCGATGACGTTTGGCTACCCCAAGGTACCGGAGCTCGGCGGTCGGCTCAAAAAACTGCTGGCCACTTATGCAAAGGCCGGTGGCACGGATGCCTGCCTGCTGTTGCACAGCGCCGGCGAAGGTCGCGAGTTGCTGTCGCGTCTGGGCCGCCGCGGCAAGGGTCTGCCGGCGCGGGTGATACCGCTGGAGGTGCATCACGTTGCGTCGCTGGGTATGGACTTGCTGCTCGGTGCGATTGCCTATGGTGCGGCGCAGGTGGTGGTGCTGGCGACCGGCAGCGAAACCGAACATTACGCCACTGCGCTGGAGCAGCAGATGGGCTTCGCCCAGACCATACTCGGCGCGCTTGGCTATGAAGGCCGGCATCTCACGCTGTTGCGCTCACCCGCGATGCCCGTATTTGAGGCGGCGCTGTGGGAACTCAAACCGGCGCGCGGCGTGGTCAAACCGGCCTTGTTCAACCTTGCCAACGAAAAGCGCGGCTCGCTGGATTTCATTTTTGAACACCTGCTCAAACATGCGCCTGCGGCCAGGGACGAGATCGCCCTCGGCGCCGGCGCGCCCTGGGGCACGGTCAGCGTCAACAAGGACACCTGCACCCTGTGCATGTCCTGTGTCGGTGCCTGTCCGGAATCGGCCCTTGTGGACGGACGCGAAAAACCCATGCTCAAGTTCATCGAGCGCAACTGCGTGCAGTGCGGACTGTGCGAAACGACCTGTCCGGAAAATGCCATCACGCTTTCGCCGCGCCTGCTGCTGACGGCTGCGGCGCGCGAGGAACGCCTGCTCAACGAGGCCGAACCCTTCAACTGCGTCAAATGCGCCAAGCCCTTTGGCACGCGGCAGATGGTCGAGAACATGACGGCCAAGCTCAAACTGCATTCGATGTTTTCCGGTGAGGGGGCGATCAGGCGCCTGATGATGTGCGCCGACTGCCGGGTGATCGACATGATGGAAAACCAGGGCGAGATGAGCATCCACGACGTGAGGAAGCCACAGGCGTGAGGGCGTGAGTACGGTCCCGTTGCAGTTTTCCTCCGCGCTTACCGATGAGGACAGGGCGCGCGCCGACTGTTACGCCTTGCTGGCGCGGCTGTACTTTGACGCGCCGGACCAGGCACTGCTTGCGGCCGTCGCCGCTTCGCCGCCCATCGCGGCGGAAGCAGCGCCTGAGATTGTCGCGGCCTGGGACGGTCTGCAAAAGGCCTGCGCCGGGGCCGATGCCGGGGTTATCGCCTTTGAATTCGCAACGGTGTTCATCGGTACCGGCAAGGCGCTGGTTTCGCCGTATTGTTCGTACTACGTCGATGCTTCGGCGCGGGACCGGTTTTTGGTCCGCCTGCGCGATACGCTGCACGCGCTGGGCCTCGCCCGGACCGGCAACGCCGGCGTCTATGAGGACCACGTCGCAGGGCTGTGCGAAACGATGCGTCATCTGGTGCTGCAAGGCTCGGATGTTGCTGCGTTGCAACAACAAAAAAGCCTGTTTATCAATTATATTCAGCACTCATATGAGGCCTTTTCACGTAATGTAGAGGCCTGCCCCGAGGCGGTTTTCTACGCCCACGTGGCGCGGTTTTCCAGGGCATTTTGGGACATCGAAAAAGAGTCACTTTCCATGGTTTAGCCGGGTCACAGACGCCGTGGAGTCCATGGTTAAAAGTTACGAGAGCGCCAAGACAGTAGCGGTATGCAGCAGCCCGCAGTTTCCGGATCAAGGAGCAGACATGTCAGACACCAAAGTAATCCAAAACAGGCGCAGGACATTCCTTTTGGCAGTTGGTGCCGGCGGCGCCGCCACTGCAGCGGCAATCGCCGCCAAGGTGACTCCGCCGCAGCGCAAGGCCGAAGCCCGGGGCACCGATGGAAAATCGGGCAAGGGCTACCAGGAGACGGCCCACATCCGCAATTACTATCGCACCACCCAGGTCTGAGCGAGGAGAGACGACCATGACCATGCTATTGACCAGAAAACCCGCCACCGCCACCGCCGCCACGTCGCAATCCCAGGTCGCCAGCAAGCTGCGGCGCAGCCTCGCCGGGGTGACCGGCAAGACGCTGGATCGTCGCGCCTTCCTCAAACGCTCCGGCATCGCCGTCGGTACGGGGGCATTCGCCAGCCAGTTGCCGTTCAACATGATAGGCAAAGCCGAGGCCGCGGACGAGAAAAAAGCCGATGGTGGCAAGCTCGAGGTCAAGCGCACGGTATGCACCCATTGTTCGGTCGGTTGTGCCGTCGATGCGGTGGTGCAAAACGGCGTCTGGATCCGGCAGGAACCGGTGTTCGATTCGCCCATCAACCTCGGCGCCCACTGCGCCAAGGGCGCGGCGGTGCGCGAGCACGGCATGACGCATGATTCGCACCGGCTGAAGACGCCGATGAAGCTCGTCAACGGCAAGTACCAGCGTATTTCCTGGGAGCAGGCGGTCAACGAAATCGGCGACAAGATGATGGCCTTGCGCAAGGAATCGGGTCCGGATTCGCTCTACTTCGTCGGTTCGTCCAAACACAACAACGAGCAGGCGCAACTGATGCGCAAATGGGTCTCGTTGTGGGGTACCAACAACTGCGACCATCAGGCGCGCATCTGCCATTCGACCACGGTGGCCGGCGTGGCCAACACCTGGGGTTATGGCGCAATGACCAACTCCTACAACGACCTGCAGAACACCAAGTGCATGATGTTCATCGGCTCCAATGCGGCCGAGGCGCACCCGGTGTCGATGCTGCACGCGCTGCACGCCAAGGAAACCGGGGCCAAGATCATCGTCGTTGATCCGCGTTTCACGCGTACCGCGGCCAAGGCCGACCAGTTCGTGCGCCTGCGTTCGGGCACGGACATCGCCTTCCTGTTCGGCATGCTGCATCACATTTTC
>CAYLPI010000015.1:22196-38972 GCA_964385505.1 uncultured Bordetella sp.
GAGTACATCAAGGCCCGTGTCTACGGCATGGACAAGATCAAGGAAGAGTGCCTGACCAAGTGGACGCCGGAGAAAGTCACCGAGGTCACCGGCGTTCCTGAGGATCTGGTCTACCGTACCGCCGAGACCATGGCCAAGAGCAAGCCGGCGAGCATCATCTGGTGCATGGGGCAGACGCAACACACCATCGGCAACGCCATGGTGCGCGCATCCTGCATCCTGCAACTCGCGCTCGGTAATATCGGCGTGACCGGCGGCGGTGCCAACATCTATCGCGGCCACGACAACGTGCAGGGGGCGACCGACGTCGGTCCGAACCCGGATTCCCTGCCCGGTTACTACGGCATCGCCGCCGGCGCATGGAAACACTGGGCGCGGGTCTGGAACGTTGACTATGACTGGCTGCTGAAGCGTTTTGCCAGCCAGGCGATGATGGAAAAGCCCGGTCTGACGGTGTCGCGCTGGATCGACGGCGTGATGGAAAAGAACGAGATGATCGACCAGGAGCCGAATATCCGCGGCATGTTCTTCTGGGGCCACGCTCCGAACAGCCAGTCGCGTGGCCTGGAAATGGTCAGGGCGATGAAGATGCTCGACCTGCTGGTGGTGGTCGACCCCTATCCGTCGGCTACGGCGGCGATGGCCAACATGCCGGTCGAGGGTGTTGAGGCGAACAAGAACCGCGCGGTGTATCTGCTGCCGGCCGCAACGCAGTTCGAGACCGACGGCTCGTGCACGGCGTCCAATCGCTCGATCCAGTGGCGTGAGAAAGTCGTCGAGCCCCTGTTCGAGTCAAAGGCCGACCAGACCATCATGTACCTGCTGGCCAAAAAGCTCGGCTTTGCCGACGAGATGCTCGGCAAGCGCAACGGCAAGCAGAACATCCGCCTCGGCAAGAACGACGAGCCGATGGCCGAGGACATTCTGCGCAACGAGATCAACAAGGGCACCTGGACCATCGGTTACACCGGCCAGTCGCCCGAGCGCCTCAAGCTGCACATGAAGAACATGCACACCTTTGACGTCAAAACGCTGCGCGCCAAGGGTGGGCCCTGCGATGGTGATTATTTCGGCCTGCCGTGGCCCTGCTATGGCACCCCCGAAATGAAACACCCGGGTTCGCCCAATCTTTACGATACCTCCAAGCATGTCATGGACGGCGGCGGTAACTTCCGTGCGAACTTCGGTGTCGAGCGCGATGGCGTCAACCTGCTGGCCGAGGACGGCTCCTTCTCCAAGGGCGCCGAGCTGACGACGGGCTACCCCGAGTTCGATCACGTACTGATGAAAAAGCTCGGCTGGTGGGATGACCTCACCGACGACGAGAAAAAGGAAGCCGAAGGCAAGAACTGGAAGACCGATCTTTCCGGCGGTATCCAGCGGGTGGTGATGAAGGTGCACGGCTGCCACCCTTTCGGCAACGCCAAGGCGCGGGCCGTGGTCTGGAACTTCCCCGATGGCGTGCCGCAGCATCGCGAACCGCTTTACTCGCCGCGTCCGGACCTCATCGACAAGTATCCTACCCACGATGACGTCAAGACCCTGTGGCGGTTGCCAACGCTGTTCAAGTCGGTGCAGCAAAAGAACAAGGATATTTCCAAGGACTTCCCCATCGTTCTTACCTCGGGGCGGCTGACCGAGTATGAGGGCGGCGGCGAGGAGACCCGTTCCAACCCCTGGCTGGCGGAACTGCAGCAGGACAACTTTGTCGAAATCAACCCCAAGGCAGCGAACGACCGCAACATCCGCAATGGCGAATACGTCTGGGTGAAATCGCCTACCGGGGCGCAGATCAAGGTCAAGGCCATGGTGACAGAGCGTGTTGGTGCCGATCATGCGTTCGTCCCGTTCCACTTTTCCGGCTGGTGGCAGGGTAAGGACATGCTGCCCTACTACCCGGAGGGAGCGGCACCCATTGTCCGAGGAGAGGCGGTAAACACGGCCACGACCTACGGTTACGACCGCGTCACGATGATGCAGGAAACCAAGACCACGCTTTGCCAGATCGTCAAGGCTTGAAGCCGACCTGCTCAACGACGCAATCAGGAGGATAAAAACATGTCCAGAATGAAATTTTTGTGTGATGCCGAACGCTGCATCGAGTGCAATGGTTGCGTCACCGCCTGCAAGCAGGAGCACGAGGTGCCCTGGGGCGTGAACCGCCGCCGCGTGGTGACCTTGAATGACGGCGTGCCCGGGGAGAAGTCAATCTCGGTCGCCTGCATGCATTGCTCGGATGCGCCCTGCATGGCGGTGTGCCCGGTCGATTGTTTTTACCGCACCGAAGAGGGCGTGGTGCTGCACGACAAGGATCTTTGCATCGGCTGCGGCTATTGCTTTTACGCCTGTCCCTTTGGCGCGCCGCAGTTTCCGCAGGCCGGAGCTTTCGGTCTGCGCGGCAAGATGGACAAGTGCACGTTCTGCGCCGGTGGGCCGGAGAAGGACAATTCGGCCGAGGAGTTCACCAAATACGGGCGCAACCGCCTGGCCGAGGGCAAGCTCCCGGCGTGCGCCGAAATGTGCTCGACCAAGGCGCTGCTTGGCGGTGATGGTGACACCATCTCCAACATCTACCGAGATCGCGTGTTAAAGCGCGGCAAGGGTTCCGAGGTGTGGGGCTGGGGTACGGCTTACGGCCCGCCTGCCGGCGGGCAAAAACCGGCTCCCGCTGCCGGAGCAAAGTCTTGATCATCGTGCGCGGGGCCGTCGCCGCAGCGATACTGGCTGCTGTCATCCTGCCGCTGTCCGGTTGTGGTGAAAGCGAGCAGGTCATTGTCTACAAGCAGGGCAAGTACCAGGGCAAACCTGATACCAAGCCTTGGGACAACGACCAGTTCAAGGGTAACCAGGCGCAGTGGGAAACGGCCATCAAGACGCGCAATCAGGCCCAGAACGAATACATCCGGGTCCAATAAGGAGCGATCACGATGAGACCCTCCCTGATCGCTTCGCGTTACCTCGCGCCGCTATGCCTTGCGCTGTCATTTTTTGCCGGCAGTGCGCTGGCACAGGACCCGCAGCAGGAAAGCCAGGCGCAGCGCCAGCAGACCCAGCCCTACAACAACGCACCCACCTGGCGCGACGTGCGTTCGGGGCAGGAGGCCTACACCTCGGTGAAGGGGCCGGAAGCCGGCATCCTGATCCAGTCTGGTGGTGAAACCTGGCGCCAGATTCGTAACGGTCCGGTGACGGTGATCGGTGGCTGGGCGCTGGTGGTGATGATGCTGGTGATCGGCACCTATTACAAAATCAAGGGCACCATCCCGCTCAACGGTGTGCCTACCGGCAAGAAAATTTCCCGTTTCACGCCTTGGGAGCGCTTGGTGCACTGGAGCACGGCCATCAGTTTTTCCGTGCTCGGCATTTCCGGCCTGATCATCCTGTTCGGCAAGCATGTGTTGCTGCCTGTCATCGGCTACACCCTGTTTGCATGGCTGACACAGCTTGCCAAGGGCCTGCATAACTTCATCGGGCCGCTGTTCATCCTTTGCGCCTTCATGCTGTTTTTCACCTTCGTCAAGGACAACCTGCCGCGCGCCTACGATTTCATCTGGGTGCGCAAATTCGGCGGCTTGTTCTCGGGCGAGCACGTGCCTTCACATCGTTTCAATGCCGGTGAAAAAGTCTGGTTCTGGGGCGGACTGGCGTCATTGGGGCTGATTGTCGGGGCGTCCGGCCTGGTGCTCGATTTTCCGAACTTTGGCCAGACCCGCAATACCATGCAGATCGCCAGCGTTGTTCACATGGTGGGTTCACTGCTGTTCGTGCTCGGTGCACTGGGGCATATTTACATGGGTACCCTGGGTGTGGCCGGCGCATACGAAGCCATGCGCCACGGTGAGGTTGATGAAACCTGGGCGAAGGAGCACCACGAGTACTGGCACGACGACATCAAGGCGGGCAAGATCAAGCCCGCCGCACCGGCTACGACCGGCGCGGCGCAACAACCCCAAGGCGGAGACGACTGATATGAAACTGCGCATTCTTCTTGCCGGCCTCGCGCTGGCGTTGAGCACTGCGGTAGCAGCCAAGCTGCCGCCATCGCCGCCCGTTGATCCTGAAAAAGCCGCTGCAGCGGCCGAAGCCAAGGCCAAGTCTGATGCCGCGGTAAAGGTACAACAGGCTGCGGCCGAAGACCGCGTTGCAGCGCGTTACATCAAGGAACAAAAAGCCAAGGGAAAGGACGTCAAGCCGCAGATGGCCGCAGCCTCACCTGCGGCCACAGCCAAATCCGCCCAGCCGGCAAAAAAATAGCCGGCAGGCAAACCCGCACTGGGGAGGAAGAGGGCAGGGGGCGCCGCAAGGCGCCCTTTGTTTTCGCGGTAGATCGAAAGCTTCAGTTGCTCGCGGGAGCGCGGCACGTTGCCGCGCTTGCCCGCGGGAAACCGCCGCCGTTGAGCAAGCGGCGCGACTTGCCGTTTTAGAGGCCTTCGACGATAACAAAGCGCGCGCTGCCGGCGTTTGCGCGCTTTGCCCTGGCGGCCGTGTACTCGGGCGAGTGATAAAAGGTCCGCGCCTTGTCCATGCTCGGAAATTCCAGCACGACAAGCCGCTTGGTCTGCGGCGGTCCTTCCAGCGTTTCGGAGGCACCGCCGCGAACGACATAGCGGCCGCCGTACGCGGCAATGGCCGCAGGAGCGAGTTTTTTGTACTCCTCATAAGCGACCGGGTCGGTGACTTCGACTTCGGCAATCAAAAATGCAGGCATGCGTCATCCCTCATAAAATCAGCGTGTAAATCAGGCCAAGAAACCCGCTTGAAAGGATAACGGGAATCATCCCCGCCTTGTAGCGGAAAAGTGCGATAAAGGCCGCCACGCCCAACAGCATGGCGAACCATTCGAATGGTCCGGAGAACCCCGCGGGCCAGAACACGTGCCAGGCGAAAAACACCGCAAGATTGACGATCACGCCGACCACTGCAGCGGTGATGCCGGTGAGGGGCGCGGTGAACTTCAGGTTGCCATGGGTTGACTCCACCAGCGGTCCGCCGGCGAGTATGAACAGGAAGGAGGGCAGGAAGGTGAAGAAGGTCGCCACTGTCGCACCGGCGCAACCGGCTAGGAACAACGCCTCGGGGCCGAACGCTTCCTTGGTCCAAGCGCCGACAAAGCCGACGAAGGCTACGATCATGATCAGCGGGCCTGGTGTGGTTTCCCCCAGCGCGAGACCGTCAATCATCTGCGTCGCGGTCAGCCATTGGTAATTTTCGACGCTGGCTTGATAGACATAAGGCAGCACGGCGTAGGCGCCGCCAAACGTCAGCAGCGCGGCCTTGGTGAAGAACCATCCCATTTGGGTCAGTGGATGCGGCCAGCCGTAATGTGCGGCGAGCAGGCCAAGAGCGCCAGCCCACAGCCCGAGAAAAAAAATCGTCACCAGTACCAGCCTGCGCCAGTCAAAGCGCGCGTGGTCCGGCGTCGGCGTGTCGTCATCGATCAGCGCCGGCCCGTAGTGCTTGGCCGATGCGCCATGTCCCCCGGTCGAGAATTTTTCCGGAGCCAGGCGTCCGCCGATATATCCGATCAAGCCGGCACCCAGCACAATCAGCGGGAAGGGCAAGCTGAAAGCGAAGATGGCGACGAAGGCGGCGGCGCTGATCGTCCAAAGCCAGGCGTTTTTCAGCGCGCGCGAACCTATGCGCCACGCGGCGAATAACACCAGCGCCGTGACTGCGGGCTTGATGCCGTACAGGAATCCGGCGATTGCCGGTACATCGCCGTAGGCGAGATAGACCCAAGTCAGGCCGATCAAGATGAACAGCGAAGGCAATACGAACAGGCCGCCGGCAATGATGCCGCCCCGGGTACGGTGCATCATCCAGCCAATATAGGTGGCGAGTTGCTGCGCCTCGGGGCCGGGCAGCAGCATGCAGTAATTGAGCGCATGCAAAAAGCGCTTCTCGGAAATCCAGCGCCGGCGCTCGACCAGTTCGTAATGCATCATCGCAATCTGCCCGGCCGGCCCGCCGAAGCTGATGAAGCCGAGCTTGAGCCAGTAGAGGAATGCCTGGAAAAGGCCGACTGGCGCGGGTTTCGAGAGGGTTATCATGCTTTTTCGAAGAGTTTCGCGTTGTGGATTTCAGCCTGCGCGCGGCTCAGCCACGCGTAGAGGGCATCGTAAACCAACATCCCCTGCGTCAACATGGCATGGTCGTCGGCATACAGTTCCGACAGGCCCAGCGAGATGGCGAGCAAACCCGCAGATTGCGCCGTCAGTTCGGGGCGGCCGGTATCGGCGCCGCGCACAATATTCGCCAATGCATCCAGCGCGTCATCGCGCAGGCCGAAGTCCTTGATGATGGCGTCAAAGCTGCAGCGCTCGCCGCGGTGGGAAAAGCGCACATCCGGGATGTCATAAGCGACGGCATTCTTCGCTGCGGCAAAGGCGTTTACTTCGTCGGCGGGAACATAGTGAAATTCAGCCAGCGGGTCGATGAAACGCCGCACCAGCCAGGGACAGGCGATACGGTCGATTTTCGGGCGTTCGCGCGTGACCCAGTGACTGGGTCCGTCCGGCGTCAACTGCGCTTCGGTACCTACGCCGCGCAGCACGCGCACCGCGTTCTGACTCACCTCGTGGCCGTGGACGCAAAAAGCCAGAACCACCCTGTCCTGAGGCAGGGCGCGCGCCCATTGCTTCGGCGTTTCCGGCGCGCGTCGCAGTGCGCCGGGCAACGTCACGCTATCGGCGGTATAGGCGGGGGTGCGCCGCACATCAATGAGCAGCGGGCTTGACGGCCCGCCGAGCAGGCGGCGCAGTTGTGATACGGAAAAAGACGGGAGTGCGGTGTCCATGATGTTCTCCAATGCGTCAGGCGCAGAACTTGGACGGGACACCGTCTGAACGGGGAGTCTGCATTTCCCCGCGGAAACTATAGCGCAGCCGCTCCAGCGCAGCAACACTATCGCTGGCGCAGAATTGGTGCGCGAAGACCGGCGGGGCTCAAGTAAAATGGCCTGACATGCCACGCATCGAAATATCAAAAAAGCTCCGTCTCGGAATTCGTGTCCACGCGGGTGGCGCAGTGGCCATTGGCCCGGGCAAGGCCGACTTGCTCGAAGCCATTGGCCGCACCGGGTCCATTTCAGCCGCAGGGCGGGAAATGGGCATGTCCTATCGCCGCGCCTGGCTTCTGGTTGAAGCGATCAACGCCAGTTTCAAGCGGCCGCTGGTGCAGACGGCCACCGGAGGGCAAAGCGGCGGCGGGGCCAGCCTTACGCCGCTGGGCGAAAAGGCCCTGGCCCTGTACCGCACTCTCGAACTGAAGGCCGACCAGGGTGTCGCGCTAGAACTCGCGGGCTTGGAGGCTTTGCTGCGCAAGAGCGCGAAGTAGCGCACTAACTTCTCAGCCGGCGGGCTTGCTCCGCTACCGCTATATACGATAAAATATAACGATGCGATTGCGTTATTTTCCCTTTTTGCTTGCCTGCCTTGCGCTCATCCTGGGTGGCGCGGCCGCGCAGGCGCAGTCTATGCGCCTCGCCACAACGACCAGTACGGCCAATACCGGACTGCTCGACTACCTGTTGCCGAAGTTCCAGCAACGCACCGGCATCACGGTTAAATACGTCGCGGTCGGGACCGGCGCGGCGCTGAAGATTGCCGAGCAGGGAGACGCCGATGCGGTCATGGTGCATGACCGCGAGGCGGAGGACCGCTTCATGGCAAAGGGATTTGGTGTCAACCGGCGCGATCTCATGTACAACGATTTCATCATCCTTGGCGTGCCGCAGGACCCCGCACGCTTGCGCGGCATGAAAGACGCATCTGCGGCGCTCAAGCGCATTCGTGATGCCAATGCGGCCTTTGTGTCGCGCGGTGACCAGTCGGGTACACACATCCGCGAATTATCCTTGTGGAAGGCGGTCGGTATAGAGCCGACATGGGCTGGTTATTACCTGTCGATAGGGCAGGGCATGGGTACCGCGTTGATCATGGCATTCGAGAAGCATGGCTATGTGCTGGCCGACCGCGGCACTTATATCGCTTACAAGGACAAAGTGGATTTGCAGGTGCTGGTGGAAGGAGATCAGCGCCTGCTCAATCCGTACGGTGTAATCGCAGTCAATCCGGCCCGATACGGCAAGGTCAATCACGCGGCGGCAACGCGGTTCATCGACTGGCTGGTTTCAAAGGAAGGGCAGGATTTGATCGCCGGCTACAAGATCAAAGGCCGGCAAATGTTCTTTCCGATGGCGGCGCAGCCCTAGTGGAACTGCTAGAGCCAACCCGGCAGGCATTTGCGCTCTTGCTCTCTGGCGATCGCGCGCTTTGGAGTGTCATCTGGCTGTCGCTGTGGGTATCGGTTCTGTCACTGCTTTTGTTGGCGCCGGTATGTCTGCCCGCGGGCTTTGTGCTCGCCAAGGCAGCCTTTCCGGGGCGCCGCGCGCTGGTGGTGTTGCTGCAGGGCCTGCTGTCCTTCCCCACGGTGGTGGTCGGATTGCTGTTATACCTGCTGCTGTCCCGGCGCGGCCCGCTCGGCGGACTCGACCTGCTGTTCACGCCGACGGCGATTCTTATCGGCTACCTGATCATTGCCTTTCCCATCCTCGTGGTCTTTACCATCTCAGCGGTACAGGGTGCCGACCAGCGCCTTTACGAAACAGCGCGCTGCCTCGGCGCATCACGCTTTCGCGCTATGTTGACAACCTTGTGGGAGGTGCGTTTTGCTGTCATGGCGGCCTTCGTCAACGCCTTCGGCCGGGTCATCTCTGAAGTCGGCTGTGCGCTACTGGTGGGCGGAAACATCGCCGGACTGACGCGCAATATTCCCACTGCTATTGCGCTGGAAACCTCCAAGGGCGAGTTTGCCTACGGCATTGCCCTCGGCTTTGTATTGATGGTGACCGCAGTGGGTGTCACGGTGGTGCTGGCGTGGTTGCAGGGTGAAGGGGGCCTGGAGTGACCATGCTGTTGAGCGCCCAGGGAGTGACCAAGCGTTTCGGCTCCCGTGTCATTTTTGAGTCGGCCGGACTGAGCCTGGAGGCGGGGGCCGGTTACGTGCTGACCGGCGGCAACGGCGCCGGCAAATCAACTTTCATGCGCATTCTCGCCGGCCTGGAGGCGGCTGAAACCGGAACCCTGACATTCCGCGGTGAAGCGGCGGACATCGCCGATTACCGCGAGGCCTGGCGCAAGGAGATTATTTACGTGCATCAGGCGCCCTATCTGTTTCACACCACGCTGTACGGCAATATCGAATACGGGCTTGCGCGCCGCGGCATGGCGCAGCCCGAACGCCACGCCAGGGTCATGGATGCCTTGCGCTGGTCCGGTCTGGCCGAGCGCGAAAAGGTACCGCCGCAAAAGCTGTCCGGTGGTGAAAAGCAAAAGGCGGCGCTGGCACGGGCCAAGGTGCTCGATCCGATTCTGCTGCTGCTCGACGAACCGACGGCCAACCTCGATGGTGATGCACGGCACCAGGTGCTCGAACTTGTCACCGAATTGCTGACCGAAAGCCATACCGTGCTGGTAGCCAGCCACGATCCGGAAATACAACGCCTCGCCATCCTCAACCGGCTCAGCGTTGCGGCATGCCGTATCGAAGCCCATGATTGAAATCGAGTTGCGGCGATGAAAACCTTCGGTTTCGCCGGCTGGTCCGGCAGCGGCAAGACCACCCTCATCGAAAAGCTCATTCCCTGCTTCGTGGCGCGGGGGCTGAAGGTGTCGCTGGTCAAGCACGCCCACCACGCCTTTGATGTCGACCAGCCGGGCAAGGATTCGTGGCGCCACCGCGAGGCCGGCTGCCATGAGGTGATGGTGGTGTCGGCCAGGCGCTGGGCGCTGATGCATGAACTACGCGATGACCCCGAGCCCGGCCTCGAAGAACAGCTTGCGCGCCTGAGCCCTTGCGACCTGGTGCTGGTCGAGGGCTACAAGTTTCACGCCTTGCCCAAACTGGAAATCTGGCGCGCCGGGAACGACAAGCCCTTGCTGCATCCCGCAGACCCGCATATCGTGGCACTGGCTGTCGATGCGCACATTGCTACCGCGCTGCCGTGCTTTGATCTCAACGACGCGGCGGGTATCGCCGGGTTCATCACCAAACATCTGGAACTCCAATGAACAAAGGCCTGTTGTCCGTCGAAGAAGCGCTGGCGCAGTTGCTCGCAGGTGCGCACCCGGTGACCGGGACGGAAACGGTGGCGACGCTCAACGCCACCGGACGCGTGCTGGCCGCCACGCAGCGCTCGACCATGAATGTGCCGCCGATGGACAATAGCGCCATGGACGGCTATGCCTTGCGCATCGCGGACCTGGCCGGCCCCGGGGCGCGACTGCGCGTGACCCAGCGTATTTTTGCCGGCAGCGTCGGCAAGCCGCTCGAAGCGGGCACGGCTGCGCGCATTTTCACCGGCGCGCCGATACCGGCCGGCGCCGACGCTGTGGCGATGCAGGAGGACTGCAGCGAAGAGGGTGACGCGGTCATCGTCAACCGCCTGCCGGCGCCCGGCCAATGGGTACGGCGCATCGCCAGCGATATTGCAGACGGCGGCGAGGTGCTTGCCGCGGGGATGCAATTGCGCCCGCAGGACACCGGGCTTGCCGCGTCGGTGGGCATCGCGTCATTGCCGCTGCTGCGCCGCGCGCGCGTCGGATTCTTTTTTACCGGCGACGAATTGGTGATGCCCGGTGACCCGCTGCCACCGGGCCGCATTTACAACTCCAACCGCTTCACGCTGAATGGCCTCGGCCAGGTGTTCGGTTGCGAAGTGCGCGACTACGGCATCGTGCCGGATAATCTCGAGGCGACGAGGGCGGTGTTGCGCCAGGCGGCCGCAGAGAACGACCTTATTGTGACCTCCGGCGGGGTGTCCGTCGGCGATGCCGATTTCGTCAAGCCGGCAGTCGAGGCCGAGGGCGAATTGCTGATGTGGAAAATCGCCATGAAGCCCGGGCGCCCGCTCGCCTTTGGCCGCGTCGGCAAGGCCAGCTTCATCGGCCTGCCGGGCAATCCGGTGTCGAGTTTCGTGACCTTCCTGATCTTTGTGCGGCCCTTCCTGCGCAAGCTCCAGGGCATGAACAATCCCCTGCCGCGTTATATTGCCGCGCGCGCCGACTTCGACTGGGCCGAGCCCGATGCCAGGCGCGAGTTCCTGCGCGTAAAATGGAATGCGCAAGGCGGCCTTGATTTGTATGCCTCGCAGGATTCGGCGGTAATGACCTCCACCGTCTGGGCCGACGGCCTGGTCGATAATCCGCCGCGCCAGGTGATCCGGCGCGGCGATACAGTCCGTCTTCTGGCCTACTCGGAGCTATTCCAGTGAGCGTGAAAATCCTGTTCTTTGCCGGTTTGCGCGAGCAACTGGGCACCGGCGCGGAGCAGATCGAGTTGCCGCCCGGTATAAGTACGGTGGCTGCCTTGCGTGCCCACCTGATGGCGCGCGGCGGCGAATGGCCAACGGCGCTCGGCGCGCAGCGTGCGCTGCGTGTCGCCGTCAACCAGGACATGGCGCAGGCGACGACGCCGGTCAAGGCCGGCGACGAAGTGGCGTTTTTCCCGCCGGTTACCGGTGGCTGAAGTGGCTGGGGGGTCGGCGATGAGCGTACGCGTACAGCAGGCTGATTTTGATCTTGGCGCAGAGATTGCCGCACTGCGCGCGGGCAATCCGAAAATCGGCGCGATTGCCAGTTTTATCGGACTGGTGCGCGACACCAATGACGGCGACAGCGTGGCGACAATGACGCTGGAGCATTACCCGGGCATGACCGAGAAGGCGCTCGAGGCCATCGTTGACAAGGCCCTGGCGCGTTGGGACATCCTCGATGCGCTGGTGGTGCATCGCGTCGGCGAGCTGCGCCCGACCGACCAGATCGTCATGGTCGTGGTGACGTCGGCGCATCGCGGCGAGGCCTTTGCCGCCTGTGAATTCATCATGGATTATCTCAAGACCGAGGCGCCGTTCTGGAAAAAGGAACAAACAGGGCAGGGCGAGCGCTGGGTCGGGGCGCGGGCATCGGATGATGATGCGGCGGCGCGCTGGAAACAGGAAAGCTGAGGCGTGTCCGCTATGTCCGGCCTGTCGGCAATTGGCTTCGCTGCAGTGGGTATCGGTGCCGCGCTGGGCGCCTGGCTGCGCTGGTTGCTGAGCCTGACGCTCAATCATTTTTTTCCGGCGCTGCCGCCGGGCACGCTGGTCGCCAACCTGATCGGCGGCTATCTCATCGGCATCGCGCTCGGCGTGATCGAGCAAAACAGCGGCATGAGTCCCGAACTGCGCTTGTTCGTGATTACCGGCTTTCTGGGCGGACTGACGACGTTTTCATCGTTTTCCGCCGAATCGGTATTGCTGTTGCAAACCGGGCATTACGATCTCGCCCTGCTGCACATGCTCAGTCACCTCGCCGGATCCCTGCTGCTGACCTTTTGCGGCGTGTGGACGGTGAAAATGATGCTCTAGCAGCGTTGCGTCGGCGCTAAGGGGGGGCGCCGGTCCCCGGCGCAAGCAGCCATGCTGGTTGCGCGGCGCCCGCCGTGATGGGCGCGAGTGCCCGATTGCGGGAGGAGGTCGCGCTCCGGCACCCAGGGTAAAACCAGCGCCTACGCAGCGCGCCGAGGCGCGCCGGCCTGTCCCCATTGCTGCGCACGCTGGGTTATATCGAGGCTGCTCAATGCCAGCTCACCGATTGGCAATTCCCGCGATAAGCCCGCCGTGCCGTCGTTGAACAAGTACTGCGCGACCAGAGTCATCGCGGGCCGCAGGCCGAAAAAAGTGTCTTCGGATGCTCTATTCATCATGTTTCCTTTACCCGGACCCGGTTTGCTGGCCGGGGCGGGATAATTCACGGCCGGTCAGAAAAAGCCGCGACCTTGCTGAACTTGCGAATACTGTTCCTCGCGCAAACGGTGCTCCAGATCGGACAAATTCAGCGATGCGCCGAGATAGGCGTCAAGCTCACGTTGGCGGCTGTGGTGCCGCCAGTCTTCAAGGGCAAGAAACAGCACACCGAACACCCTGGCGAGCCCGGCACGCAGCCCGAACCCGACTGTCAGCGGTTTGCGAATATCAAGCGTATTCATGAACTTACTCCTTTTTTCCGGCTGAAGCTGCGGTTACCGACAATACTGGTGCGGACGAACGTGAGACCGCAGTTGAGGAGGAGGATAACCACCGCCCCACGTCCGCCGCGTAGCCGGGCTAATCGTCTTAGCGTCCCAAAATGCCCTTGATCCACTCGCGCAGGTATTCGCGGCGCGTGGCCCGGACCTGCATCTCCAACTCAAGGCCGCTGTAAGTGACGCGGTCGGCATTGATGGGTTCTATATTGCGCTGCACCACGAGAGCCGGTTTGGCGACCTTTAGGGCGGCGCTGGCTGCGTGATTTTGAAACGGATGAAGAAGGCTGTCTCCTTCATAATGCGGGAATGCGAGCTTCATGGCATACTCCTTCTATTGCGTTGATTGGCAACACTTGTTGCACTGCATATGCGTAAGATATAGACTCATTTGGACTAATTCCAATCATATGTTTGGATAGGGGGTATCGGTTCCGCAAATGATGGACTTAAGTGTATGTTGCAATGCAAAAATTTCGGTCCGGAAAGCGCTCTAAACAGGAAAGTGACAAGCCTGGTTAATGGAAATTTATCAACTTAAAGCCTTTGTCACGGTGGCCGAACTGGGCCATCTGACCAAGGCTGCGGAGAAGCTGCATCTCAGCCAACCGGCCCTTTCGGGACAAATCAAGGCGCTCGAGGACGAATTGGGGGTGAGCTTGTTCACGCGCTCACCCGCCGGCATGCGCCTGACGCGGGCCGGCCAGCGCCTGCTGGGCGAAGCGCACAGCCTGCTTTCGGGCACCCAGCAGTTCAAGAACATCGCCCGCGGGCTGCAGGGTGAACTGCAAGGCAATACGCGGGTGGGCACCGTCAGCGACCCGGCCACACTGCGCCTGGGCGAGTTTCTGACCCACATGGTTGATGATCACCCCTTGCTCGAAATCGATTTGCACCAGGAGGTGTCCGGACTGGCCCTCGACAAGGTGCGTGACGGCGCACTCGACGCGAGTTTTTATTTTGGCGACGAGCCGCGTGCGCCGCTGGTCGGCCGGCGTCTGCGCAGCATGGTTTATCGCGTCGTTGCGCCGGCCGGATGGCGGGCGCGCATCGAGGCGGCAGACTGGGATGGCATCGCCGCCATGCCCTGGATCATGACGCCGGAACAAAGCACCCACCGCCACATGCTGACGGCCTTGTTCCGGGACAAAAAGCGCCAGCCGCGGCGTGTTGCCGAGGCCGACCAGGAACAAGTCATCACCAGTCTGGTGGTGTCGGGGGTCGGTTTGTCATTGGTGCGCGAAGAAGTGGCGCTGCGGGAGCGTGACGCCGGACGTCTGGTGATCTGGGACACGGCGCGCGCGGAAACAGCGTTGTGGTTCGCCTATCCGCTTGAGCGGGCCACCGACCCTGTCATCGCGGCCATGCTCGGGGTATTGGCGACCTTGTGGCAGGCCGAACCGGCGCCGGCAGTCACCGAGTCTGCGGACTAGCCGCCCCCCCGGGGGGACGGCTTCAGGCGCGTTCCGCCAGGCGCTTGTCGGCCTGGGTCAGGCGGTCGATGAGCACGCGCATGAAGGCCTTGTTGAAGCCGACCTGGGTTGCCTCTGTTGCCGCGTTCAGCGCCTTGGCCTTGATTTCAATCACCGTGGCATTGGTTAGCGTGGTGATGGTGGTGCTGCGGCGGGCGCTAGCGTCGCTGAAGTACAGCATTTCACCAAAGCAGCCGCCGCGCTTGATGACGCTGACGGATTTTCCGGTCAACGTCACATCGACTTCGCCATAGACCAGCAGCAACAGGCTGTCGCCCTGTTCGCCCTCGCGAATGATGACTTCCCGCGCCGGTAGGGTGCGCCACACCGCAATGCGCAACACCTCCCACAGCGCGACATCGTCGAAGTCGGCAAAAAACGGCAGCCGTCGCAATTCGGTGAATTTCTCCGAGTCGGTGGCGACCTCGCCGGCAAGGCGCAACGAATTGAAGGCGCGCGTCAGGTCTTTGCCGAAATCGATCCAGGTGGCGTAGCGCCTGGTCGCGTCTTTTTCAATCGCCTTCATGACGATTTCATCGAGTAGCGGCGGCAACTCGGGCCGGTAGGTCGATGGCGGCTGCGGCGCAACGTTGAGGATTTCGTAGGTAAGGCTGACCTGATTGGAGGCGATGTAGGGCAGCCTGCCGGTGAGCAGCTTGTACATCAGCACGCCGAGCGAGTAGATGTCGGTCTGGTGATTGAGGTCTTCGATGCGGATCTGCTCGGGCGACATGTAGGCGGGCGAACCGACGCCGGACAATTGCGTGGTTTCGTGACCGTGCAGGCGCTGGAAGGACGCGCCGAAGTCGCTGACCTTGATGTCGCCGCCCGCTGACAGCAGGATGTTGCCCGGCTTGATGTCGCGATGGATGACGCCGTGCTGAAAGGCGTAGTCAAGTGCGCGAATGATCTTGAAAATGATCTCGACCACTTTTTGCAGCGGCAGCAGGGTGGCGACGTCGCAATAGGCTTCGAGCGTGGTGCCCGGGACGTACTCCATCACCAGGTAGCTGCGCTCGATATCGCTCGCCGCGTCGAGAATCTCGACGATGTGCGGGTGTTGTAGCCGGCCGGCGAGACCGGCTTCGGCGAGAAAGCCCTTTTTCAGCAGGCGCGTGTTCTGTTCCGACAGGTTGTCGTCGAACAGGAACACCTTGATCGCCACTTCGCGCTCGGTAAACGGGTCGCGGCCGAGATAGACGTGGCTGGTCGCCCCGCTGCCGATCTGGCGGATGATCTGATATTTGCCGATGTGTTCTTCGAGTTCGAACTTCATGTTGACGTCATAAAACGGGTTGGTCGAGTTTATGTCAAGTTCGTGTACTAACGTATCCCAAAAACAAGAGGTCGCATGTTCGCCCTCATCCCCGGCCCTTCTCCCGGAGGGAGAAGGGGGCAAACCGACTCTCCCGCCGGGAGCGGCGCGGTGTCAGCCATATGGTCATGATTGGCCGCGAAGCAAATTAAACCCGGGATCCGCTGCGCCGCGCATTGCAGCGGGGCCTTGAAATCAAAGTCCTTGGCCGCATTATGGGTATAACGACAAATCAGCGGAGATCTTGATGCGGCTCGACAAACTGACCACCAAGTTCCAGCAGGCGTTGGCGGATGCGCAAAGCCTCGCCGTTGGCAATGACAACCCCTATATCGAGCCGCTGCACTTGCTGTCGGCGCTGCTCGGCCAGGATGACGGCGGTACCGGCTCGCTCGCCGCGCGCGCCGGCGTCAACCTGGCACGCTTGCGCGACGGCCTCAAGCAGGCCATCGCCAACCTGCCCAAAGTCGAGGGCACCGGCGGCGAGGTGCAGATTTCGCGCGAACTGACCAATCTGCTCAACCTCACCGACAAAGAGGCGCAAAAGCTCGGCGACCAGTACATTTCGTCCGAGCTGTTCCTGCTCGCCCTCGCCTCGGACAAGGGCGAGGCCGGGCGTCTGCTGAAAGAGGCGGGCGGCAGCAAAAAAGCCATTGAAGATGCGGTCAAGGCAGTGCGCGGCGGTGAGTCTGTCGGCAGCCCCGAAGCCGAGGGCCAGCGCGAGGCACTGAAGAAATACTGCATCGATCTGACCGAACTGGCGCGTAAGGGCAAGCTTGACCCGGTGATCGGCCGTGACGACGAAATTCGCCGCGTCATCCAGATCCTGCAGCGCCGCACCAAGAACAACCCCGTGCTCATCGGCGAGCCGGGCGTGGGCAAGACGGCCATCGTGGAAGGTCTGGCACAGCGCATCGTCAATGAGGA
>CAYLPI010000016.1:0-6279 GCA_964385505.1 uncultured Bordetella sp.
TGCCGACTTGAGGAAGTTCGCAATGAATTAGCGCACGTCAGTTGCTTGGTGCAATGCTGACATTCATTTCACAGATTTCACTGATGTACGAACTGCTCTTGATGGCCGATCTGAGACAGCTTCGGAACCCGAAGTGCCGCACGACATGAGGCCGCTTTTTGTCCGTTTGCAGACGCTAAAGCGACAAGGTTGTTTTCCGGTTGCGTCCAGGCTTGGCCTGTTTGGGGAACCGACCAGGCCCCGCACAGAGTGAGCAAAATTTAAGTCGTATGCGCATCAAAGAGGCAAGGTTCGATTACATTTCCTCGCATCAATCACCCGCAAATCCGCGCCAGTCGGCCCTTTCCAGCCTATGCCCCTGCCAATTAGGCCACCCCGAAGCCACCGCCCCCTGGCGTCTCGATAACAAACACATCCCCCGGATTCATTTCCGCCTGATCAGCCGCACCCAGTTCCTCAACCGTGCCGTCGGTGCGCTCGACGCTGTTGCGGCCGACCATGCCGGGCAAGCCGCCTGCCATGCCGTAGGGCGCGATGCGCCGGTGGCCGGAGAGGATGGCCGCGGTCATGGCTTCAAGAAACCGCACGCGCCGCACCGCGCCGTTGCCGCCATGCCAGCGGCCGCCGCCGCCCGAACCGGGCTTGATCTCGAAGCTCTCCAGCAGCACCGGGAAGCGCCACTCCAGTATTTCGGGATCGGTCAGGCGCGAATTGGTCATGTGGGTCTGCACCACATCGGTGCCGTTGAAGCCCTCGCCCGCACCCGATCCGCCGGAGATGGTTTCGTAATACTGATAGGTCTTGTTGCCAAAGGTGAAGTTGTTCATGGTGCCTTGCGAGGCGCCCATCACGCCGAGCGCGCCGTACAGCGTGTCAGTCAGGCATTGCGAGGTCTCGACGTTACCGGCCACCACCGCCGCCGGGAAGCGCGGATTGAGCATGGAGCCTTCGGGGATGATGACTTCAAGCGGCTTGAGGCAGCCGGCATTGAGCGGGATGTCGTCATCGACCAGGGTGCGGAACACGTACAGCACCGCCGCCATACAGACGGCCGACGGTGCGTTGAAGTTGTTGGGCAGTTGCGCCGAGGTGCCGGTGAAATCAATGACGGCGCTGCGCCTGGCTTTGTTGATGGTGATCTTCACCCTGATCAAGCCGCCGTTGTCCATTTCGTACTCGAACGCGCCGTCCTTGAGCACATCGATGACACGGCGCACCGCCTCTTCGGCGTTGTCCTGCACGTGGCGCATGTAGGCGTGCACCACCTCGAGGCTGAAGTGCGCGACCATGCGGCGCAGCTCCTGCACGCCTTTTTCGTTGGCGGCGATCATGGCACGCAGGTCGGCCATGTTCTGCTCGACGTTGCGCGTCGGGTATTTGGCCGACTGCAGCAGCGTCACGGTTTCGGCCTCGCGCAGACGCCCTTCCTCGACCAGCAGGAAGTTGTCTATCAGTACGCCCTCTTCTTCGATGTGCTTGCTGTAGGGCGGCATGGACCCCGGCGTGATGCCGCCGATGTCGGCGTGGTGACCGCGCGAACCGACATAAAAGAGAATGTGTTTGCCGGCATCGTCGAACACCGGCGTGATGACGGTGATGTCAGGTAGATGGGTGCCGCCGTTATAAGGCGCGTTGAGCACATAGACGTTGCCGGCCTTCATCTTGCCGGTGTTCTCGCGTATCACCGTGCGTATCGACTCGCCCATGGAACCGAGGTGCACCGGCATGTGGGGCGCGTTGGCAATCAATTCGCCGTCCTGGTTGAACACGGCACAGGAAAAATCCAGCCGCTCCTTGATATTGACGGAATACGCGGTGTTGGCGAGGCGCAGGCCCATCTGCTCGGCGATGGACATGTAGAGGTTGTTGAAAATCTCCAGCATGACCGGATCGACCTTGGTGCCCATGGCGTGGCGCTCCGGTCGCGCTTCGATGCGTTCCAGCACCAGATGGTCGAGCAAGGTGACTTCCGCCTGCCAGCCCGGTTCGACCACGGTGGTGGCATTGGCTTCGGCGATGATGGCCGGGCCCTTTATCTTGTCGCCAGGTTGCAGCGCGTCGCGCCGGAACACCGGCGTGGCGTGATGCCTGCCGCCGGTGAACATTTGCACCGTCTCGGCCGTAGCGGGCGCGCCCTTGCGCGTGCCCGCGAGCGGCGCTGCTTCGGCCGGCGCATCGGATGCGCCTATGGCCTCG
Organism: uncultured Bordetella sp.; assembly: GCA_964385505.1. Taxonomy (GTDB): domain Bacteria; phylum Pseudomonadota; class Gammaproteobacteria; order Burkholderiales; family SG8-39; genus CAITSH01. The sequence goes on from CAYLPI010000016.1 coordinate 2,197, forward strand.
ACCGACACCGCCTCGGCGATGAGGCCGCGATTGGGCATGAGGAAGGAATAACGCATGCGATAGGCCGCCTCGAACTCGGCGACCATGGCCGGAATATCGGCAAAGTTCACAATCAGCGCCGAGTCGGTGCCGTCATACCTGAGGTGCACACGCCTGACCACGCGCACGCGCTCGGGCGGCAGGCCCTGCCCCAGCAATTCGTCACGCGCCGATGCGGCAAGCTTGTCCAGCACCGTCGCGAGCTCACCGACCTGCCCCGGCTCTAGCTTGACCTCGACCGCCTGCTCGCGCATTGCGGTCTGGTCGGCGAGGCCCATGCCGTAGGCCGACAGCACGCCGGCGAGCGGATGGACGAACACCCGCGTCATGCCCAGCGCATCGGCAACCAGGCAGGCGTGCTGGCCGCCGGCGCCGCCGAAACAGCACAGCGTGTATTCGGTGACGTCGTGACCGCGCTGCACCGAAATCTGCTTGATGGCGTTGGCCATGTTGCCGACAGCGATATCGATGAAGCCTTCGGCCACCGCTTCGGGTGTGCGGACGTTACCAGTAGCCTTGCGGATGTCTTCGGCCAGCGCGGTGAATTTTGCGCGCGCCACATCGGCGTCGAGGCGCTCGGTGCCGGTACGCCCGAACACCGGCGGAAAAAACCGCGGCTGGATCTTGCCCAGCATGACGTTGCAGTCGGTTACGGCGAGCGGTCCGTCCTTTCGATACGAGGCCGGCCCGGGATTGGCACCGGCCGAATCGGGGCCGACGCGATAGCGCGCACCGTCAAAATGCAGGATTGAGCCGCCGCCTGCCGCAACGGTATGAATGCTCATCATCGGTGCGCGCATGCGCACGCCGGCGACCTGGGTCTCGAACACGCGCTCGAGGTCGGACAACTGCGTGCCGGCAAAATGCGACACGTCGGTGGAGGTGCCGCCCATGTCAAAGCCGATGATCTTGCCGAAACCGGCCATCAGCGAGGTGCGCACCGCGCCGACAATGCCGCCGGCCGGCCCGGACAGGATGGAATCCTTGCCTTGGAAACGCCGCGCATCGGTGAGGCCGCCATTGGACTGCATGAACATCAGGCGCACACCGGCGAGTTCTGAGGCGACCTGATCGACATAGCGGCGCAGGATGGGCGACAAATAGGCGTCCACCACCGTAGTGTCGCCGCGCGACACCAGCTTCATCAGCGGGCTGACATGGTGCGAGGCCGACACCTGGGTGAAGCCGGCCGCTTGCGCCGCTTCGGCGGCAAGTTTTTCGTGTTCGGTAAAGCGGTAGCCGTGCATGAATACGAGGGCGACAGAACGATAACCTTGGTCGTAGGCGGCAGCCAGTTCACGCCGCGCCGCGTCAATGTCGAGGGGCGCCAGCACCTCGCCGCGCGCACCGATGCGCTCGTCGATTTCGATAACCTTTGAGTACAGCAACTCGGGCAACACGATGTTGCGGTCAAACAGCCGCGGGCGGTTCTGGTAGGCGATGCGCAGCGCGTCGCGAAAACCGCGCGTGATCAGCAGCAGGGTCTTTTCGCCCTTGCGTTCGAGCAGCGCATTGGTCGCCACCGTGGTGCCCATTTTCACTGCTTCGATTTTCTCGCCCGGAATCGGCGCGCCGGGCGCGACGCCCAGCAAGTGGCGTATGCCGGCAACCGCCGCATCGCGATACTGATCGGGGTTCTCCGACAGCAGTTTGTGCGTGGCGATGCTGCCGTCGGGACGGCGCGCGACAATATCGGTGAAGGTGCCGCCACGGTCTATCCAGAATTCCCAGCGGGGCGAAGCAGTGCGTGTGTTCATGGTTGGGGCGTCTTCAATGATGTGCTGCTGCGGAGTCGTGAGTGTACCCATTCGGCGCCGCGGTATGCCGTCAGCAAGGCTTCGCCCGTCGAGCCGGCATCAGCCAGCCAGACGCCGATGACGCCGTCGATGGCCGCTTGGAGGCGGGCGCGAAACGGCGCATCGGGCGGCGCAGCGACGCTGGCGCCATGGGCGCGCAGGCGACGAACATTGTCTTCGACGCGGCCGGCCATGCGCAGCCACTGGCTTTGCTGGGTCGCCGCCGCTGCGTCTTCGATCAACCGCTGGCTTTCGAGGTCCAGCGCCTGCCACGCCGGCAGGTGCATGCTGGTAAAACTGAGCGGCACGGCATAGCCGAGCGGATTGAACACCGGCAGGTATTGCCACAGCTTGTGGCCGGCACCCCCGTCGCCTGAGGACAAGACCGCGTCCAGTTCGCCGGCGGCAAGCTGCGGCACGGCGGCGGCAAAGGACAGCGACCGGGCGTCGGCGCCAAGGCCGGCGAATACCGCGGCGCTGGCGCGATCATAGGTGCGCAGGCGCAGGCCTTGCAGGCTTGCGGCATCGGCGAGCGGCTGGCGCGTCCACAGCCCGGTCGGCGGCCAGGGCGAGGCAAAGAGCAGTTGATGCTGGTGTTGGCGCAACACCGCGGCATAGTGCGGCCGCGCCAACTCGAACAGCCGCCTCGCATCGGCGGCGTCGGCGCTAAGAAACGGCAGCGATGAGAGCTGCAACAAGGCATGGACATCGGCCAGCGCACCGGAAAAACTTTCGGCGAGGACCAGCTCTCCCCGGGCGAGCGCGTCAAATTGCGCACGCGAGCAATGGCCCATGACCGCGTCGCAGCGCGGCGTGATGCAGATGCGCCCGTCGCTCGCCGCGGCGGCGCGGCGCGCAAATTCGGCATCACCCTCGCCGGGTAGCGAACTGGCGGGATATTCGTTGGCGAGGTCCCAGGCAATTGCCGCAGGCATGCTGTTGCTTGGCGCGATCACGATGTTCCGTGTAGAGGTTGAAGGACGCGCCAGACAAGCCATCGGGGCCGACCCACGGCGCGGTCCAATATAACGGGATGTTGCCGTATTGTCATCGGATGGCCGGAGCGCGATCTTGAACCCTTGAACCCTTGAACCCTTGAACCCTTGAACCCTTGAACCCTTGAACCCTTGGACAGCGCAGACGCGCCCCAACACCGCGTCTCCGCCATTACAATAGGCGTTCTGCCGCAAACCTCTCGCCCATGAACGACGCCACAATCCTGCCAAGCCCCAGCGCCCAGCCGCCCAACCTGCGCCGCCTGATTCGCGCCGGCCAGTTTCGTGATGTCACCGATCTGTGCAATGCCCTACTCACCGTCCTCTGAATTTCAACTTCCAATCAAACATCGAAACCATGCAAACCACCGTTCTCCAGTTTGACTGCATCACCCCCGCCGGTACCGATTCACGCACCATGGTTGTCAAAAGCCTGGTCATCGGCGGCTGGACCGCGCGCGACGAAGCGGCCGTGCACCACCATATCGAGGAACTCAAGGCCATCGGCGTGCCGGCGCCCTCGAAGACGCCGCTGTTCTATATGGCGGCGGTCAACCAGGTATTGCAGGCGGACACCATGCAGGTCGTCGGTCCCCACACCTCGGGTGAAGCCGAGTTCGTGCTGGTGGCCATGGACGGCGAGTTGTGGATGACGGCCGGATCGGACCACACCGACCGCAAGACAGAGGCCTATTCGGTGGCCATTTCCAAGCAGGTCAGCGCCAAGATGATAGGCCGCACCCTGTGGCGCGTCAGCGACGTGCTGGCGCACTGGGACAAGCTGGTGCTGCGCTCGCATATCGTAGAGGGCGGCAAGCGCGTGGCTTATCAGGACGGCACACTGGCGGCGATGCGCCCCCACCACGACATCATCGGCAAGTACACCAGTACCGGCAAACTCGTCGAGGGCACCATCATGTATTGCGGCACGCTTGCCGCGATCGGCGGCGTCCGGCCGGCACCGCGCTTTGAAATGGAATTGCACGACCCGGTGCTTGGCCGCAGCATTGCCCTCGCCTACAACGTCGAGGACCTCGATCTCGTCGCCTGAGCCCGGGACTTTCAGCCTCGGTGTTCGCTTCAACAATGACACTTTCACAAATTGTCATTCCGGGCGCAGCGGGGAATCTGCTGTGAAGGCAAAAGCAGATTCCTCATCCTTCGGATTCGGAATGACACGTCGCTTTGCAAACGTGGCCATTTAGTGGAAAAGGTCGATAACGTCGTCATTGGTGCCGGGGTGGTTGGCCTGG
>CAYLPI010000016.1:6379-30516 GCA_964385505.1 uncultured Bordetella sp.
GTCATTGGTGCCGGGGTGGTTGGCCTGGCGGTCGCCCGCGCGCTCGCCATGGCCGGCCGCGAGGTCATTGTGCTCGAGGCCGAGAACGCCATCGGCACGCACACCAGTTCGCGCAACTCCGAAGTCATCCATGCCGGCATCTACTATCCGCAGGGCTCGCTCAAGGCCAAGTTGTGCGTGGAGGGCCGGCAACAGCTCTACGCGTACTGCGACGAACATGGCGTCAGCTACCAGCGTTGCGGCAAGCTCATCGTCGCCACTTCTGCGGCGCAGGTGCCGGAACTGGAGCAAATCCACACCAAGGCGCTGGCGAACGGCGTCAGCGATATCGTTCCGGTCGGCCCGGCACAGGTACGCGAAATGGAACCGGCGGTGCACTGCGTTGCCGCGCTGTACTCGCCTTCGACCGGCATCATCGACAGCCACGGTCTGATGCTCGCCTACCAGGGGGATGCCGAGGACCATGGCGCCATGCTGGCCTTCACCGGACCGGTCACCGCTGGTCGAATCACCGATGAGGGCATCGTGCTCGACGTCGGTGGCGGGCAGCCGATGCAGTTGCAGGCGCGACAGGTGGTCAACAGCGCCGGCCTGCATGCGCCAGGCGTCGCCGCCAGCCTTGACGGCTTTCCGCGCACCCATGTGCCCCCGGCCTTTTACTGCAAGGGCAATTATTACTCGCTCGCCGGGCGCGCGCCCTTTTCGCGCCTGATCTACCCCATTCCCGAGGCCGCCGGCCTCGGCGTGCATGTCACCCTTGACCTCGCCGGACAGGCGCGCTTCGGTCCCGACGTGGAGTGGGTTGAGCACATCGATTACAGCGTCGATCCGCGGCGCGCCGACAAGTTTTATGCCGCCATCCGCAGCTACTGGCCGGATCTTAAAGATGGCGCGCTGTCTCCCGGCTACAGCGGCATCCGGCCGAAAATACAGGGGCCCGCCGAGCCGGCGCGCGATTTTTTGATTGAAGGGCCGCGCGAACACGGCGTACCGGGACTGGTCAACCTGTTCGGCATCGAATCGCCGGGGCTGACCGCGTCGCTCGCCATCGGCGAACTCGTCGCCGCGCTGCTGCCCCGTTGATCCTGCGCACCGAATCCGGGCAATACCCGGGATAACGCTCCCCCACGGGCGGCTGCCCGGCCGACACCGGACCGAGAACCGCTTGTTGTGAGACCCGCTTGTTGTTGACATGGCACAGGTACGCCGATATCGTCTTTGCACGAAAGCAGAATTTGCCGGCGACAACTTCAATACCAAGGGAGAACATCATGCTGCTCAGAAAACCACTCGCACTCATTGCCACGCTCGGGCTCGTCAGCGGTACCGCGCTGGCACAAACCAAATGGGACCTGCCGACGGCCTACCCGGCTACCAACTTCCACACCGAGAACGTCCAGCAATTCGCCAACGAAGTTGACAAAGAAACCGGCGGCAAGCTGAAAATCCAGGTGCATGCCGGCGCGTCGCTGTTCAAGGCGCCGGAGATCAAACGCGCCGTGCAGGGCGGTCAGGCGCAGGCGGGCGAGATCCTGCTGGTGAACTTTGAAAACGAAAACGCGCTGTTCGGTCTCGATGGCATCCCCTTTCTTGCCGCCAGCTATGGCGATGCGATGAAGCTCTACAAGGCATCGAAGCCCGCGCTCGAAAAAGCCCTCGGCGCCCAGGGCATCAAGCTGCTGTTCACGGTGCCGTGGCCGCCGCAGGGCATCTACACCAAAAAGACGCTCAACAGCGCCGCCGACATGAAGGGCCTCAAGTGGCGCGCCTACAGCCCAGCCACGGCAAAAATCGCCGAACTCGTCGGCGCCCAGCCGGTGACAATACAGGCGGCGGAACTGTCCCAGGCCATGGCCACCGGCGTCATCGATTCCTACATGTCGTCGGGCGCCACCGGCTTTGATACCAAGACCTACGAACACATCAAGACCTGGTACGACACCCAGGCCTGGTTGCCGAAAAACGCCGTGCTGGTCAACCAGAAGGCCTTCGACGCCCTCGACAAGCCCACACAGACGGCGCTGCTCAAGGCCGCCGGCGACGCCGAAGCGCGCGGCTGGAAGTCCTCGGAAGACAAGAACGGCTGGTATCTCGACCAACTGAAGCAAAAAGGCATGACCATCGCCAAGCCGAGTGCGCAGTTGTCCGGCGATCTGAAGAAAATCGGCGACACCATGGTGATCGACTGGGTCAAGAAAGCCGGTCCCGACGGGCAGACTCTGGTGGACTCTTACAAGAAGATGTAATCATCGGCGCGGCGCTCCAACAACAATAACAGCATGCGCCGCACACTCGACGCCCTCTACAACGCCGCCGGTTACCTGGCGGCGTTGTTTTTGGTCGGTACGCTGGTCTTCGTGCTGATCGGCATCACCGGCCGGATTTTCAATTTCCACCTGCGCGGCACCGATGCCTACGCCGGCTACTGCATGGCCGGCGCCGGCTTTCTCGCACTGGCACACACCCTCAAGCGCGGCGAGCATATCCGCGTGACACTGCTGCTGCAGGCGCTGCAAGGCAGCGCAAACAAAGCGCTGGAACTGTGGAGTCTTGGCGCCGCGGTGCTGCTCTCGGCGCTTCTGGCCTGGTTCAGCGTGCGCCTCGCCTGGCAATCGTGGAGCTTCAACGATATGTCCACCTCGACCGATGCGACGCCGCTGTGGATACCGCAACTGTCCATGGCGGTGGGGACGCTGGTCATGCTGATTGCCTTCATTGATGAATTCGTGCTCGAAGTGCGCGGGGCGCGCAAGCCGCCCGACCCGGGCGACGAACCGCTGCACAATGAATAAGCGCGGCGCATAACCCATGTCCGACCTCGCCATCACCGCGTTGCTGATCGTTGCGCTCTTCGCGCTGCTCGGTTCAGGCGTCTGGATCGGCCTCGCCCTTGCCGGCGTGGCATGGATTGGCATGGAATTGTTCTCATCGCGACCGGCGGGCGACGCCATGGCGGTGACCATCTGGGGCTCGGCCTCGTCCTGGACACTGACCGCCCTGCCTCTATTTGTCTGGATGGGCGAGATATTGTTTCGCACCCGTCTTTCGGAAGACATGTTCAAGGGACTTGCGCCGTGGATGGAAAAGCTGCCCGGCCGTCTGCTGCACACCAACATCATCGGCTGCGCGATATTCGCCGCGGTCTCCGGGTCTTCGGCGGCGACCTGCGCCACCATAGGCAAGATGACGCTGCCCGAACTGATGAAGCGCGGCTATCCGGAGGACAAGATCATCGGCACGCTCGCCGGCGCCGGCACGCTGGGCCTGCTGATCCCGCCCTCCATCATCATGATCGTCTATGGCGTCACCGCCGAGGTGTCGATCGCTGCGCTGTTCATTGCCGGCATCATTCCGGGCATCCTGCTGGCGCTGCTGTTCATGGGCTATATCGCGGTTTGGGCCCTGCTCAACCCGGACAAGGTGCCGCCGGCGGACCGCATCACCACTTTCGCCGAAAAGCTGTACGCCTCGCGCCACCTGATTCCGGTCGTTCTGCTGATCATCGCAGTGCTGGGGTCGATCTACACCGGCGTCGCCACCGCCACCGAGGCCGCCGCCGTGGGTGTGGTCGGTTCGCTGGTAATTTCGGCGGTTCAAGGCTCGCTCAACTGGCAAACCTTTCGCGACAGCCTGATGGGCGGTACGCGCCTGTATTGCATGATTGCGCTGATCCTCTCGGGCGCTGCGTTCTTGACGCTGTCGATGGGCTACATCGGCCTGCCACGCCACCTCGCCGAGTGGATAGGCGGCCTCGGCCTGTCGCAGATCTCGCTGCTCGCCGCGCTGATGGTGTTCTACATCATCCTCGGCTGCTTCCTTGACGGCATTTCGATGGTGGTGCTGACCATGAGCGTGATCCTGCCGACGGTGCAAAAGGCCGGCATCGACCTCATCTGGTTCGGCGTTTTCATCGTGCTGGTGGTGGAAATGGCGCAAATCACGCCACCGGTGGGCTTCAACCTGTTCGTGCTGCAGGGCATGACCAAGCGCCAGTTGCCCTATATCGCCAAAGTCACGCTGCCGATGTTCTACCTGATGGTCGCCGCCCTGGCGCTGGTCTATTTCATTCCGGAACTTATTACCTGGCTGCCGCAGCGGATGAAACTCGGCGGCTGAGCCGACGCGCGATCTCAAGCTATTACTCAGGCTATCATTAGGCGACTCATGAAGCCGCCTGTCCTTTCCCCGCTGTATCAATCCGTCGGCATCCGCGCGCTCGAACAGGCGGCCCGGGTGGGGGGCGAGTCGCTGATGGCGCGCGCCGGTTTGGCTGCGGCGGAGTTTGCGCGCGAGCTGGCGACAGGCAAGGACGTGCTGGTGCTCGCCGGCCCCGGCAACAACGGCGGTGATGCCTTCGAGGCCGCCGTCCATCTCAAGCGCTGGTTTTTCCGCGTCTGCGTGGTGTTCGCCGGCGAGCGCGACAAGCTGCCGGCGGACGCCCGCGCCGCGCTGGCCAGGTGGGAAGCAGCGGGAGGTTCGCTCAGCGGACGTATCCCCGCGGACACCAGGTTCTGCCTCGCCGTCGATGGCCTGTTCGGCATCGGCCTTGCGCGCCCGCTGTCTGGCCCCCATGCCGAGCTCGCCCAGGCCGTCAACGTGCTGGCGGGAAAGGGCACGCGGATACTGGCGCTTGACTGCCCGAGCGGATTGAACGCCGACACCGGGCGGGCGCTCGGTACCGTGGTGCACGCCACCCACACCATCAGCTTTATCGCACTCAAGCCCGGCCTGTTGATGCTCGACGGCCCCGATTGCAGCGGCGAAATCCGCCTCGCCACACTCGGGCTCGATGCGAGCAGCCTGTCGCCGGCAAAAGGACATCTGGTCGATGCGCGCATTCTCGCCCTGCTGCAACACCGTCCGCGTAATTTTCACAAGGGCCGCGCCGGCACACTGGGCATACTCGGTGGCGCAACCGGCATGGTCGGTGCGGCGCTGCTCGCCGGCGGTGCCGCGCTCAAATCGGGCACCGGCAAGGTATTGGTCGGCTTGCTCGCGGACAATCCGCCGCAGGTCGATTTCACACAGCCCGAACTGATGCTGCGCACGCCGCTCGCGCTGCTCGACGATGAAGGCCTGTCGGCGCTCGTCGTCGGGCCCGGCCTTGGCCGGCGCGACGCGGCGAGCAAGGCGCTCAAGCGCGCACTCGGACTCGAGCTGCCGCTGGTGCTCGATGCCGACGCGCTCAACCTCATTGCCGCCGAGCGGCCGCTGCAGCAGGCGCTGGCCAAACGCAGCCTGCCGACCCTGTTGACGCCGCACCCGGCCGAGGCGGCGCGCCTGCTGCACAGTGAAACCGCAGACGTGCAGGCCGACCGCATCGCCGCCGCGCTGCGCCTTGCCGAACGCACCCGCGCGCTGATCGTGCTCAAGGGCAATGGCAGCGTCATCGCCGCGCCCGATGGCCGCTGGTGGATCAACACCTCGGGCAATCCGGGCATGGCCAGCGCGGGCATGGGCGATGTGCTGGCCGGTCTCGCCGGAAGCCTGCTGGCGCAAGGCTATGACGCCGGGTCGGCGCTGCAGCTCGGCGTCTATCTGCACGGCGCCGCAGCCGACGAACTGGCCGCTTCCGGCGAGGGCCCGGTCGGACTGACGGCGAGCGAAGTGACAGGCGCCATTCGCCGCCTCGTCAACCGGCGAACGGGCGTACCCGGCAAGGCCTGAACTTTTTCGCCGCCGCGCGAACCAATCCCGCACGGCAGCGCCGCCGATCACGGTTACACGACACCATCCTGAAAGAGCCATCGCATGAGCACACACCTGCACATCAGCGCACGACACCTGCCCGCCCGGGTCTGGCAACTGGCCAGCCCGTACTGGCGCTCGGAAGAACGCGCCAGCGCCTGGGGACTGCTCATTGCCATCATTGCGCTGACGCTGGGTCTGGTCTATATCGACGTGCTCTTCAACGACTGGAACCGCGAGTTCTATAACGCGCTCGAACAAAAGAACGCCGCCGATTTTCGCGACCTCATCCTGTATTTCGGTTTTCTTGCCGCGCTGTTCATTGCCGCGGCGATTTACAAACTGTACCTGACGCAGATGCTGGAGATGCGCTGGCGCGCCTGGCTGACGCGTGAATACACCGAAAACTGGATGAGCGACCAGGTGTATTACCGCATCGAACTCGACCTGCGCGGCACCGACAACCCGGACCAGCGCATTGCCGAAGACCTGAAGCTGTTCACCAACGGCACGCTGGCCTTGTCACTCGGCCTGCTTTCCTCCGTCGTGACTCTGGTGACCTTTGTCTCCATCCTGTGGAGCATTTCCGGGCCGATATCCTTCATGCTCGGCTCGAGCGAGGTGACCATTCCCGGCTACATGGTCTGGGCGGCGGTGATTTACGCTGTTGCCGGCAGCGTAATCACGCATTACGTCGGCCGCCCGCTGATCGGCCTCAATTTCCAGCAGGAGCGCTTTGAGGCCGACTTTCGTTTCAACCTCGTGCGCCTGCGCGAAAATGCCGAGGGCGTCGCCCTCTACCACGGCGAGGCGGCGGAGAAAGGCGGCCTGCTGACGCGCTTCGAGCACATCCGCGCCAACTGGTGGGAACTGATGCGCTATACCAAGCGACTGACCGGTTTCACCGCGGCATACAGCCAGGTGGCGATCATTTTTCCGTTCATCGTTGCCGCACCCCGCTATCTGTCGGGCAGCATGACGCTAGGCGGCCTGATGCAGATCGCCTCGGCCTTCGGCCAGGTGCAGGGCGCGCTGTCCTGGTTTGTGTCGAGTTATGGCGCCCTCGCCAACTGGCGCGCCAGCGTCGATCGGCTGCTCAGTTTTCACACCGCACTCGCATCGGCCCGACAGGAAGCGGTGCAACGTTCGGGCATCAAACTGGAGCGCGACAGCAGCAGCGCAATTCATGCCGAGGGCCTCAGGCTCGCCCTGCCGGGCAAGGATGGCAAAGAGGGGCGCATCGTGCTTGGCAACGCGGCGTTTCGTATCGGCGCGGGCGAACGCGTGATGCTGAGCGGCCCCTCGGGCAGCGGCAAGAGCACGCTGTTTCGCGCCATCGCCGGCATCTGGCCCTATGGCAGCGGTCACATCGGCATTGCCGAAGGCGCACGCGTGCTGTTCCTGCCGCAACGGCCTTACATCCCCATGGGCAGCCTGCGCGAAGCGGTGTCCTACCCGGCGGCAAGCGGCAGCTTCGGGGACGCCGCGATCGCCGAAGTGCTGCGCGCCTGCGCACTGGAACCGCTCGCAGAGCGCCTCGACGAACGTCAGGGCTGGGCGATGCAATTGAGTCTGGGCGAGCAGCAACGCCTGGCGATTGCGCGCGCACTGCTGCACAAGCCGGACTGGCTGTTTCTCGACGAGGCAACGGCATCGCTCGATGAAGTACTCGAGACGCGCATGTACGACCTGCTGCGGCAAAGATTGCCGGCCACCGCCATCGTCAGCATTGCGCACCGGCCCGGGGTGCGCGCTTTCCATGCTCGCCAGATCAGCCTGCAGCCGGGCACGGACGGCATGCAACTGGTGCCCGGGTGAACTAACGCCAAAACAACCATCGGCTGGAGAGGCCCGCCAGACGGGGCTTTCCAGCCGATAAGCGAGTCCCGGATCAAGCCGTTTTCAGGCGCGCCCTGGCTTCCGGATAGGGGTGCAGCATGTTCAGCGCAATGCTCTGTCCGGCGCTTTGCACGATGCGCACGTGCTCACGGCGCAACTCGCGCGCGTGCCGGCAGCCGCAGGAGTGGGCGATCATGTCGATCTCCTTGTTCATGCCGATGGCGTAGTTGGCGACGCGTTTGTATTTTTCCTCGACCACGAGGCCGCGTTGCAGGCGGTGATTGTGGGTGGCGACGCCGGTCGGGCAGGTATTCTGGTGGCAGCGCATCGCCTGGATGCAGCCCAGCGAAAACATGAAGCCGCGCGCGGAATTGACGAAATCGGCGCCGACGCACAAGGCCCAGGCCGCGCGCGCCGAGGTCACCAGCTTGCCGGCGGCGATCACCCGCACGCGCTCGCGCAGGCCCGACTCGATCAGCGCATCGACGACGCGCGGCAAGGCCTCGGTGATGGACAAGGCCATGTGGTCCATCAGCGCCTGCGGCGCCGCGCCCGAACCGCCCTCGCCGCCGTCGATGGCGAGAAAGTCCGGCGCGTACTCGAGGCCGCGGCGATTGACCGCATCACACAACTCGTTCATGAACTGCCAGCCGCCGATGGCGGTCTTGACACCTACCGGCCGCCCGGTCAGTTCGCGCACGTAGGCGATCCTGTCCAGCAACTGGTCCACGTTGGCAATGTCGGTGTGGCGGTTGGGGCTGATCGAGTCCTGTCCGACCGGGATACCGCGGATGCGCGCAATCTCCTCGGTCACCTTGCTGCCGGGCAGCACGCCGCCCTTGCCCGGCTTCGCCCCTTGCGACAGCTTGATCTCAAAGGCCTTGACGTGGCGCGCGATCTCGCGCGCCTTGTCCGGCGAAAAATTGCCCTGCTCGTCGCGAATGCCATAGCGCGCCGTGCCGATCTGCATCATCACGTCACACTTGCCCTGCAGATGGTGCGGTGACAGCCCGCCCTCACCGGTATCCATCCAGCAGCCGGCCTCGGCCGCGCCAAAGGACAGCGCGCGCACTGCCGGTGCGGAAATCGCGCCATAACTCATGCCGCTGATGTTGATGATGGAGTGGGCGAGAAACGGCTTCTCGCAATAGCCCTCGCCGATCACCAGCGAGGGCGTCGGCAGGCGGTCTTCGTCGAGCACCGGATAGGGCGCGTTGACAAAGAGCACCGTGCCGGGCTCGCCCATATCGCTGGTCGAACCGAAACCGATGATGCCGCCTTCGGCCTTGGCCAGGCGGTAAACCCAGCCGCGGGTGGCGCGGTTAAAAGGCAACTCATCGCGGTCGCCCATGAAAAAGTACTGGCGGAAATACTCGCCCAGCTCTTCCATCTTGTAGCGCAGCCGCCCGATCACCGGGTAGTTGCGCAGCACCGTGTGCTTTTTCTGCGTGATGTCCTGGATGAACCAGACCAGCAGCGTGGCAACGACGATAAAGCCGATGATGGTGCCCAGCCCGTAGCCGAGCACGCCCAGCATTCCTGATGACATGTCTCCCCCCTTATTGCAAACCCGCCGGCGCCAAGGCTGGCCTCCGCCGCGGTTCGCGGCAATTACCGCGTAGCCGGGCCCTCCGCGCCCATCATCGCATCAATGGGCGATGTGCACCGCATCCCCGTCCGGATCATGCACGTGCCCATGTTCTACTTCTTCTTCGGTCGCGGCGCGCACGGTCTTCACCGTGCAGGAAAAATCCAGGGCCATGCCGGCGAGGGGGTGGTTGCCATCGAGAACGACCTTGTCATTGGCGATGTCGGTGATGGTGTAAATCATCTGCTCCTCGTCCTCTTCCACCTCGTCACCGGGGACGCCCTCGAACTGCATGCCGACCTCGAGCACCTCGGGAAATTTCTGCCGCGATTCGAGCCGCACCAGTTCTTCGTCGTAGTCACCGAACGCCTCCTCCGGTTCGAGGCGTACCTTGAGCGTATCGCCGGCGAGACGGCCTTCGAGCGCCTCCTCGACCACCGGAAAAATATTGTCATAACCGCCGTGCAGATACACCAGCGGCTCTTCGGAGCGCTCTATGAGGCTGCCGTGAATATCGGACATTTCAATGTCAATGCATACCACGGTGTTCTTTGCTATTTTCATTTTGGTTTTGGAATCGCCTGGCTTGGAAAATCAGGATGAATGCAGCGTCACCATTCGCGGGGCGGCGCCTGCGCGCACGGCGCGCAAGCCTCAGTCGGCGGCGCGACCGGCGAGTTCTTTGACAAGGTCGAGCACTTCGGCGCAATGGCCGCGGGGATTGACGCCATAGAGGGTGTGACGCAGCGTGCCGCGCTTGTCAATGATGAAGGTGGAACGCTGGATGCAGGTACGGGTCGCGCCATTGTCATTCTTTTCCATCAACACGCCGTACATGCGGCAGATTTCGCCCTCCGGGTCGGACAGCAGCGTGACCGACAGGCCGTTTTCATCACGGAATTCGGCGTGGCGCAGGCAGTCATCCGCCGAAACCCCCAAGACGATGCAGTCATGCTGTGCGAACTCTTCCTCGTGATCCGAGAACTCACCCGCTTCCAGCGTGCATCCGGGCGTGCCGTCCCGCGGATAAAAGTACAGAACAACATTTTTTTTGCCGCGAAAGCGCGACAGATCAACCGACGCCATATCGGAGTCTGGCAGCGTAAAACGCGGCGCTGGTTGTCCTGCGTGCAGCATGCGGATTCTGTGCGCTCCGGAACAAGGCGTGATGATTCTAAACGATTCCCCGCGGCTGTGATTTACCGGATTGTGACACCCTCGGGCGGGCCGCCGCCACGCCGCCGGTATAATCAAGTCGATGAAAACGCAATTGCTCGGCGGCCTCACGCCCACCCGTTTCCTGCGCGATTACTGGCAAAAAAAGCCGCTGCTGGTGCGCGCGGCGATACCCGGATTCAGCGGCCTGGTTTCGCGCAGCGCCTTGTTCGCGCTGGCCGGGCGGGACGACGCCGAGTCGAGGCTGGTGCGCCGTCAGGCGGGCAAGTGGCTGCTCGAACACGGGCCGTTCCGCCGCGGCGCTTTTGGCGCCTTGCCGGAGCGGCGCTGGACGCTGCTGGTACAGGGATTGAACCTGCTGCTGCCCGCCGCGGACGCCTTGCTGCGGCGCTTTGATTTCATTCCGTTCTCGCGCATCGACGACGTGATGATCAGTTACGCCGCGCCGGGCGGAGGCGTCGGACCGCACATCGATTCGTATGATGTGTTTTTGCTGCAGGGTGAGGGCCGGCGGCGCTGGCGCACCAGCCGCCAGCGTGACCTGTCGCTCGATCCGCGTGCGCCGGTGCGGGTGCTCAAATCCTTTCGCGCCGAGCACGAATGGGTGCTCGAACCCGGCGACATGCTGTACCTGCCCCCGGGCGTTGCACACGAAGGGGTCGCCCTGGAAACCTGCACCACCTACTCCATCGGCTTTCGCGCGCCGGCGGCCGCCGAACTCGCGGCCGGGTTTCTCGATTTTTTGCACGAACGCATCGCGCTTTCCGGTCGCTATGCCGATCCCGGGCTGCGCCCGAGCGCGCGCCCGGGGGAGATTCCGGCCGCCATGGTCAGCGACGCCATGCGCCGTTTGGCCGGCATCCGCTGGGACAGACGCGATGTCGTGGACTTTCTCGGCGAGTATCTTTCAACGCCGAAGGCGATCGTGCAATTTGACCGACCGGTGCGCCCGGTGAGCGGCGGCCGCTTTGCCGCGCAAGTACGCAAGCGCGGCTTGCGGCTTGATGCGCGCACCCTGCTCTTGTATCGCGGCGGCCGGTTTTATGCCAACGGCGAACCGGTGCACGCGGTCGGCGCGACCGCCAGGGCACTGGCGACGCTTGCCGACCGGCGCTTCCTGCCGGCGGACGAAGCCGGCGGCTCCCCTCATGGCGAATCGGCGCAACTGTTTTACACGTGGTACTGCGACGGTTATATTCACGCTGGAAGCAGCCCCTGAGCACACGCACAACCCCCACAACGCGCAACGCCAAACGCCAAACGCCCGCCAACATGAGTGATCTTGACTCGCCCGAGTTCCAGCCCGAACGCCATCTTTTTAACAGCCGCGCCGAATATACCGCCGGCTTTGAGCAAGTACTCGGACTGGCGCGCAATGAACTGCGGATTTTTGATCCGGACCTGACGCAACTGCCGCTGAACACAGCAGCCTCGCTCGAGGTGCTGCGCGAATTCCTCGCCAGGCGCCGCGACAACCGCCTGTTCATCGCGCTTCACAGCCCCGAACTCGTGATGCGGCGCATGCCGCGCCTGATGGGTCTGCTGGGCATGTTCAGCGCCAGCATTTTGGTCCACCAGACCGAGGGCGATGCGGCACGTGTGCAGGATTGTTTTGCCCTCGCTGATCACGACCACTTTGTGCGCCGGCTGGTTTGGACGCAACCGCGCGGGGTGCTGGTTCTCAATGACCAGAAGGAAGCGCACAAAATGGCTGAACGCTTCGATGAAATCTGGCAAAGTTCCGTGCCATCCGTTTTGGCCTCTACCTCCGGGCTGTGAGCGCCGGGTTCTGCCAAAAACGTGAAAAAGCACACGTTGTGCGGCGCAATAACATGCTAGACTGCGCGCCGTTCGATGTATCTGCCAGGCGGGCTTTACCCGCTACGCCAGGTGGATGAACAGCCTCTCCTCCAAATAAATTCAAGGGAATTACGAACATGAACCGCAAAGTACTCCTCGCAGTCCTCGCCGCCCTCGCTCTCGCCGCTTGCGGCAAAGAAGCACCGAAACCCGCTCCGGCTGCCCCGGCGCCTGTCGCCGCTCCGGCACCTGCTCCGGCGCCCGCGCCGGCGCCTGCGCCCGCTGCTGACGCCCCCAAAGCCGACGCGACGACCACGACCACCACGACGACGACGACGACTCCGGCTCCCGCCGCTGACGCTGCGAAAGACACTGCCAAGAAGTAAGCTGGCAGCCGCGGTACAAAAAAGCCGGCCCACTGGGCCGGCTTTTTTTTGCGACATCGCGGCCAACATGATTCTGGCTCAGATTTCACGCCAGTCGAATCCGCTTTCCTGGGTCGCCACACCGATCCAGTCCGGTGCACATGACAGTGCCGAAGCCAGTGCGGCCACAGCCAGTGCCGGCGTGTTGTTTTTCAACGACAGGTGCGCGGCAATGATGTGTTTCAGCCGCGAGTTATCGAGCGCGGCCAGCAACGCCGACGCCGCTGCGTTATCGAGGTGGCCGTAAGCGCCGGCAATGCGAGACTTGAGCGAGGGCGGGTAATGCCCCGCGGCGAGCATGCCGGCGTCGTGGTTGCACTCGAGCACCAGGGCATCGCAACCGGACAGCATCATCTCGATATGCGGCGTCGATGAACCGGTGTCGGTCAGCACGCCAAGGCGGCGCTGTCCGTCGGAAAAAACGAACTGCGCCGGTTCCCTTGCATCGTGCGGCACCGGAAACGGCCGGATTTCGATATCACCGACGCCAAAGGGCAACTGACCGTCCACAAAGCGAACCTCCCCGCCATAGTCCTTGCCGGCGGCACGCCAGGTGCCGTGGGTCAGCCACAGCGGAATGCCGAAACGGCCGGCGAGACCGAACACGCCGCTTGCATGGTCGCCGTGCTCGTGGGTGACGAGGATGGCGGACAGGTCTTCCGGGCGAAGGCCGATGCGCTCCAGGCGGCGCAGGGTTTCCTTTAGCGGAAAACCGCAGTCGAGCAACACACGGGAAGCACCGGACTCGACGACCAGCGCATTGCCGGCGCTGCCGCTACCGAGGGATGAAAAGCGCATCAGTTGCTGACGGCGCCGGAAGGCGCGCGGACCGATTGACAGACTGTTGAAAAATACATGTATGGAATGGAAACGCCGCAATCAGCTTGCCGCTGTCTCACCAGTCTTTGATTCAGGGGATCCAAAGAGGGCATCGCGCCCTTTTGCAACTCCCTTTTACCGCAGTTGTTCGTGCAGCAGCGTAAGAATCTTGCGCGCGGTATCGGACTTGTCCGTCACGCCGTTCTTGTCCTGCACCTGGATCTGACTCACGTCGGAGGTGTCCTTGACGATGACGCGAAACTGCTCGTTACTGTTTTTCTTGGCGTCACTGGAACGCCAGAAAGCCAGCTTGGAAAGGAAGCCGCTGTCATCCTTTTTGGTCTTGACGTCCGATTCAGGATCGACGTAGCGCACGAAGTAGTATCCCTTCGAGCGGTCGCGATCCTCGACGGTAAAGCCGACGCGGTCGAGCGCCAGGCCGACACGGCGCCAGGCGCGGTCGAAAGGCTCATCCAGATCCAGCGTCGCCGAGCCGTCCGCGGTGCGCGTCAGTTTTGCACGCTCGGCCGGACGTGCGGCCACCGCAGTGAGTTGCGTCTTGGCGGTGGCATCATCGACACCGAAGCGCACCATCATGCGGCGCAGAAACTCAGCCTCCAGGTTCGGGTCCGGTGCGCGGGCCTGCCAGACGGTCTGCACGCGGTCGGACGACACATACTTTTCTTCCATGCCACGATGGCTGATGTAGATTTCAGTGCCGCCGCTGGGAGAGCGCTCGAGACGGGTGCGGAATTTGTCGCGCGCGCCCGAGTCGTACACGCCGTCGAGAACCTTGCCCAGCAGCTTGCGGATACCGTCGAGGGGGATTTTTGCGCGGTCTTCAGCCCAGTCGGTCTCCATCACGCCGACCGCAGGCTGCTCGATATTGACGAGGAAGCCGGACTCCTGCCAGAACTCCTTCACCAGGGGCCAGACCTTGTCCGGCGCATCGGACAACACCAGCCAGCGCTGGTCACCGTTGCGCTCCATGCGGATTTTGTCCACGGCCGGAAGCACGTCGGCGCCGGTCGCGCTGCCGCGGGGTGCACCGCTGCGTTCCGCCTGATAGGCCGAAAAGGTCGCCTCCCGCGGCGCACCGGCGACGTCGGGCACGCTGTAGCGATTGTCACGTCCCGGTGTGGTCAGGTCGGGCGGAACCTGCAGCGGCGGCAGCGACTGCTTGCTCGCCGATTTGTAATCAATTTTTTTGCCTTCGGGCAGGATGCCGTCAATACTGCAACCGGCCAGTGTCGCAAGTGCAAGGGCGATGGCACCTGCCTTGAGCGAGTTCATGCGCCGCGACCCTCGACCTTGCGCAGTTCGCCGGCAAGGCGGATGTCGGCGGCGCGCATCGCCTCGCGCACGATGTCGTGGAACTGCGGCGACATCGCGGTCAGCGGCAGGCGAATACCCTCGCCGATGAGGCCCATCTGTGCCACCGCCCATTTGACCGGAATCGGATTGGCTTCGACAAACAGTTTCTGGTGCAGCGGCAGCAGGCGGTTGTTGCATTCACGTGCCTTGGCGAGGTCCCCTGCGAGCGCCGCCGCAATCATGTCGTGCATCAGACGGGGCGCCACGTTGGCGGTCACCGAAATCACACCCTCGCCGCCCAGAAGGGTCAGGGCGAGGCAGGTTGCATCGTCGCCGGAATACACGGCAAAGTTCTTCGGCCGCAGGCGCAACAGGTCGCTACCGCGCTCAAGGTTGGCCGTCGCGTCCTTGACGCCGACGATGTTCGGTATCTGCGCCAGACGCAGCAAGGTTTCGTTGCTGATGTCGGCAACCGTGCGACCGGGTACGTTGTATAGAATTTGCGGCAGATCCACGGCCTCGGCCACCGCGCGAAAATGCCGGTACAGCCCTTCCTGCGTCGGCTTGTTGTAATAGGGCACCACCGACAGGCTCAGCGCGGCGCCGGCGGCCTTGGCCGATTTGGACAGCTCGATCGCTTCCTTGGTGGAGTTGGCTCCGGTCCCGGCGATGACCGGAATACGGCCCGCCGCATGCTCGACCGCAACCCGGATCAACTGCGTGTGCTCGTCAAAATCGACCGTCGGCGATTCGCCCGAGGTGCCGACCACCACAATGCCATCGGTACGCTCGGCGATGTGAAAATCGATGAGCGACTTGAAACGCTCCATGTCGAGACGCCCATCGGCATGCATGGGGGTGACGATTGCAACGAGGCTACCGGTCAGCATAGTATTTTGGGTCGCAGACTGTTGATTTTGAACATCGTATTTTAGCCGATTACCCCGCATGCCGGAATAGCGCTTACAGGCTGTTACGCCAGCCGCGTAACCCCGCCGCCGCCTTTGACGGCACAAATCCGTTGCACTACGGCCGGATTGGCGCCTTCAATCAAACCTTGTTCAAAAGCAACCACTTGCCAGGACGGCCCGAGGACTTCCGGCAATTCGCCCGGCCGCAGCAGGAACTCAGGGTTAGACGGCCTGCCGTAGGCTTCGTTCCCCGCCATAAAGGTTTCGTAAATCAGCACTCCGCCATCGGCTACAACGGCGAGCAGCGGCTGATATAAGGGCCGGTGCAGGTAATTGGTCACCACCACGGCATCAAACGCGCCGGCGGCAAAGGGCCAGGGCCCCGATTCGACGTCAGCCGCCAGCGTGGTCACGCCCTTGACATCGGCGAGGCCGTCAAGCGCCGCCCTGTCCCGGTCGAGCGCGGTAACCAGCGCACCTTGACCCGCCAGCAGGCGGCTGTGGCGGCCATGGCCGCAGGCGAGGTCCAGCACGCGCGAACCGCACCCGATCAAGCTCGCCCAGCGCAGGACCCAGGGCGAGGCCGCCTGGCCGCCGTGGACCGTCAAAACCCGGACCCCGGTTGCAACAAAAAGGCCTCCTCCTCTGCTGTCGAACGCCGTCCGAGAATGGCATTACGGTGCGGAAAGCGCCCGAATCGCGCGATGATCTCCTGATGGCGCCGCGCATAGTCGATCATGCCGGCACTGGCCTTGTCGGGCGCAAGGCCGGCAAACAAGCGCAGCGATTCGCGCTGTGTGGCGGTATCTTCGGCATGCTCGAACGGCAGGTACACAAACAGGCGTCGTACCATCGAGAAGTGACGGTCATCGCCGCGCGCGACGGCGACGCGCGCCGCAGCCAGCGCCGCGGCATCGGTGGCGAAGGCCTGCGCCTCGCCCCTGAACATGTTGCGCGGAAACTGGTCTGTCAGCACGATAAAGGCAAGCAAGGGCAGCGCATCCGCGCGCCAGTCATCGAGCAGGCCGCTGCGCGCCTGCTGCCACAGTTGGCCAAAACGGTCGCGCATGCGCGCATCGAAGGCCGCATCCTTGCTGAACCAGGCGGCGCGCATCGTGCCAAACCCGGCGTCGGCGGGTTCGCCGAACCAGAACGACAATACATCGCGATAGTCCGCCGCCGCCATCAGTCGCGCTCCACCACGGTCTGCGACTGCTCGCGCAGGTGTTGCGGCAGGTGACAGAAAGACCCGATGGCCTTGCCGCTGCGGCCCGATGCCTTCCCGCCGCCGAAGGGTTGGTAACCCGGCCATGCGCCGGTGGTCGCACCCTGCGGCCGCTTGACGTAGGTAACGCCGGCCTCGATCGCACCGGGAAAGCCGGCGATTTCGTCCTCACCTTCGTAAAACCCCGCGGCAAGACCGTATTCCGAATCATTGGCGCGGCGAATGTGCTCCGCCACCGGCGCCACTTCGCAGACAAGCACAATCGAATTGAACGGGGCAATCACCAGTCACACGCCAAGGGGCTTGGGCATGGTGCGATTGCGACTTGCCGGGGATGCGACCGCCGTCGGCGCATCGTCGGGCTCGCCGCCGAGCGCCGGCTTGATTTCAAGCGGCGCCGCATCGAAGCGCTGGTGCATCGCCTCGGTCGGATCGAACATGGTTGAGTCGGTGGGCTTGAACGGCGCACTCATGCAGACTCCGGGAAAAAGCGGGAAGCGCTCAGCCGCAAAGGCGCAGGCTGGCAAACTCGATCAGGGTCGCCGGGTCGAGGTAGGCAAGGAAGCCGGCAGTCAGTACCAGCGCAAAAACCGCAACACCCACCGCCCATAATGCAATGCGGATTTTGGCTGAGAGCGGCGCGAGCGGATCACCGCCCTCGGCAGGTGTGGTATGACTCAAGTCCATGGCACAAGTTTATCCCACTTCCGCGCTGTGGCAGCGATTAAGCGCACAATGACGCAGCGCACCAGAGCGTCTATACTTCCCTTGCGCCTGCACCTGGGGCGCCCCGCTCCGGACCACATCGAAATGTTCGACTGGCTCTCCAAAAAATTCAAGCAGGATAACGATGTCCACCCGCTCTCATCGGATCGTGGCATCGACGACTTTATCGAGCAACTGCCGACGGGCAAGGCGACGCTCGCGATTGAGGCGATTGGTGAGTGCTTCGACCAGGCCGAGCAACTGCCGCTTGATGCCGCACAACGCCGGCGCCTGCTGCGCGTACTGGACAAACATGCGCAAGGCCTTGTTGCCGAGTTATGGCATGTCCTGTTCGAGGCTACACAAGGCGAAACCATTTCCGAGGCGTCCTGGCAGGGCTTGTATCGCTACTACGGCCGCGTTTCAGCGGGGTTCTGGCTTTGCCTCGAACAAATGCCCTTGCGCGGCAAATGGACCGACGAGGACTCGGCTTTTGCCACGGTGATTGCATGCCGCGGCATGGCTGCGCTGATGCGGCGCAACCTGCTGATGCGCATCCGCTACCGTGCCTCGCCTGACGAGTTCTGGCAGGAGGTCAATCAGTTGTACCAGCGCGCTGAAGCCACCGGCGTGTTGCGCGCGGTGGTCGAGGCCTATGCCGACAGCGGCGATCAATCGAGCGTGCTGCGCGAATACCTCAGCGGATTGCTGCTCGAAGTTTCACCGCACGGCGGGTTGTTTCCGCTGCAACTGGTATGCCTCGACCTGATGCTGCGTCACTTCAGCAACCTGCTGCCGATGCGCGAGGAACCGGACGAGAACAGCAGTTTTTTCGCCGATCCTTCCCGCAACCGCCCGCCCGAGCGCTGGCTGCCGGGACTGCCGCGACGCGAACGCTGCCGCTATTTCGGCATCGGCGCGGCGCAGCGTTATTTTGAAACCATGCTGGTGCACGCCAATGAGGCCAAGCCAATGCCGGACTGGGTGGTCGGCTGCGGCATCGACCCCAGGCGTTACCACGAATTGCTCGAGCGCACGCTGCCGCAATGGTCATCGACGCCACCGCAACGCGGCAGCCGGCGCGACGCGCTCGAATCCGACCTGCTGGTCGTACACGGCTTCAGCCAGGTGCGGCGCATGCTCTCGTCGAGCGAGTTCGCGCGCAGCGGCAAGCAGATCCCCGATCTTGGCTACTCCAAATCCAAGGCCTTTGACGAGTTCTCGCGACTGCGCTTCGACACGGTGCAAATGCACGCCAGCCAGCTTGCCGCAATGAGCACGGAGCCGGAGAAGGAAAAGACGCTGAGCCCGCTCGAAGTACTGGCAAAGCTCGAACTCGCCGGCGACAAGGAAATGATGGGGCACTGGAAGCAGATCGATTCCAGTTCGGGTGGTTTCGGCGCCGTCGTGCCGAAAATGCTTGCATGGGTGCGTGTCGGCATGCTGATCGCCTATCGCCACGCCGACGATATCGAGTGGCGCCCGGCGATGATCCGGCGGCGTGGCCGCGACGCGGCAGGCAATCAGACCTGCGGCGCACAAAGCCTTGGCTGGCCGGCGGCGAGCGTGCGGGTGCGCCCGCTGGAGGTGCACGAACGCGAGGGCTGGGACCGCCTGCCCGGTGGTGGCGAAGGCTTCGTCGAGGCGATTTTCATCGAATCTAATCCGATGCTGCTGGTTTTGCCACCGGGGTTTTTTACGCCCGGCCGGGAAATCCTGCTCAAGGCGCGCAGCGATTTTCGTCCGTTCCGGCTGGTTGCACCGATCGAGAATGGCGTCGATTACGACATCGTCTCCTGTACGCAGCAAACGCAGGCCTCTTCTGCCGGCGTATAATCCGGCGCTGCGAGCACGGCCCAGCAAACACGCTGCAGCCGTATGGCACAGCCCCCGTAGCTCAGTGGATAGAGCACCTTCCTCCTAAGAAGGGGGTCACACGTTCGATTCGTGTCGGGGGCGCCAGACACTGCAACCGCATACCAGCAGGCGAGTGGCTGGAAACGCCCGTCAGGCGCGGCTTTTCAGCATGTGCCCCTGATCAGTGACAAGCCACCGGAGGACTACGCCGTGGCGTCTGGCTGCGCCGAGGGCTGGGCCGCGATAACCGCCGGCAACTTCATGCAGGCATCGTGGATCGCCATGACCTTGGGATAGGCGCCGAGGTCGCAGCTGAATCGCTGCGCGTTATAGACTTGCGGCACCAGACAGCAATCGGCCATCGTCAATTGCTCGCCAAGACAGAAGCTGCCCGCGAGTTTGTGGTCGGCGAGATGCGATTCCATCATTGCAAAGCCTTCGGTTATCCAGTGCCGGTACCACTTGTTGACGCCCTCTTCGTCCAGGCCATAGCTCTTGCGCACATGCTTGAGCACGCGCAGATTGTTCAGCGGATGGATTTCACAAGCGATGATTTGCGACAAGGCTCTCACATACGCACGCTCGAACGGATCGGTGGGAAGAAGCTTCGGGCCCGGGTGTACCTCATCGAGGTATTCGATGATGGCCATCGACTGGGTCAGTACGTGACGCCCGTCGTCGAGCACCGGCACCAGGCCCTGCGGGCTGACCGTCCTGAACGCCACCGCCATGTGTTCGGCCTTGGGCAGGCTCACCAGCCCGGGCTCGTAGGCGAGCCCCTTGTGATTGAGGGCGATGCGCACGCGGTAGGAGGCCGAAGAACGGAAGAAGGTATAAAGTTTCATGGTCTGCCCGATTTAGTGTCACCGGCCGCGCAAGCGGCGATGCTTGCCGACCGCAGCCGCGTGACACGATTGAAAAAAAATGCATTGCCGCAATCTGCCATTGCGGCGCTCACGGAAATACGGGAACACAGTGCGCCCTGGATGGCGCGCAAGATTGTGCACGGCACCGCTGCCGGCGCATCATGATGCGCGGCGGTCGCGACGCAATCGCCGCTCCGGCCCCTGGTATGCTGGATCTCTCGACGCGCGACGCTCATCACCGCTGCGGCCATACGGGTTCCCGGGACTTCCGGGGCGGGGTCGCGTTGCCGGCTTTTCGTCAACAGTGACCCCGGTTCGCTCACCGAGTTGCGTTGCGCGACGATCCATTACGCCAAACAACAGCCAGAATATCGCGACGTTGACACCGAGCAGCAACAATTCGAGAAACAGCATGGGCACGAAAATTCCACGCTGGATTCCGCCGCCGAACGCAATGTCAAAGCCATGAAAGGTCGCAGCGCCCATGCGCGATACAGGCATGGTTTCAAACGGCGGGAACAACATCACGACGACAAACGCCGCCAAAGCCAGTTGCACAATCACAGTTTGGGGTTTGCGCAATGGTTGTTCCGGCGCGGACCCGCTGCCGCGCAGCAGGGCCAGTGCGAGAACAACGAAAAACGCCACCGCCAGTAACTGAATTGCCAGCAGCCCGCCGTTGACGCCATGTGCCAGGGGCGGCTGCAGCACAAAGTAATACGCATCAAAACTCGGTTCGATGCGCCCGATCGCCACGCGGTCGTAGGGCGGGAACAGCACCATCAGGACAGCGTTGGCAAGTCCGCCGAAAACGGCGGACATCTGGTATTTATTCATGTCGTCATCTTTGCGCAGTGTCTGTTGTCGCCGCAGGCGCGGGCATTTGAACGGAAGCGAGGCGGGCGTGAAGCGCCCGATGTGGCAAGCCGAAAGGGTTCACGGGGCAATATACTGCCGCGTCGCGACAACGCCCACCCTGCATTTTACCTCGGCGCCGCGCCACCATATCAAGGCTCTCCGGCTAGCCGAAACGAATCTTCATCACCAGCACTGCGCCGGCGAGCAGCAAGGTGACGGCGTTCGCAGCGACAACCGGCGTCGCTCCGGTCATCAGTCCGTATGCCAGCCACAGCGCAACGCCCGTAGTGAAAATCAGGTACATCGGCAGCGACAGGTCGCGGGCCGAGCGCGACTTCCACACCTGCCACACCTGCGGCACGAAGGCCACGGTGGTAAGCACACCGGCGGCGAAGCCGACCATAGACTCGACATTCATCGGCCTGCCCCGTCTTTGCTGTTGACCCGCCCGGCTTTGCGTTCCTGCTCCCGCTGCCTGAGAACACGCCGCTGGACCTTGCCGGTGGAGGTCATCGGCAAGGCGTCGATAAATTCAATCTCGCGCGGATATTCGTAGGGCGCGAGCTTTCCCCTGACATGCTCCTGCAATTCCAGTTCGAGTTCGCGCGAAGCCTGTTGCCCCGGGACCAGCACGATGAATGCCTTGACCACCGCGCCGCGCTCAGGGTCCGGGCTGGGCACCACCGCTGCGTTTGCCACCGCCGCATGCTTGATGAGACAGTTCTCTATCTCCGAGGGACCGATGCGGTAGCCCGCGCTCTTGAACATATCATCCGAGCGCCCCTGGTACCACAGGCAGCCGTCGGCATCGCGCTTCGCCAGGTCGCCGGTGCGACACCAATTGCCGGTGTACTTTGCCCGTGTCGCTTCGGGGTTCTTCCAGTATTCGAGAAAAAACACCGGGTCGCCGTCATCCCAGGCGGCGACTTCGCCAATCTCGTCAATGCCCACCTCGTGGCCCTCATCATCAATGACCGCGACGCGATGCCCCGGATACGGCCGGCCTATTGAACCTGGTTTTGCCGGCCACAAGGTGTGCGAATTACCGACGATGTAGTTGATCTCGGTCTGGCCGAACATTTCGTTGATGGTCACGCCAAGCGCGCTCTGGCTCCAGGAAAACACCGTTTCGCCAACGGCCTCGCCCGCACTCATGATCGACCGCAGGCGCAATTTGTACCGACTGCGCGGATCAGGCACCGCCTTCATCATCATTTTCAGTGCGGTCGGAAACAGGAAGGTATTGCTGACGGCATATTTTTCCATCAGGCTGAACGCGCGCTCCGGTTCAAAACGCCCGCGGTAACCGACGATGATTTGGCCGAAATAAAGCGTTGGCAGCAGCGCATCCATCAGCCCGCCGGTCCAGGCCCAATCCGCCGGAGACCAGAAGATGTCGCCAGGCTTGGGATACTCGTCCTGCGAGTAAACAAAGCCGGGAATATTGCCAAGCAATGCCCGATGCGGCATCAAAGCACCCTTGGGCGGGCCGGTCGTGCCGCTGGTGTAAATCAACACCGCCGGGTCGTCCGCCGCGGTATCGGCGCTCTCGAAACTGTCCGCTCCGCGTGCGAGCACTGATGCCCATGATTCGCAACCCTTCCCGCCGGCTGCGGCAACGCCGATCACGTGCTGCAACAAAGGCAGATCCTGACGAATGGGCGCCAGATTGGCGAGTGAAGCCGCGTCGACGAGGGCGACACAGGCTTCGCTGTCGGACAGACGGTAGGCGAGCGCCTCGGGACCGAACAGGATCGAGAGCGGCATGGCGACCGCACCCAGTTGATAACACGCAAGATGTGCAATCACCGTTTCCGGCCGCTGCGGCAGGATGATCGCCACACGCGCCCCGCGCCGCACACCGAGCGCAAGCAGGGCATTGCTGAGGCGATTGGCGTTTAGCTGAAGATCGCGGTAGGTGAAGCTGGCGGTCGCGCCGTCCTCGTCCTCCCACAATAGCGCCATCCGGCCCGCATCCCCGGCATGACGGGTGCAACAGGCTTCGGCAATATTGAAGCGCTCCGGTACGTTCCAGCGGTGGGCAGCGCAAATTTCAGCGTAGCGGTCCTGCATGCCCTCCCCCTGTTGGTGCTGATACGACACCTCGCGTTTATGGATCGGCGGATCCATGCCGTGATGACTACCGTGACTATTGCAATTGCTTGAGGCGTTGTTCGACGAACGCGATCAATTCGGGCGTCAGGGTTCCCGCCGAACGGGCGCGACGAAACGCCTCGGCCGCCTCAGCCGGTTGCCTCTGCGCCTGCTGCGAAATGCCCAGACCCATCCACCAGACGCCGCTCCCGGGCTGCAATCGCAACGCCGCCTGGTAAATATCAACGGCCTCCTTGTGCCGTCCGAGTCGTTGCAGGATGGCTGCGGAAAACGCAAGATAATCGGCGCCCGGGGGAGCGCCGGCACTATGTTTCTGCAAGATCGCAAGCGCACCGTGGAGGTCGCCACGCTCGACCAGAACGCGCGCCAGCAGCATGGCAAAACCCGTTTGCAACGGATTGAGTGCAAGCCCGTCCTGCAACAGGCGCTGTGCGTCGTCCACATGTTTGTTTTCCAGCAGCAGGCCGACCGCAGTCTGGCGCGCCGCCTCGTGTCCCGCATCGATGGCAAGGGTCGCGTAAAGCGATTCCATCGCCTCGGCGATGCGCCCCTGATTGACAAAGGTCGTGGCGCGGCGGAATTCGGCGTCGGCGCGGTCCCTCGGACTGGCGTTACTGCGCTTGTCTATCCTGCCCTCGGCAGGGGCTGACTTCGGTGCTGCAACCTGAAGCGACAGTTTCGAAACGGGTGGCACGGATGGTGCCGGCGCCGCAACCGGCGCAGCAGACGCGGCGGCGGCAAGGGTTTTGGCGTCAGTCGGGGACACCGCAGCCATCTTTACTTCGGCTCTGGCGGGCGCGGCCCTGGGGCGGCGCGCCGGAATGGGCGTGGTGATCTCGGTGGCGAGCCGCAGCATGTCAATCTTTACCGGATCTTGCAGCTTGGCTGCGACGACAGGCGGCGGTGCGACTGCTTCAGACCTGGACGGCTCCGCCGCTGCCGGTTTGTCGG
>CAYLPI010000016.1:30526-38530 GCA_964385505.1 uncultured Bordetella sp.
GTTGGGGCCGCGGCACTTTGTGGCGCCGGAGCTTCCACCCTCGCCACGACAGCCGGTGCCTCGCTGCGTATCGGCCCTCTCGCCTGATACGCAAGTTCGGTGACAACGGGTTTGGGCGTGATCTGCCACAACAGCCAGCCAATCCACACCACCACCACCACCATGAGGCCGGCCATGATGCGCCAGAACGCCTCACCAAAATCACGCTTGCCAGCCACCGGCCGCAACTGCTGGGCAAGCGCGTTGGCCTCACCGGGAGCGGCGGACTTTCCGGCGTCATTGATGGCATGACGCTTATCCAGCTCCTGCAGCATTTTATTGATCAGGCTCATCGCAGCATCATCAAACCAAAACCGCTGCCGGCGACGCAAACAATCGCCAACCACAACCACGCGTGGCGCAAGCCGTAGGAAGCCGGCGTATCGCTGACTGCTGCGCGCGCCTGCCGCGGTCCTGCTTTGCGGACACCTTCGCCATAGGCAACCATCAAAGCCTTGTTGGCGAGAATGTTCACCAGTCGCGGCACGCCCTTGCTGGCGCGGTGGATTATGCGCACCGCGGCATCCGAGAACACCGGATCGCCGGAATAGCCCGCGACCGACAGCCGGTAAGACAGGTAATGCTGCACTTCGTCGCGCGTCAGCGTGCCCATGTGATGCTGAAAGGTGATGCGCTGGCGCAATTGCCGTACCGAGTCTTCGGCGAGGCGCGCGTCCAGCTCCGGCTGCCCGAACAGGATGACTTGCAACAGTTTGCGTTTCTCGGTTTCGAGATTGGTCAGCAGGCGCAGCGTCTCCAGGGACTCGAGCGGCATCGCCTGTGTTTCGTCCAGACACACCACCACGCGTTTCTTGCGGCGTGCAAAATCGAGCAACCCCAGATTCAGTGCCTTGATCAAGTGGTGCTGGTCGAGCGAGTCCTCTATTTTCAGGCCCAGCTCTTCGGCCAGCGCCAGCAACAGCGTCTTCGGTTCGAGCTTGGGGTTGGGAATATAGGCGGAGATCCAGTTGTCGTCGAGTGAGGCGAGGAATTTACGGCAAAGCAGGGTTTTTCCGGTACCCACTTCGCCGGTAATCTTGATGAAGCCCTCGCCATTGGCGACGGCCACGACCAGCGTATTGAGCGCCTCCTGGATGCTGGCGCAGGCGTAGTAGAAGCTCGTGTCCGGCGTAATACCGAACGGCGGCTCACGCAAGCCGAAATGGGAGAGGTAGATCACCGCGCCGCGGAAGCCGGTCGTTGGACCACGCCCGCGCCGTAACCCTGCATGCGCTCGCTGGCATCCTGAAGGTCCTGCTGCCAGTCCTTGTCGCTCTTGATGACCGTGGACTTGATCAGGATGATCAATTCCTTCTTGACCGTGGCGCGGTTGTTGTTACGGAACAGACCACCGAAGCCCGGCGTGTCGTTGAGGCCCGGGATACCGCCCCGGTTGTCGCGCATCTCAACCTTCATCAAGCCGCCGAGCACCACGATATTGCCGTCCTGGGCACGCACGATGGTGTCGGATTCGCTCACTTCATTGCTGGCGACCGGAAAGGTCTGGTTGGCATCGCCGAAATTGATGACCAGGTTTTTCTCGGTGACCTTGCTCACCAGCGGGTGGATGTGCAGGGTGATGTTGCCGATGTCGTCGATTTGCGGCGTGATGTCGAGTGATATTCCTGAGAACAGCGTGCCGGTGGTTGGAACGCCACGAGTAGTGGTGGTGGTTGCACCGGTTAGGGCGTTGGTCGAACTGATCGACGCCGAGGTGACGTTGGTGACGTAGATTTCATCCGTTCCCACTTTCAGAACCGCTTTTTGATTATTGGTCGCAGCAATGCGCGGACTCGACAACACCTGAACCGACCCTTGGCTTTCCAGAAAACTCAGCACCGCGGCGAAGTTGTTGGTCTGAAACGCCAGGCCGAAAGCCCCCGCAGGGCTCGCCCCGGCGGCCAGCCCCGCACCGAACGCGGCAATGGTCCGTGCGGTCGGATTGGCACCAAAGTTGCCGTCAGAGAGCGCGCCGGTGAGGCCTACGCCGCCGGCTGAATTGCTCAGGCCGCCGGCGAGGCCGCTGGTCGGAAACGCCGCCCAGTTCACGCCGTTTTGATAGCCCTCGCTCAATGTCACGTCGATGATTTTCGCCTCTATCATCACCTGCCGTTCGATCGATACACGCATTGCCTTGAGGTAATTGTCAACGCTGCGCAGTTCGTGTGGCAGCGCACGCACCACCACCACGCCAGATTGCGGACTGATGATGACGCTGCGTCCATCCGGACTTACAGCAGCCGTGGTGATTCCGACAATCGCGCGCAAGGAAAAGGCAATCTCCTGCCATAAATCGGTCAAGGTCACCGTCGACAGCCTGCTCGCCTCGGGGTTGGCACCGGCGGAGCTGCCGCTGAGGGCACCAGTAGCGCCCGGGTTGAGCGAAGGCGGCCCGGATGCGGCATTGGGAGCGGTAACGGCGCCGCCCGCCGTTCCGGCGGTAGCAACAGCAGTCCCGGCCGCCTGCGAGGTGGAGGTAACCCGCATGTCGCTTCTGCCCTGGCGTGCGCCCGTGAGGTAGTTGACCTGGAATACCCGCGTCTGCAGTCCGGCCGGCTGAATATATATCCGCGTGCCGTCGATCTTGAATTCGTAGCCATAGACCTCGCGAACCGCCTCCAGCGCTTCACGGATCGTGACATCCTTGAGATTCACGGACAACAAGCCGCTCACCTCTGGGTGAACGATCATGCTGTAACGCGTACCCGACACCAGCGACATGAAAATATCTTTCGCCGCGCCGTTGCTGACGACGAGATCGAATTTCGATTCAAGCGGCTGACGGGGACCGGCCGGAAGGGCTGCGCGCAAAGGCGGCATTAAAGCGAGATTGACTTCGGCGGGCTGCTGCATCGGAGCCTGCACCGGCACCCTCGCCTTGTTCATTTCCGCAATGATCCCCGCGTCCACTTTTTGCAGGCGGGGCGGCTCGCTGGCACACGCGGCGAGCACCAGGACCATCCCGGCCATGAGAAGGATGCGGTTAATCATTTCGCTACTCCCTTTACGGCTTTTCCAGGCGCGGAAGAAGGCGCGGTTTTACCGATGCCTGGATAGAGTTTCATCACCTCGACCCCCTGTTCGCTTTTCAAAGTAACTTCGCCCGACGATATTGCAACCAGAGTGGCGTTACCGTACCTGCCTCCGAGCGGAACGGACTGACCGTTGATGACCGCGATTTTACGCCCCTTAGACAAAAGTATTGATTGCAATGCACTAGAGGTTTGAGTCCCGCCTACGGCCGCCCCCGCAAGCAAATCCGCCGGCGGCCTGGTCGGGTCGGCGAGCACCTGCGCCCGTGCGGCCATCGAAGCCGCGAACATGGCCATGGCGATACCCGCGATCAGGACGCGCTTCAAAACGTCACCCATTTACTGCTGAGACTGATCGTGTAGAGACTCAGATTCAGCGTCGCATCAACGCCGTTTGCACTCATCGCGCTGGCACCGAGGTAAAACCTGTCCTTGTAGGCCTCCAGCGCCGCGACATAAGCCACGAGGTCGGGATAGCTCCCGCGCAGGCTCACTTCTATGCCATGCCGATACAGACCGCGATCGGCTGCCGCAGTTGCGGCCGGCGCCGCCGCCGTAGTGCCCGGCGCCGAGCCCAGTACCACCGGGGGAATACTGCGCAAAGACACCACTTGAAGGCGCCGGTTGTCACGCAACATCGACTCCAGCAACTTGACCACGCGATCCGGCGGCACCAGGCGGCCTTGCCGCTCGAGCAACTGACGATCAAGGCCTGCAAGCCGGGTCTCCAGATCCTGCTGTGCCGCGCGACCGGCCGCATTCGGATCATCCCCACGGCGTTGCAATACCCCCTGAATCTGCTGTTCGATGAGCGTCACTTCACCCTGGCGCTGCTGCAAACTGGCGGACATGGTTTTCTGCCTGGCCAGCAAGGGCTCGAGCAGCACCGCGTTGTAAATCAGAAACAGCACCGCCACCGTGGCAAGAAACACCAACACACGCTCGCGCAGACTGAGAGCATCGATCCGGTCGGCGTAGCTTTGAAGGAACAACCTGAGCTTGTCCATGATCAGTTACCGGCCTTTGACGCCGCGGGCGTAACCGTCGCCGGCGGTACCGGCGAGACCGGTGTGGAAGGCGCTGCCGCCGCCTCGGGTGCGGACTCCGCCTCCGCTGCCATGCCCGAACTCAGCACAAACGCGATGACCGGCACCTGTAGCGCTTGCGTTGCGCGTGCGGGGGTGAACGCAAACGCTTGCGTTGACAGCGTCATGTTGTCGAGTGTGCGTCCGCGCATGGTTTTCTCGACCCCGAGTCCCCGCACAAAAGCCGGAACGAGTTCCGCGCTCAAGGCCAGACCACTGATGCGGTAATTTTCACCGCCCTCTTCGATGCTGAAGCCGGTCAGCCAGAGACCGTGAACCACGCGACGCGAAAGCGCTCGCATGTATTCGGCCAGACCGCGATCCGAACCAAAGCCTCCGGATTCGAGCGCAACGAGCACGCCGCGCCGCGCGTCAAGTTCCGCCTGCAGCCGCTTTACTGCAGCCCCAATCGCCGGATCAGCCGGCTTGGCCCCAAATTCGGCGGTGACCCTGGTCAGGCGCTCCTGCGCGGCGCGTTGTCCCCGCTCAAGAGCGGAAGCCTGTCGTGTAAGCCCGTCAACCTCGAACACCGCAAAGGCGTAAAAGGCCAGCATACCGAGCAACAGCAGACCGACCGCCTGCACCGCCGCTATCGCGGAAAAGTATTTCTTTTGCCGCAGAAAAATCGGATTGAACAGGTTTATCTGCTGGCTCATAGCGCCTTGCTTTCACGACGCAAGCCCGCGCCAAGCACGTGGAACAGACGCCACTGTGCTTCCGGTCCCATCTCGGGTGTCTGAGGCAGGTCCATCACCTCGGCAATATCGACAGCGCGTACCGGGACCGCAATATTGGCGGAAAGATACGCGGCGATACCCAGTTCCGTCGGCAAGGGGGCGAGCAACAGTTGCGTCACCGACAAATGCGTAAATTGCCGCTCAAAATGATCCAAAGACCGCTGCAACTCCGTCGTCACCCGCTCCAGATAACGCTGCCGTTCGGCATCGATTTCGGCCGCAAGATGGTCCCATGCAACCTCTATCCTGCGCGCGAGATACAACTCGCCGGCGTACGAAATGGTCAGCAAGCCTCCGGCAAGGTCGAACGAGACCATCGCCACTGCCCTTTCGACATCGCCGAAAAGCTGCGCCATATTGCGCTGCGCCGTTTCGGGAATGTCGATCACCTCCAGCGGAATCTGCGCCCCCTCGAAATCCTTGATCTGTCGCTGCAGCAAATCGTTGCGTGCGGATACCGCGTACATCGAATGCGCCTTTCCTGCGGGCGCCGGAATATCGAGAACGTCGATGGTCGCATCATCGACGTGGTATTCGATCAGATCCTTGATTTTCCAGCGTATGGCTCCCTTCAATTCGTCCGGCGTGACATTTGGCGCCTCCACCAGCAACAACTGATAGTCGCCGGGCCTGAGCAGGGTTGAACAATGGTAATTGGCAAGGTTCAGATTGCGACTGAGTTGTTGCAGCGTCTGTCCGCTTGGCTGCCGGATTACCGACCAGGTGCCAACCACCGGCCTGCCTTCACTGTTGAAAGAAACATGGGCGAGCTTGGTGACATCAGGATCAATGCTGATAGTCATCCAGCCCGGAACCGCCGTCGGTTTTGAGAAAAACCAGCCCATACGCCGCCACTGCAGTAAATTCACTTGAAAATAGTGAAATAAATCATTGTTGTCAATGACTATTTCAGGATCAGGACACGCAAATTTCAGCGTCCGACCTAGGTTGCTACAGCGATATGCCAGCGGCATGCCCCAAAGTGCATCGATTGCCCCCTGCACAGCCGACTTAAGCCCCTGTCGCCATTGCGTTTTCAATAGCTTAATCAACAGACTCCAGCACCGGAGCGGGACAAATTCTGCCCCGGACAGAGCGACTCGCCGAAACGCCGCCGCCAATTGCCCATCCACGCCCGGTCATGACGCTCCACTCGCTGCAAATCCATCGCCTTGACGGGGGTGGGGGCCGGTTGCCCGCTAAGGAAAGTATTCCCGGCCGAAAATCAGGATAGCCTTGCGCGCGGCAAAGGTCTGCCTGCCGTCCGTGTTGGTATTGGTGTCGTTGCGCCCTCCCCAGATCGTCGTAAAGCCGCTCCAGGTTGCCGCCCCGCCGGTGAGCCGCATCTCTAGAATTTCCTCGGGCGTCGCCGTGATCCCGCTCGACATGCAGGCCGTACCGGTGGCGCCGGTTACGAACCGGTACGTCGCCTGCTCCATAGCGGCGTTTGCATTCGCCAGTGCATTTCCCGAATGCGACTATCCCGCCCCGGAGGCACCACCTCTCACAGCGAGAACGCTGAGGCGCGCCACCAGTCCCGCGATCACCAGGATCAGTGCAATCGCGGCAATCAGCAGTGATGCGCGCCGGCGGGGTAACATCAAAAATTCGATGGACGGACGGTCGTGCGGTAAACAGCGCTGACACTGCCGGCAGTTGCCGTCATTTGCACCGTGACGTAAGAAACCGTCCCCGGTGCCGCAGCCGTGGAAATAACGTTGCTCTGCCAGTAAAAAAAGGCAAGGCTCCCGACACGGTCGGTGAGGGGCTGGCCATTGCGATTGACCGTCCCTGTCGCCGCAGAATGTGAAAACACCACGGTGTTGCTGTTGAAATCGTTGAAGGTGATTTGCGATGCGATGGAGATCGTCAGGTCAGCCGGTGTCGCCGAGCGTATCTGGCGCAGCTCTCTGGTGATGCGCTCCATCGCCGGGCGTACCTGGCTGTCCGTGCTCATGACGTCGCGCCCGGCAAAGTAGGTATTGAACCCGCCGCTCAGTATCGGCAGCACTGCGGCCACCAGCACCGCGAGGATGACCATGACGACCACCAGTTCGACCAGGGTCACCCCGCGTAAATTCCGCTCGCTTGGAGATCGCATTTCAGTAGTTCGTAAACACGGTTATTTGCCGCGCCAGGCGCGTACCTGAGGCGCTTACTTCGACAGTTACCTGACGGTGTGTGGTGGCGGGGTTGGATAGCCAGGCCACCAGGGCGTTATCGCCGACGACCTGGATGCTGAATCCCCGGGGCGGGGTGCAGACACCGACCGCAGAACTGCGGCACGGGTCAAGAGCAAGACTGCCGAAACCGAGGATGCTTCGCTGCGCGGAAATCAATTCCAGGCGCTCCTGGGCGAGCAGCGTGGCCTGGGTGATCTGCGCCGGAGTCGGCGCACGCGGCAGGATATTCCAGTACGAGCCCAGCAATGCCACCGCGCCTATCGAGACAATGACCAAAAACGCGATCAGCTCGACCAGCGTAGCCCCGCCGGACGCCGTGATGGCACGTGCGCTCAACATACCGTAGAACTCGATGGCACCGCACAAACCCGCACCAGGCCCGTCTCGGAATACACGCGCACCGTGCGCACCTCCACGCCGCGGCTCACGCTGATATCGGCATTGACCAAAAGCGCCGTGTTGGACGGAACATTGGTGTAGGGCTTACCCAAACCATCAAACCCCACCAGGTTGCCCGGCAGGCCGGTTAACGAGACTGTGCTCCCGGTCTGCAGCCTGACCGGGCTGGCCTCGCCGGCCGGATGAGGAATTACGCCAACCACACTGCTCAGATGAAACTCGTAACCATTATTGCCGCTGAACAAAATCCAGGCCGGGTCTCCGCGGGTCATGGCCAGCGATTGTGCGTAGCGGATTTCTGCAGCGAGTCGCTCTGCCTCGGCAGACAACATGGCCGCGTCAGTATTGCCCCGCGGCAGGGCAATGGCCGCGAGTACGGCCACGATAATCATGACCACAACCAATTCGATCAGGCTGAAACCGGCTGAGTTCGAGCCGGTTGGTAGCCTCTTCATCACGCCACCCTCCCGCGTCAAATGGTTCACGCTTTTCCCCACGACAAAAAGAGCGGGGCGGCGCCGGAAACACC
>CAYLPI010000017.1:0-34850 GCA_964385505.1 uncultured Bordetella sp.
AGAGTGATTGGGTGAAGGAGTGAAGGGGTGAAGGGGTGAACCAGGAGCTGGCGCCAATTACTCAATCAGCTAATCCATAGTCCCACCCGAGTCGCTCGTCCCGCCCCATTCACCGCTATAATCGGCGCGCAAATGCCGGATATTCTTACTCTGCGCGGCGGTTCAGCCCTCTCCGCCTTTCGACTCGACAAGCTCAACGCGCGCCTCGCCGCCCTGGCGCCGGCGGGCGGGCCATCAGCACTTACGCTGGTCACCGCCTGCTACTGGCATTTCGTCGAAGTGTCGCGGCCGCTCAGCGCGGCCGAGCAGGACAAGCTGCAACGCCTGCTGGCCTATGGCGATGCCGCCGGGCCGGTCACCGACGCGATGCTGCTGGTGACACCGCGCTTTGGCACCATCTCGCCCTGGTCTTCAAAAGCCACCGACATTGCCCGCCAATGCGGCCTTGATGCGGTAACGCGCATCGAACGCGGCTGCGCCTGGTATTTTTCTTCAGGCAAAGTGCTGGCGGCGCAACGCACCTCGGTACTGCCGCTGGTTCACGACCGCATGGTCGAGGCGGTGCTCGAACGTCTTGATGATGCCCACGGGCTGTTCCGCCATGTCGCGCCGCGTCCACTCGGTGTAGTCGATCTCGCGCCCGGCAGGGTGGCGCTGGAGCAGGCCAATCGCGACATGGGCCTCGCGCTGTCGCCGGATGAAATCGATTACCTGATGGCGCACTTTGGCAGCGTCGGCCGCAATCCGACCGACGCCGAACTGACCATGTTTGCGCAGGCCAACTCCGAGCATTGCCGCCACAAGATTTTCAACGCTTCGTGGGTGATAGACGGCGTGCCGCGCGCGGAAAGCCTGTTCGGCATGATCCGCGAAACGCACAAAGCCCATCCCGATGGCACCGTGGTCGCCTATTCCGACAACTCGGCGGTGATGGCGGGGGCGCAGTTCCGGCGCTTTTATCCGGACGGTGCGGGCAGTTACGGCTATCACGATGCGCTGACGCATACGCTGATGAAGGTCGAGACGCACAATCATCCGACGGCGATATCGCCCTTTCCCGGCGCGGCCACCGGCTCCGGCGGTGAAATTCGCGACGAGGGCGCGACCGGGCGCGGCGGCAAACCCAAGGCCGGGCTGGTCGGATTCACGGTGTCTAACCTGCGCATCCCCGGCGCAGAGCAGCCATGGGAACAGGATTTTGGCAAACCCGCGCGCATAGCTTCGGCGCTGCAAATCATGCTCGACGGCCCGATAGGTGCGGCCTCGTTCAATAATGAATTCGGCCGTCCCAATCTCGCCGGCTACTTCCGTACTTTTGAGGCGGAGGTCGATGGCGTGACGCGCGGGTATCACAAGCCGATCATGATCGCCGGCGGCATCGGCAACATCGCCGCCGAGCATGTGCAAAAGCGCGGTCTGCCCGCGGGGACGCTGCTGGTGCAACTGGGTGGGCCCGGCATGCTGATCGGCATGGGTGGCGGTGCCGCTTCGAGCATGGACACCGGCGCCAATACCGAAGACCTCGATTTCGATTCGGTGCAGCGCGGCAACGCCGAAATCGAGCGTCGCGCCCAGGAAGTCATAGACCGCTGCTGGCAGCTTGGCGCCGACAATCCGATTCTGTCCATTCACGACGTCGGCGCCGGCGGGCTGTCCAATGCACTGCCCGAACTCGCGCATTTGTCGGGACGCGGCGCCCGCGTTGATCTGCGCGCCGCGCCGTCCGAAGAGTCGGGCATGTCGCCGCGCGAAATCTGGTGCAACGAGTCGCAAGAGCGCTACATGCTCGCCATCGCACCGGATAAGCTCGATAGTTTCAGCAGCTTGTGCGCGCGCGAGCGGTGCCCGTTCGCGGTGCTGGGCGAGACCACCGAAGAGGACCGCCTGCTGGTGTCGGATGCGCAGTTTGGCGACAAGCCGGTGGCGCCGGTGGACATGTCGCTGGAGGTGGTACTGGGCAAACCGCCGCGCATGACGCGTGATGTGACGCATCTGCGGCGCGACCTGCCGCGACTGGACGTCGATGTGATGGGTATCGACGAGGCCTGCCGCCGCGTGTTGCGGCATCCGTCCGTCGCCGACAAGACCTTTCTCGTTTCAATAGGCGACCGTACTGTCGGCGGCCTGTGTTCGCGCGACCCCTTTGTCGGTCCGTGGCAGGTGCCGGTGGCCGATTGCGCCGTGACCTTGTACGGCTTCGAGGGCTTTGATGGCGAAGCAATGGCGATGGGCGAGCGCACGCCGCTGGCGCTGATTGACGCACCGGCCTCCGGTCGCATGGCGGTGGGCGAGGCCATCACCAATATCGCCGCGGCGGCGATCACGTCGCTGGCCGGCCTCAAGCTCTCGGCCAACTGGATGTCGCCGGCCGGTTACGCCGGGGAGGACGCGGCGTTGTTCGATACCGTGCGCGCCGTGGCCGACCTTTGCATCGCCATCGGCGTCAGCATCCCGGTCGGCAAGGATTCGCTGTCGATGCGCACCGCCTGGAATGACGACGCGGGCAGGGCGCGCGAGGTGGTGTCGCCGGTGTCGCTGATCATTTCGGCTTTCGCCGCCTGTGCCGATGCGAGGCGCACGCTGACACCCGAGCTCAAACTGGACCAGGGCGACACCGAACTGCTGCTGATCGACCTTGCCGCGGGCCGCAACCGTCTGGGTGGTTCGATACTCGCGCAGGTGTACGGGCAGATGGGCAATGCCGCACCGGATGTCGATGACGCCGCCGTGCTGCCGCGTTTCTTCAAGGCGGTGCAAGCCCTTAACGCCGGCGGCAAATTGCTGGCCTACCATGACCGTTCGGACGGCGGCCTTTACGCCACGGTGTGCGAGATGGCGTTTGCCGGCCACTGCGGCGTGACCTTGAATCTTGATCTGCTGGCCTATGACGCGCAGGCGCTCGATGTTGACGGCAGTGAACGCACGCCGGGTATTTTGCAGGGGCGCAGCGACGAGCGCATGCTCGCCGCGCTGTTTGCCGAGGAACTGGGGGCGGTGGTGCAGGTGCGCGCTGCTGAGCGCAATGGAGTGCTCGCCAGCCTGCGCGAGGCCGGGCTGGTGGCCCACCTCATCGGCGCACCCAACAAGACCGGCCAGATGCGCATGCTGCGCAATGCCAAACCGGTGTTCTCGGCGCCGCGCGTGGAGTTGCAGCGCATCTGGTCGGAGACCACCTGGCGCATGCAAAGCCTGCGTGACAATCCGCAGTGCGCGCAGGAGGAATACGACGGCGTGCTCGATGAAGCCGACGCCGGCCTGCATGCCAGTCTGGCTTACGATCCGGGCGCGGACATTGCCGCGCCGTATATTGCCAAAGCTGCGCGTCCGGCCATTGCCATCCTGCGCGAGCAAGGCGTCAACGGCCAGGTGGAGATGGCGGCGGCCTTCGACCGCGCCGGTTTCGCCACGGTGGACGTGCACATGAGCGACCTCATTTCCGGCCGCCGTTCGCTCGCCGACTTTCGCGGTTTTGCCGCCTGCGGCGGGTTTTCCTATGGCGATGTGCTGGGCGGTGGTGAGGGCTGGGCCAAGTCCATACTCTTCAACGACCGTGCGCGCGATGAATTCAGTGCGTTTTTTGCGCGTAACGACAGTTTTGCGCTGGGCATCTGCAACGGCTGCCAGATGATGGCCAACCTTACCGAACTCATTCCCGGCGCCGAACACTGGCCCAAGTTCGTCAAGAACCGCTCCGAGCAATTCGAGGCGCGGCTGGTGATGGTCGAAGTGCCGGCAAGCCCGTCGCTGTTTTTCGCCGGTATGGAAGGCAGTCGCATGCCGGTGGTGATTGCGCACGGCGAGGGACGGGCGGTGTTTCGCGAGTCAGGTCATCAGCAGCGCGTCATTCCGGCGCTGCACTTTGTTGATCATCAGGGCAAGCGCACCGCCGTCTATCCGAAGAATCCGAACGGCGCGCCCGACGGCCTCACCGGCGTCACCACCGCCGACGGCCGCTTTACCGCGCTGATGCCGCATCCGGAGCGGGTGTTCCGCGCGGCGCAGATGTCCTGGCACCCGCCCGAATGGACCGGCGACAGCGCCTGGATGCGGCTGTTCCGCAACGCCCGTAAATGGGTGGGCTGAACGCCGCCGGCTGAGCCGGTCCGGCCCCGGCCGGGCCTGGCAACGGCGCCTGGCGTTAGCTGTTACCAATTCTCACAATGTCGCGTGATCGCGACACATCCTGCTTACAACCGGCTGTTCAAATGGGCCTCGTGGCACGGCTGTGCTCGCGCTGCGACGGTTCCGAACCCAAGGCTCCTTCCCTGTCTTGCGGCTCCGTCGCAGTCGCGGCGCAGTCCGGCCACACCCTTTAACCAGCCCCTTTAACAAGAATACGCAGGAAAGGAAACCATGATGAAAACGATTCCCTTTGCCCGAGTCACCCTCGCGGCCTTGTCGCTCGCGCCGCTGTTCGCGCAGGCCGGCGATTTCACCGACATCGCGCAAGTGGTTTCCTCGTCCCCGATCATCGAGCGCGTGCGCGATGAGCGCCAGGACTGCTCCAATGTGCCGCCGCCGCAGGCCGCGCCACAACGCGACCGCTCCTACACCGGCTCCATCGTCGGCGGCCTCGCCGGCGCCATTCTTGGCAACCAGGTCGGCG
Organism: uncultured Bordetella sp.; assembly: GCA_964385505.1. Taxonomy (GTDB): domain Bacteria; phylum Pseudomonadota; class Gammaproteobacteria; order Burkholderiales; family SG8-39; genus CAITSH01. The sequence goes on from CAYLPI010000017.1 coordinate 4,607, forward strand.
GCGGGCGCGGCAATACCGCAGCCACGGCGGTCGGTGCCGTTGCCGGTGCCGTCGTCGGTGACCGCATCGACAACCGCGCGCCGCAGCAGCAGGCGCAGGGCCAGCAGCAGCGTTGTGCCGTCATCGAATCGACGCGCGAAGTGGTCAAGGGCTATAACGTGGTCTATCGCTACAACGGCCGCGACATCGCCACCACGCTGCCGTACAACCCGGGCTCGCGCGTCACGGTCGCCGTGGGCATCATCGAAGACCGCCAGCCGGTGGCGGCGTATTCGAACGATTCGCGTTCAAACGACTACCGCTCCAACGACTATCGCCAGGGCGATTCGCGTTCAAACGACTACCGCCAGAGCGACTATCGCCAGGGCGACTCGCGCTCGAACGACTACCGCTAGGTCGAAAATCCGCATGATGGCTGGAAAGCCCCGCCAGGCAAGGCTTTCCAGCTGGCGTCCATGCGGCGCAGACACCCCTGGCGGGGTTATTGGCTGCGCTTGAGCGCCTGGACGTAACGAAAACGCTCAGCCGGATAGACACTGACAGTGCAATAAAGCGCGCCGTCGCTGGCCGACACCATGCGGTGGATCACCCGCAGCGCCGCCGAGTGCGTCTTGGCTGACAGCGTGCGTGCCATGGCCGCCGGCAGCAGGCAGGCGCCGATATCCTGTTCGATCGCGGCGATCAACACCTTGTACTTTTTTTCCAGCAAGGGATAGACCGGGCCCGGCTTCCTGCCGATTTCGCGCACGATGGCCTTGAAGCGCGGGCGCAGGTAATAATCGGTCAGCGAAATCGGCACGCTGCGGCCGGTTTGGGTGCGTACCGTCTGAATCCGTATCCATGTCTCGCCAACGGCGCAACCAAGGTCGCGCGCGACGGCCTTGTCGGCGCTGATCTCCCCGACTTTCAGCGGCGTTACCAGCGTCGAGTCTAGAAACGCCAGCAGTTCGGACAGGCTGCCGACCGATACGGCGTATTCCGCTTTAGGCGCTGTGGCACTGACGACGGTGCCGATTTTCGGCCTGCGCCTGACGATGCCGCGCTCTTCGAGCTGGGCCAAGGCGGCTCTGACGGTGAAGCGGCTGACGCCGAAGTGTCCGCATAAATCCGCTTCGGTCGGCAGGCGGTCGCCAATGGCGTAGCGTCCGCCGTCGATATCGCGCAACAAGGCCGTGACGATGGGCTGGAAGGCACGGCTGCGGCGCGCGCCATCCGTGCTTTGTGCGGTGCTCACGCGGGTGCTCCTTTCCTTGATGTTTCCCTTATCGTTTCGACTATCGGCGCTTGACCGGGCCGGGTCAGGCGTCTAAAGTATTGTACGTACAAATGCAAGCGGCCGCACCCGACAAATAAAGCAGTAGTCCGGGTCTCACCAAGGAGAAGTACCCATGCGCGGCATCACCAGCCTGACCGCCCTCGTCGCAGAGGCGCGCAGTCACGGCGATCTGCTCGAAATAGAGCGGTCCGCCGATCCCTATCTTGAAATTGCCGCGGTTGCGCGCGCCACCGACAACGGACCTGCGGTGCTGTTCAAAAGCGTCACCGGGCATCCCGGGCGCAGTGTCATTTCCAATATTTTCGGCAGCCGCGAGCGCATTGCGCGCCTGTGCGGCGTTGACCCGGCGTATCTGCCGCGGTTTCTCGCCGATGCCGCGCTCAATCCGGTCGCTTCGGTCGAAGTCGTGAAAGCAGCGTGCCAGGACCATGCCATCGTCTCGGATATCGACATCTTCAAGACGGTGCCGGTAACGCAGCAGACCAGGGAGGATGCCGGTTACGTCATCACCGGCGGCATCGCCTTTGTGCGCGACCCGGAAACCGGCGCGTTCAACGGTTCCTATCACCGCATGCGGGTGCTCGGCATGGACCGCACCTGCATCACCATCCAGGCCGGGCGGCATTTGCTCGAGATTGCTCGCAAGTACCGCAAGGCGGGGCACATGCAGGTGCCGATCACGGTGAATGTCGGCGCCGGCCCTGCGGTGCTGCTCGCCTGCTCGGGCAGCACGCAGCAGACGCTGACGCCGTTCGGCTATGACGAGTTGGGCATGGCCGGGGCGATACAGGGCGAGCCTGTGAGCATTGTGCCCAGTCTGACCCAGCCGGGCGCCTGGTCCCTGGGCGAGGCGGAGTTGGTGCTCGAGGGCTATATCGACACCACGCAACTGGTTTCCGAGGAGGACTCCGGGCAGGACGGTGTCAAGGGCATGATGCCCGAGGCCGGCGGCTACATGGGACGCGCCTGGAAGGTCTGGGAATTCAAGGTCACGGCCATCACCCACCGTAAGGACTACGTGTACTGGTTTCCGCTGGCGGTCAACGCCGAAACCACCAACCTGATGGCGCTGCCGGCCGAGGCCTCGGTGTTCGACGCCTGCCGTCGTATCAGTCCGCGCGTGTTCGACACCTGCCATGTGTTACAGGCGATGCGCGGATGTCTCGGCGTGGTGATACGCATCAACCGCAAAAGTTTTCGCGACGAGGGCCTGCAGAACAACCTGGCGTTTGGCGCGCTGTCCGCGCATTCGGACCTTGGTTGGGTGATCGCGGTTGACCACGACATCGACATCACCAACGCCGACGACGTGCTGTGGGCGCTGATCACCCGCAGCGACATGAAGGACGGCCTGATGCTGTCGCCTCTGGCCAAGGTCAGTGGCATGCTGGCCGAGGGCGACGCCGCCGGTACGGGCCGCAAGGTTTATATCGATGCGACCGCGCCGTTCAGGGAGTCGGAGCGCTATGCGCGCGGCCGTTTCGAGGCTGTCGATCTGGCGGGCTGGCTCGGCGCCGAGGCGGCCGAAAAAGTGCGGGCGCGGCAGACGGACTACGTGAAGTCGCTACTCACACGGGGATTTTGAAACCGGGATTTTGAAGCCTGCAGTTTCACCGATACAGACGAGGAGGCAAGCATGTCTGACACAACCGATCCGAAACCGGCGGCAAGGCCATTCAACTGGGACAAGTTCCAGAAAAGCCTTGGCTACACCGATGAAGAAATGGCCACGTTCAAGGCCGACGAGCGCAAGCGGCGCGCGGCCGAGGCGCTGCCCGAGGCTAACCGCAAGACCATTGTCGCCACCGTGGTCGCCAGTCACGGCTGCGCCGCCGGCTTCAAGCTTGGCGATACCATAGAAGTGAGCGCGGCAGGGGTGGTGAAGTCGTGCAACGTGTGCATTTACGCCGTCGCACCGATGACCATACATGCGGCGATGGCGCATGACCGCATCGCCTCGGGCCTCGATCCGAACGAAATGTGGTTCAACCATTTCAGTTGCCAGGACGCCGGTTTTTGCAACGGCAGCTGGGGCCAGGTGTCGTTCAAGGTCGAGGTGAAATAGCCATGGCGGCACACGATTACGAGACGGTATCCGCAGCGTTGTGCAAGGGCTTGCGCCTGCGCAGCGACCCTCTGGCGCTGAAGCTGTTCGAGACGCACGAGGCGATGGACGCGGTCACCGGCCTGCGCCGTCCCAAACCGGGTGTGCGTTTTTCGATGTGCCAGCTCATCGGGCAGGCGCGGTGGCTCGGCTGGACCCTCGGCGCGACGCACGACAATGTCGTCGCCGACAGCAATTGCGGCGGTGTGATGGGCCTCAATGCACCCGGCGAAAAATATCTCGATGGCCGCATGTTCCACAACGTCTGGTTCGCCACGGTTGAGGGGGCGCGCAAGCACCAGGCCCAGATGCCGCGGGTGCCGTCCGGAAAATACGTCGGCGTGGTCGCCGCGCCGCTGGCCAAGGCGCGCCTCGATCCGCCCGACTCGGTGCTGGTCTATGCCACGCCGGGCCAGATGATGCTGCTGATCAACGCTTTGCAGCACCGTAACTATGTGCGCTGTGATTTCACCGTCACCGGGGAGACGGCGTGTGCCGACTCCTGGGGCCGCGGCCTCGCCACCGGCGAGCCCAGTGTTGCCATCCCGTGCTTTGCCGAGCGCCGCTTCGGCGGCGTACAGGACGACGAGCTGCTGATCGCACTGCGCATGGAGCACCTCGAAGAAGTGGTGCTCGGACTCGACTGGCTGGCCGCGCGCGGCATCCGCTATCCGATTCCCCCTTATGGCGTGCAAAGCGACCCGACCGCGGCCTTCGAGGTCAACTACGCCGGCAAGATGTAAATGAACGCAGCAGCGGACGGCGGAGCGGCGGTGCGTGGCAGCCTCGAGGCGATGCTCGCGCCGCGCTCAATTGCCTTTATCGGCGCCTCGGAGCGGGTCAATGCGCCGGCTTCGCGCGGCCTGCGCCACTGCCTGCGCCTGGGCTTTTCCGGCGCGTTGTACGCCGTCAACCCCAAGCATGCGCAGGCGCATACCACGCTGTTCGACGTGCCCTGCCTGCCCTCGGTGAGCGCACTACCCATGGCTGTGGATGCAGCGGTGATCGCCTTGCCGGCAGACGCCACCCTCGATGCCGTGGCCGAATGCGTGCGCGCCGGGGTCAGCGCGGCGGTGATCTGCAGTTCCGGCTGGGGCGAGTCCGGCGCCGAGGGTTTGCGCCGCGAACAGGCCTTGCGCGAGTTGCTGGCCGGCTCGACCATGCGCGTGCTCGGACCCAACTGTATCGGCGTCGGCGCGGCGGCCTCGGGCTACTGCGTGGCCTATAACAGCTCGTTCGAACACATTGCATTCCGCCACCGGCGGCCCATCGGGGTGGTGTGCCAGAGCGGCGCCATGCTCGGTGGATTGCTGCTCAATGGAGAGGACGCGGGCGTCGGTGTCGAGGCGTTCATGCACGTCGGCAACGGCGTCGATGTCACGCTCGAGCAGGCTGCGGGATTCCTGCTGGAGCGCGACGAAATTGAAACGCTGGCGCTGATGGTGGAGGGGCTCTCCGACGGCGCCGCCTTTGTCGCGCTGGCGCGGCGCGCGCGTGCCCTGGGCAAGCGGGTGGCCTTGTTCAAGGCCGGCGTGTCGGAGGTGGGCCGGCAGGCGGTGCGATCGCACACCGGCGCCATGGCCGGTTCGGACGAGGTGTTCGACGCGGTATGCCGTGAAGAAGGCGTGCTGCGGGTCGAGGAGCCGGAAGATTTGCTGCCGGTGGCGCGCATGCTGCGCCGGCGCGCGCCGGTCGCCCGTACGCAAGGGCGGCGCGTGCTGATCTATACGCTGTCTGGCGGCGGCGCATCGGTGCTGGCCGACGCGTTGAGCCGCGAAGGGCTTGCGGTGCCTGCCTTGAGTGACAAGACAGTGGCGCGCTGCGAAGCGCTGGGCAACCATTTCATCCGCGCCGCCAATCCCTTTGATGTCGGCAGCAGCGTGTTCTCCGACACGGATGCGGCGCGTGCCGCATTGCAAATCGCCGCAGCGGACGAAGGCATCGACGCCGTGGTCTGGATCGGCGTCGGCGCGCCGCGCGACGAACGATCCAATCAATTGCTAGATGCTGCGCTCGGCGTGCTGGCGCATTGCGGCAAGCCGGCGGTGATCCTGCCGATGTCCGGAACGCCGGTCGAAGCCGGATTTGCCGGCGCCCATGCGCTGGACATCGCGGTCGCGCGCAGCGCCCGCGCCGCGGCACGCCTGGTGGCCGCGGCACTGGCCGGAGGCGCGGATACATTTCCTGACGCGGCGCAAGCGCCTGAAGCGGGGCAGGACGAGGTGGCGCCAAGGCTGCTGGCCGAGACCGAGGCAAAGGCCGAATTGCAGCGCGCCGGCTTTCCGGTGCTGATGCCCGTATTCGTCTCCGGGGCGGACGCGCTGCCGGCGGCGGCGCGCGCGCTCGGTTTTCCGCTGGTGCTCAAGGGCATTGCGCGCGGCGTCGCGCACAAGACCGAGGCGGGCCTGGTGGCCTTGCGCCTCGACAGCGAGGCGGCCGTCACGGCGGCGGCGGCGGCGATGCGCGAGCGCAATCCGCAGGCCCAGTTTGACGGCTACACGCTGGAGGCCATGCTCGAGGGCGGCATTGAAACGGTCATCGGCGTGCGTGTCGATGCGCAATTCGGCCCGATGCTGATGTTCGGCCTCGGCGGCACGATGGTTGAGTTATTGCGCGACGTGGCGTTCACCCAGTGCCCTTGCACGCCCGATGGCGCGCGCGCCCTGATAGCGCGCACGCTCGCCGGGCGCCTGTTGCAGGGCTTTCGCGGTGCCCGGCGCGCCGACATCGAGGCGCTGGTGGACGCCATGGTGCGCCTGTCCCGATACGCCGTGGCGCGGGAAAATCTGCTGGAGATTGAGATCAACCCCTTTGTCGTGCTGTTGCAGGGGCGTGGGGCGATGGCTGTCGATGCACTGATAATTCTGGAAAAATAAATTTTCAAAAAATCATGTCCAAGGAGAATGAATCATGAAAAAACAAAGCCTTTCGGCAATCACGGCGCTGTTGTTGGCGGCGACGGCGCTGGCGCCGTCCGTGGCGCGCGCGCAGGCCTACCCGGTCAAGCCGGTAATCATCGTCAACCCCTTCGGCGCCGGTGGCGCCCTCGACCAGTTGGCGCGCAACCTGGCGCAGAAACTGAGTGAATCACTGGGCCAGAACGTGCTGGTCGAAAACCGCACCGGGGCCGGTGGCAACATTGGCGCCGACTATGTCGCCAAGAGCGCTCCGGACGGCTATACGCTGGTGATGGGTTCGAGCGCAACGCATGGCATCAATCCGAGTTTGTACGGCGCGCGCATGCCCTTTGACGCGGTGCGCGATTTCACGCCGGTATCGGTGTCGGTGGTGCAAAAGAACGTGCTGGTGGTCAATGCCGCGGTGCCGGCAGGTAGCGCCAGGGAACTGATGGCACTGGGTAAATCGCAGCCGGGCAAACTCAGTTTCGGTTCGGCCGGAACCGGAACCTCGCAGCATCTCTCCGGCGAATTGTTCAAGAGCATTGCGGGCGTGGACATGATCCACATCCCGTACAAGGGCAGCGCTGCGGCCATGACCGACCTGCTGGGCGGGCAGATCACCATGAGCTTCGTCGATATCCCGACGGCAATCACGCACATCAAGTCGGGCAAGTTGCGCGCCCTCGGCGTTACGTCGGCCCAGGCCTCGCCGGCCTTACCCGATGTCGCCCCGCTGGCGCAGCAAGGTCTGCCCGGCTTTGACCTAAAGGCCTGGTACGGAGTGCTGGCGCCGGCCAATACGCCGCCGGCAGTGGTTGCCAGGCTTAACGCCGAGATTTCCAAGGCGCTCAATTCACCGGATCTGCGCGACAAATTGTTGAGCATGGGCATGGAGCCGATCGCATTGAATCCGGAGCAATCGGCGGTCTATATCAAGACCGAGATTGATCGCTGGGCGCAAGTGGTGAAGAGCTCCGGCGCGCGCCTGGACTGACGCGCCGCGCCCGGTCACTGCACTGATGGCTGGAAAGCCCCGCCAGGCAAGGCTTTCCAGCTTGTTTGTCGTCGCAGAACGGCAGATTCTATTGCCGATCAGGCCTGCGGCGTGACAAATTTCTCGTCATGCGCATGCAAGTCCTGTGCTTTAAAAGCGGCAGGCGGCAAAATGAGCGCACCGAAAAAGAACAGGCGCTAGACATGAAATCACGCCTCATCATCACGGCACTGCTGACCGTATTTACCACTGCGACGATGGCGCAGCAAGAACCGGCAAAGCAGGCCAACCTCGGTTTCATCAAGCTGGACAAGAACAAGGAAAGATTTTTGAGCCGCACCGAGGCCGGCGCCGACAAGGACCTCATCGCGGTCTTCGCGCAGGCCGATCTCAACAAGGACGGCAAGCTCGACGAGGACGAATACACCAGGGGTGTGGCGATTTACCAGCGCGACAAGACGGCGAAATACGCCGGTGACAGTGCGGTGACGACCAAGGTCAAGGCGGCCTTGCTGGCAGCCAAGGGCCTGCCCTCGACGGCGATCAGCGTCGGGACCTACGAAGGCCGGGTGCAGTTGTCGGGCTTTGTCGAGAGCAGGCAGCAGATCGCCGCGGCCGGCAAGGTCGCCGCCGGCGTGTCGGGCGTAAAGTCAGTGCAGAACAGCACCGCCGTAAAGTAAACGACGACGCGCCGAATAAAAAAACCGGGGCAAGCCCCGGTTTTTTTATTCGGCCCCCGCGCGACGAGCGGCGCACAGCGTCCGCTCGTTCGTGCGAAGGTAAAGCCGTCCCCGCAGGGGATCGGCGTTTACAAGTTACTCGACCTTTGCCTTGGCGCGCAGATCAGCCACGGCTTTTTCAAGCTGTTGCTGCTGCAGGCGTTGCTGCAGGCCGGCCTTGACCTCGTCGAAGGACGGGAATTTGACGTCGCGCACGTCGTCGAGCTGGATGACATGAAAGCCGAACTGCGTCTGCACCGGCGCTTCGGTGTACTTGCCCTTTTCCAGCTTGACCAGCGCGTCGGAGAAGGGTTTGACATAGCTCGCCGGCGTGTTCCAGTCGAGGTCGCCGCCGCGGTCCTTGGACCCCGGGTCTTTTGATACCTTGGCCAGCTCTTCGAACTTCTCGCCTTTTTTCAGTTTGGCAACGATGTCCTTGGCTTCGGCTTCCTTTTCCACCAGAACGTGACGCGCTTTATATTCCTTGCTGCCCATCTGGCCCTTGACTTTTTCGTACTCGGCTTTGACATCGGCGTCCGAGACCTGGTGGGTCTTGACGAACTCCTGCAGGAAGGCGCGCACCACCACCGCCTGGCGCGCCATGTCGATCTGGCTCTGGATGTCTGCGCTCTTGGTCATGCCGCGACGGTTGGCTTCCTGGACGATGATTTCGCGGTTGATGAGCTCATCGCGGATGGCTTTGCGCATGTCTTCATTGTCGGGCATGCCCTGCTGCGCACGTTCGCGGATGATGGCATCGACGCGCGACTTGGGGATGGCGATGCCGTTGACGGTGGCGATCCTGGAGGACGGGCCGGCGGCGGGGGCGGCCGGTGCGGGCGTTGCCGCCGGTGCGGCCTTGGCGGCGGCGGCCGGAGCGGCGGTCTGCGCCATGGCGGGTACGGATACGGCTGCGCTCAACGACAGGGCCAGCAGCAGGCGGGAGGGGGTATTCATGACATTTCCTTAGCGGTTGAATTGAAGTCCTGGGGTGCGAATGCCGTGATGGCGAGCGCGTGAATCTGCTGGTGCATCATCGGACCGAGCGCATCGTACACCATGCGGTGGCGCGCCAGCGTGTTCTTGCCGGTGAAAGCGGGCGACACGATGGTGAGGCGGTAGTGGCCGCCGCCGCCCTTGGCGCCGGCGTGGCCGACGTGCTGCCCGCTCTCGTCGAGCAACTCAAGGTGCTCGGGAGCGAGCACCGCGAGGCGTTGCTCGATCTCCGCCGGCACGCTGTTCGGGGCGGACATTATTTGGGTTCTTCCTGCTGTATGTACTTGGCAAGGAAAAAGGCCTGGGCGATGACAAACACCAGCATCAGTCCCATGCCGCCAAACAGTTTGAAATTGACCCAGTCGTCGGTGGAGTAATTGAAGGCGATGTACAGGTTGAGCACGCCCATCACGGCGAAAAAGCCGGCCCAGCTCCACAGCAGGCGCGACCAGGCGGCATCGGGCAACTGCATCTGGGCACCCATGATGGAGCGCATCAGGTTGCGGCCGAACAGCAACTGGCCGCCGGCGAGCACCAGCGCGAACATCCAGTACAGCACCGTCGGCTTCCATTTGATGAAGGTCTCGTCATGCAGGAACAGCGTGGCGCCGCCGAACACGACGATGATGCCAAGGCTCACCCACAGCATGGGTTCGATCTTTTTACCGCGCAGCTTGAGCCAGCCGACCTGGGCGAAGGTGGCGGCGATGGCCACCCCGGTCGCGACGTAGATTCCGGCGAACTTGAAGGCGATGAAAAACAGGATTACCGGGAACAGGTCAAATAGGAATTTCATGGGGCGAGATTATAACGCTTAGGCAGCCGCAGGCACGCCGCAGCCGGCGGCGGGTGCCGGGGTGGTTTCAGTCGGATTTTTTGTCGAATTTCAGCGACGCCGAGTTGATGCAGTAGCGCAGCCCCGTCGGTTTCGGACCGTCCTCGAAAATATGACCGAGGTGGGCCGCGCACGCGGTGCAATGCACCTCGGTGCGGGTCATGAAATGGCTGCGGTCAACGGTCGTCTCGACATTGTCCGGGGCGACCGGCTGCCAGTAGCTCGGCCAGCCGCTGCCCGAATCGAACTTGTGCTCGGAACTGAACAGTTCGGTGCCGCAGCAGACGCAGCGGTACACGCCGTCATCCTTGGTGTCCCAGAACTCGCCGCTGAAAGCGCGCTCGGTGCCGTGCTTGCGCGCGACCTCGAACTGCTCGCGCGTGAGTTCCTTTTTCCACTCGGCCTCGGGTTTGACGATCTTGGTTGCGGTCTTGCTGTCCATGCTGCTGCTCCTTTTGGGCTGGTTGCGCCAGTGGTCACTCTGTCAGACGGCAAAAAGGGGGCGAGGCCCCCTTTGCGTCACCCAACCCGACGGAGCGTCGTTTTCGATCAGTCGGCTTTGGCCCCCGAATCTTTCACGATTTTGCCCCATTTTGCGATCTCGCTGCGTATGGTTGCGGCGAACTGCTCGGTGCTGCCGCCGATCGGATCGGCGCCCTGTTGGGCGAACTTCTCCCTGACATCGGCGAGTTGCAAAAGTTTCACCACCTCGGCGTTGACCCGGGTCGCAATCTCGCGCGGCGTGCCCGGCGGCGCAAACAGGCCCAGCCACAGGATGGACTCGAAGCCGGGCAGACCGGACGCGTCCATGGTCGGGATGTCCGGCACCGTCGCCGAGCGTTTCAGGCTGGTGATGGCGAGCGGGCGCAATTTGCCGGACTTTAGTTGCGGCACGATGGAAATGGTGTAATCGAACATCAGCGGCACACGGCCTTCGAACAAATCGGGAAAGGCCAGCGCGCTGCCCTTGTAGGGTACGTGCACCATGTCGGCGCCAATCGCGCCCTTGAGCATTTCGCCGGTGAGGTGATTGACCGTGCCGTTGCCCGAAGAGGCATACGACAGCTTGCCCGGATTGGCCTTGGCGTAGGCGATCAGTTCCTTCAGGTTGGTTACCGGCAGGCTGGGGCTGACCACCAGGATCATCGGCGATGCGGCGACGTTGGCGACCGGGGTGAAATCCTTCAGCGGATCGTAGGGGAGCCTGGCGTAAAGCGCGGGCGCAACGGCGTGGGTGCTGGTTGAGCCCATCAGCAGCGTATAGCCATCGGGGGTGGCCTTGGCAACCAGGTCTGAGCCAAGGGTGCCGCCGGCACCGGGACGGTTTTCCACGGTCACCGGCTGGCCCAGCGACTGCGTCAGTTTGTCGGCCACCACGCGCGTGACGATATCGGTGGCGCCCCCGGGCGGGAAGGGCACGACGATGCGAATCGGCTTGTTGGGATACTGCGCCGCCGCGGGCAGGCAGATGGCGGCAAGGGCAAGGGCGAGGGCGGTCAGGCAGGTCTTGACGCGGGCAACAGTACGCATGGGGTTTCCGTTCGTTCAGATGAAAAAAACAGGTGTGGCGGGGAGATACTATCGCTGCAAATCGTGGCGCGAAAGACCCGCACCACACTGACAACCGGCGCACCACCTTGGTGAAGCCTTGCCATCGTGCCATGCAGAGCGGTTCAATGTTGCAGAAAAAAACAGACATATGCTGGAAAGGCCCGCCTGGCAAGGCTTTCCAGCCATTACGCCTAGCGCGTTGCCGCCGCTGCGAGGGCGTTCCAGTCTTCAATGCGCACCCGCGCGGTGATCTCGAAGCCCGCCGCGGTGCCCAGGGGCTTGACCACGGCCATTTCGCCCTCGGCAAGATAGGGCGACCCGGCCACCGCCTGGAAGGGGTTGCCGTGACTGGAAATGACCAGATTGCGCTCCGGGCGCGTTGACATCAGCGTACGCAAGCCGGCATAGCGCTCCGGGTCGCTGCTGCTGAGCGGGCCGCCGCGCACTTCGTGCATTTTTTCAGCGCGGCCGAACAGCAATTGCGCCGTTTCGACGGTGCGGCAGTAGGGACTGGCCAGCACGCGGCCGATGGGGATGTCGAGTCCGGCGATGAGGACGCCGATGCGCCGCGCATCGGCGCGGCCGCGGTCGATGAGCATGCGCTGGTTGGCGCAGTCGTCGAAGTCGCGCATCTTCGCGTCGTTTTGCGAAAAGTCGGTGGCGACATGGCGGAAGTACAGCACGTAGCCGCCATTGCGCAGTTCAGCCAGCAGTTGCGCCGGCGCGATGGGGCGAACCGGCTGCGACCCCGGGTTTGCCGGTTGCGCGTGGCCGGGGCTGGTCAGTGTCGCCGCCAGTAAAAACAGGGCCGGCAGGCAAAGGCGGATCACGGTGAACACACTGAATACACGCATCGCGGTGGAAGGCATGCGGATTCGATGCGTCGCGCCGGCAAACGTTCCCCGCCTCAGCTTTGTTTGCGGTAGTCGGCGATGCGTTGCTTCAGGCCGGGCAGGGACGCAGAGGCGACGAGGTCGGCCATGTCTGCAGCGCGGGTATCGGTGATGGTGGCGGCGTACAGTCGTGTGCTCGCAGCGGGCGATAGTACTGTCGCCCGCTGCACCTCCGTCGCGACAATCGGGTCCCAGTAACCGGCCTCGGCAACATGGGTGACAAAGCCGATGTCGCGTGCAGCCACGGCATCGAACGTGCGGCTGTCGCCGAGCAGGGCGCGGGCTTTTTCAGATCCTGTGCGTTGTGCCATGCGCCGCGTACCGAGTTGCAGGCCAAAGCGCAGGCCGGGCAGGCGAAAGCTCGCGTCGGGCGCGGCAACGCGCACCGAGGCGGCAAGAAACAAGTCGGCGCCGGCACCAAAGTTGCGGCCGTGGGCGATGGCGAGTGTGCAGAAGGGCGCGTGATACACGGCCTGCAGCAATTGTTCGATGCGCACAAAGCGCAGCAGCAAGTCGCCTTCGCTTTGCGTCTCGTAGCCGCCGAAGTCGAAGCCGGCGGAAAAATTCTTCGCCCTGGAGTCGAGCACCAGCAGGCGGGTGCCGTCGGTGTGCGCGGCGCTGACTGCGGCGAGCAAGGCCTCGACCAGCTCGGCGTCAAGGGCATTGGCCTTGTCCGGACGATTGAGACTGAGGCGGGTGAGGCCGTCTGCGCGCGCGACGATGAGGGCGCTCATCGCGCCCGCTCCGCGGCGGCGCGCACCTCGGCCGAGCGGTCCCAGAAATTGGGCAGAACGCTGTTGTGATAACCGGACACGAAGGGTTTTACCGCGCCGCTGGCGGCGTCATAGACGTGGCGGCTGACCGCGCCGATGTTGGCGCCATAGACATGGATGCTGACAGAGACTTCGTCGGCAAGGGCATTCGACACGGTGTGGATGTCGCCTATGGTCGGCGACACGCGATCGACGCTGCCGGGGCCGACGCGGTGCTCGTTTTGCGCCAGCATGGTCTTGCCCGCTTGCGGCAGCGGGTACTCGCGGCACAATTCGGCGCCGCGCATTACGCCGACGAGGCCCCACACGGTGTGATCGTGCACCGGCGTGCCGGCGCCCGGCGCCCAGACGAAGCTGGCAATCGAAAAGCGCTCGCGCGGGTCGCAGTAGAGCAGGTACTGGCGGTAGGTGCCGGGCTCGGGTTTGGCAAATTCATCGGGCAGCCAGTCGTCGTGCAATACCAGTTCGCGCAGCAGCTTTTCGCCTGCGTCAAGAATGCGCGCTTCGTCGTGCGCGGCGCTGACAAGCGCATCGAGGGCGGTGACGAATTGGCGAAAGCGTGCGGCGTTGCCGTGTTGCTGCATGTTGGTCTCCATCATCTTTGTCGCTGCCGAAGTTCCGGCGTATTTGATAAATGTAGCTGTTGTCATCCCGACCAAGGCGGGGGATCGGCTTTCGAGCCGGCAAAAAGCGCAAAGCAGATTCTTCGCGCTTCGCCCTCAGAATGACATGGCTATCGTACTCACGCCTTGCCCTTGCCATGCGAGGTCGGGCGTTTGGCCAGTTCCCTGATGGCGTCATGGTTGAGGTCAAAGCCCAGACCCGGTGCTTCGGGCAGCGTGAGGTGGCCGTCCACCGGCTTTGCCAGACCGTTGAAAATCTGTTCGGTTACCAGCACCGCGACATAGTGGTATTCGACCAGGCCGCCGTTGGCGAGGCCGGCGTGCAGATGCATGTTGTGGTGAGGCCAGGCGCCGCCGTTGGCAATGGGCACGTTGAAGGCTGCGGCCATGCCGGCGATTTTGGCGCACTGGCTGTAGCCGCCGCTGATGACGACATTGGGCTGCAACACATCGACCGCTTCGCAAAGCAGCAGGTCGCGAAAGCGAAAGGCGAGGCCTTCGTTCTGGCCGGCGGCGACGCGCATGCCGGTGCTGCGGCGCAACTCGGCCATCTGGCGCACGTCGTTTTGGGTGACCGGTTCCTCGAAAAACGTCACATTGCAATCGGCGATGCTGCGTGCCAGCGTCTGCGCGTGGAACAGGTCAAGGCTGCAATTGGCATCGATATAAAGTTGCACGTCCGGCCCCACCGCCTCGCGCACCGCGCGCACCCGCAATGCATCTTCTGCAATCACCGCAGCCAGCGGCCGCGGCTCATCGCGGCGCTGCAGCGCGTGGTGGCCGACAACCATCTTCAGGCGCTGGTGTCCCTGCGCCACCCAGTGCTTGGCCGCTTCGGCCAGTTGCCCGCGGTCAAACACGGCAAAGCCGAAGGTGGTGTACACCGGCACCTTGTTGCGCGCGCCACCGAGCAGCTTCCATACCGGCATGCCGAGCGCCTTGCCCTTGATGTCCCACAGCGCAATGTCGAGCGCGGCGATGGCATGGCTGGCGTAACCGGTCTGGCCGCGCGGTGACAGCAGCCAGTAGAGCTTGTCCCACAGATGCTCGGTGGCGAGAGGGTCCTCGCCGATCAGCGCCGGGCCGGCGATGTCGCGCACCACGGCGGCGATGACTTCTTCTTCGGTGATGGCGGTAAAGCCGTGGCCGACGAGGCCGCTGTCGGTTTCGATCTCGACCAGGCATACCGACAGCGAGGTGGTCTGGTCCACGCCGGCAAGCTGCACGCGGGCCGGAATGTCGAGCGGGGTGGCTTGGACGCGGGTGATTTTCATGACCTCATTCGTGGTGAGCGTTGCAGCGGACTGGGCCGCCATCATAGCCTGAGCCGTTGCGATCTTCCCCCGGGCCGGGCCGCGGCAGCAGCAAATCGTCGCCGATTCTGAACAAATACCCACAATTCCGTGCAGCAATCCGGGCAACAATGATATCTTTGTGCGCTGCCATTCAAACCATACGGGGAAAACAATGAACGTCCACAAATCACTGGCCGCAGTCCTGGCACTCGCCGGATTGTTTGCCGTCCAGGGCGCGCAGGCGCAAACCAAATCCCACCTGCAGACGGTGCTCGAGCGCGGCACGCTGCGCGTCGGCACCACCGGTGACTTCAATCCGATGTCGGTGCGCGATACCGCGACCAATGCCTACAAGGGTTTTGACATCGAGGCGATGGAGCAACTGGCCAAGGACATGGGCGTCAAGGTCGAGTGGGTTCCCACCGAGTGGGCGACGCTGATTTCGGGCATCACCTCGGACCGTTACGACATTTTTGCCGGCGGTTCCTCGCTGAGCATTGCGCGCGCCAAGACGGTGGCCTTCACCGACCCCTATGTCGAGGCCGGCACCGTGCCGCTGATCCAGAAATCGGGCTTGGCGAAGTTCAAGGGCTGGACCGACCTCAACAAGAAGGGCGTGGTCATTGCCGTTTCGCTCGGGACGGTGTTCGAGGAACAGGCCAAGGCGCATTTCCCGCTGGCGACCATCAAGTCGGTGGAGAAGCCCGCCACCGGTTATCAGGAATTGCTGGCCGGACGCGCCCAGGCGACCATCACCAGCAACATCGAGGCGGCAACGCTGGCGCAAACCTATCCGCAACTGGCGCTGGTCGGCAGCACCTCTGACATGCGCAACAAGCGCCCGTTCGCCTACCCGGTGGCCCAGGGCGACGCGACCTGGAACATTTTTCTCAACAACTGGATAGCACTCAAAAAATCCGAGGGCTACTTCGACGCGCTGGAGAAAAAATGGTTGGGTAAAAAGTAGGGCGGACTGACTAGTCGCTGCCCCATCCCCGACAGGCCGCCGTGCATGGGTGCTGCATCCCGGGCCGGCGGCCTTTGACATGTCCCGGTCGCCTATTGCCATGACTTTGCCCTCGCGCGCAAGTACCGTTCTTGTCGCGGTGTTTGCGGCGCTGCTCGTCGCCGGCTGCGGCGGCGACGCCAATTACCAGTGGGGCTGGTACATCTTCAATCCCAATCTGCCCAAGGGCGCATCGAATATCCAGTTCATGCTTGCCGGCTTGTGGCTGACCGTCGTGCTGGCGGTGTGCGCCATTGCCGCGTCGGTGGTCGTGGGTCTCGCCATCGCGCTCTCCGGCTTGTCGCAGAACCCGCTGCTGCGTCTCGTCAATCGCGTTTACGTCGAATGTTTTCGCGCGGTACCGCTGCTGGTGCTGCTGTTGTGGGTGTACTACGGCCTGCCGGTGCTGCTGGGCCTGCAGTTCGATGCCTTTGCCGCCGGGCTGATCGCGCTCGCATTGTCCGACAGCGCCTTTGAAGCCGAGGTGTTCCGTGCCGGCATCCAGTCGGTGCCGCGCGGCCAGCGCGAGGCGGCTGAAACCCTCGGGTTGTCGCGCTGGAAGACCTTCAGGTTCATCATTTTTCCGCAGGCCATACGCCACATCCTGCCGGCGCTCGGAAACCAGTTCGTCTA
Source organism: uncultured Bordetella sp. (assembly GCA_964385505.1). Taxonomy (GTDB): domain Bacteria; phylum Pseudomonadota; class Gammaproteobacteria; order Burkholderiales; family SG8-39; genus CAITSH01. Next base: position 21,205 of record CAYLPI010000017.1, read on the forward strand.
TGTGCTGAAAATGTCTTCGCTGGTGTCGGTGATCGGCCTGCAGGAACTGACGCGCCGCGCCAACGAACTGAACGTCACCGAATACCGGCCGCTGGAGATCTACACCTTTTTGCTGTTCGAATACCTGGCGCTGATCCTGGTGGTGTCCTGGGCGGTTCGCCGCCTCGAGCGCAAGATGGCGCGCGGCCACCGCTAGGGCGCAAGCCCGGCGCGGGCCGCACCCTCAGTGGTGCAGGATCTTGTCGAGAAATTCGCGGCAGCGCGCGCTGCGCGGTGCGCCAAAAAATTCCGCCGGCGCGGCTTTTTCGACGATCTCGCCACGGTCCATGAACACCACGGTGTCAGCGACCTTGCGCGCAAAGCCCATTTCATGGGTGACGCAAATCATTGTCATGCCCTCGCGCGCGAGGCCCTCCATCACCTCCAGCACCTCGCTGATCATTTCCGGATCGAGGGCCGAGGTCGGCTCGTCGAACAGCATGACCTTGGGCCGCATGCACAGCGAGCGGGCGATGGCGACGCGCTGCTGCTGCCCGCCGGAGAGTTCGCCCGGGTACTTGTCTGCCTGCTCCGGGATGCGCACTCGTTCGAGGTATTGGCGCGCCATGGCCTCGGCCTCGGCGCGCGCGATGCCGCGCACCTCGACCGGTGCCAGCACCAGGTTTTGGAGCACCGTGAGATGCGGAAAGAGGTTGAACTGCTGGAATACCATGCCGACCTCGCTGTGGATGCGCGAGAGGTTCACCTTGTCGTCATTGAGTTCGACGCCATCGACGACGATGCGTCCCTGCTGGTGGCGTTCGAGGCCGCAGACGCAGCGGATCAGTGTCGATTTTCCCGAGCCGGAGGGCCCGCAGATGACGACTTTTTCGCCCGCCGCGACCTCGAGGCTGACATCGGACAGCGCACGAAAATCGTCGAACCATTTGGATACGCCGCTGAGCGTGATCATCGCCGTCGCGGCGCCTGTCGTTGTCACATCCATCCCCTGTTTGATGCAAAGGCAGCCCGGCGTCTGAAAGCGTCGCAAGCCGTTAGAATTGCAGTATAACCAGAGAACAAGTCGTCTCCATGATCCTCGTCCGCTCCACCTGGCAGCAAGTCGAAAGCTATCTCTCACGCTCACGCGGCGTGGTGATTCCGGTCGGCTCGACCGAGCAGCATGGCCCCATGGGTCTGATCGGCACCGACGCGCAGACGGCCGAGGCGGTCGCGCATGGCCTCGGCGAACGCGCCGATGCGCTGGTCGGCCCGACGCTGGCGCTCGGCGTGGCGCAGTTCAACCTCGGTTTTCCCGGCACGGTGTCGCTGCGCGCGACCACCTTGATGGCGCTGGTGACCGACTATGTGTTGTCGCTGGCGCGGCAGGGGTTTGCGCGCTTTTACTTTGTCAACGGGCATGGCGGCAATATCGCGCCGGCACGCGCCGCCTTCCAGGATATTTACGCCGAATGGAGCCTCGGCGCACGCAGCGGTAGCGCGCCGCGCTGCCGGCTGCGCAACTGGTGGGAATATGACCAAGCCAACCGGCTGCGCCTCGAGCTCTACGGCGCGGGCGAGGGCATGCACGCCACGCCGAGTGAAATCGCCATCACCCAGCATGTCCATCCGCAATGGATGCCAGCAGTCACCGCCGCCACGCCGGCCGCGTTGGCGCCGGCTTTTCTGCGTGACCACGGTGGCGACAACCACTGGGACGCACAAAGCCATCGTGCCGCATTTCCGGACGGACGCGTTGGTTCGGATTCGGCACTGGCGCGTCCCGAGCACGGCGCGGCCCTGCTCGAAGCGGCGATCGCCGGCGCCGTCGACGACTATCGCGCCTTTGTCGCCGAGCCATGATTTTTTACGCCCTGCCCGGATCGAGCTACAGCGCCAAGGTGCGCATCGTGCTCGTGGCCAAGAACGTGGCCTTCGAGGAGCGCGAGCCGCCGGGCGGCTATCGCTCCGAGAGCTACCGCAACATCGTGCCCATGGGCACGCTGCCGGCGATTGTCGATGACGGACTGGTGTTGTCTGAATCGGAAGCCATCAACGAATACCTCGAAGAGCGCTTTCCGTCGCCGGCGATGCTGCCGCGTGACCCGCAGCAACGCGCGATGACGCGGTTTTTGTCGCGTTTTCACGATTTGTATCTCGAACCGCCGGTGCGCGCGCTGTTCGACCAGGTCGCGCCCGCCGGCCGCGACGTGGCGCTGGTCGCCGCTCGCCTTGCCGAGATCCGCAAGCGCGTGGCGCAACTGGCCGAATTGTCCGGCCCGCGGCCCTTTCTTGCCGCTGAAACGCTGACGCTGGCCGACTGCGGTCCGGCGGTGACGCTGCCGCTGGCGCAAATGCTGCTCGAGGCGCTGGATCAGCGCCTCGACCTGCCGCCGGCCATCGCCGCCTGGCAGCGGGCGGTGCAAGCCCATGCCGCCGTGGCGCAGGTGCTGGCGCCGTGGCGTGCGGCCACCGAAAACTGGCTCAATGCCAGGCGGGCGTCCTGAGAGGAATGCAGACATGACCGACCGGGATCCTTACAGCCCCTTGCTCAAGCACGATTGGGCCTACATCGAAAAAGTCTCGCTCGAGGACTTCAAGGCCGCCGACTGGACCCTGCTCAACAACCAGCGCGCCCCTTATCTTGCCGGGGAGCAGGCGCGCCAGGTGTTGCGCTTGCTCGCCAATTCAAAGGATGACGCCACATTCGGCTACATGGTCAACAATTACCGCCACAGCCTGCAGTCGGCGACCATGGCCTTGCGCGACGGCCTCGATGAAGAGGACGTGGTGGTGGCCTTGTTGCACGACATCGGCTTTATTGTCTGCCCGAGCATGCACGGCGCCTTTGCCGCAGCCTTGATGGGGGCCTATATCTCCGACCGCAATTATTGGATGCTGCACCGGCATGCGGTGTTCCAGAATGTGCATTCGCCCGAACTGCCCGGCGTTGACCAGCATGAGCGCGAGCGCTGGCGCGGCCATCCACATTTCGAGTGGGCGGCGGGGTTTGTTGAAAAGTACGACCAGGCGGCCAGCGATCCGGCCTATGACTGTGCCCCGCTCTCGGCCTTCGAGCCGATGGTGCAGCGCCTGTTCGCGCGCACGCCGCGACCGCGTTACCCCGATGACTAGACCCGATCAACCCCGCAGCATGAAAGCCCGCAATCGATGAGCGCCTGGATACGCATGACCCCCGTGGCCGAAGCCACCGGCACGCTGAAAGCGATGTACGACAAGGTGAAGACCCCGCACGGTACCGTGGACAACGTGATGCGGGCGCACAGCCTGCGCCCGCATACCATGGCCGGGCATCTCGCCTTGTACAAGAGCGTGTTGCACAACGAGGACAACACGCTGCCGTTCTGGTTTCTCGAGGTTGTCGCCTCGTATGTCAGCATCACCAATCGCTGCGCCTACAGTCTCGAGCACCATTTCACCAATGCGCGGCGGCTGATCCGCGACAAGGCGCGCGCCGATGCGATACGCACGGCGCTCGACGCCGGCAAGCCGGAGCTGGCATTCGAGGGCAAGGAGCGTGCGCTGCTCGATTACGCGCGCAAGCTCACCGCCGATGTCGGCGCGATGCAAAAATCGGACATTGATGCCTTGCGTGCCGCCGGCTGCGACGACGGTGAAATTCTCGAGGTCAACCAGGTCTGTGCGTATTTCAATTATTCCAACCGCCTGCTCAACGGGCTGGGCGTGACGACAGTGGGTGATGTCATCGGCTATTACTCCGAGGATGCCGACGAGGGGGCGAAAAAATGAATTTCGCCAAGGCGCGTGATATTGCGCTGGATGATATTCCGGTCATCGACGTCGGGCCGCTGGCCCCGGGCGGCAGCGCCGCCATAGCCGACGTCGGCGCGCAAATGCGCGAAGCGGCCGAGCGCATCGGTTTCTTCTACATTCGCAACCACGGAATACCGGAACAACTGATACGCGACACCGATGCCATGGCGCGGCGTTTTTTCGCCTTTTCGCAGCAGCAAAAGCTCGAGGTTGCGCCGCTCGACCGGCACCGCGGCTTTCTTGGCATCGGCGAAGCCAAGATGTACAAGAACGCCAGGGTCGATTTGAAGGAGAGCTTCATCTGGGGGCTGGACAACGGCGAGGCCGAAGCGGCCTATCTTGCCGGCAACCGCATGATGGGCCCCAACCGCTGGCCGGAATGGTTGCCGGAGATGCGCCCGCTACTCAATGCCTATTTCGACGCCTCGCACGCTTGCGCGGCAATGTTGCTGCGCGCGCTGGCGGTGAGCCTCAATGCGCCCGAGGATTATTTCGTCCGGCGCTTTGCCAAGCCGGTCAGCCGCGGCGCACTGGTCTGGTATCCGCCCCAGCCGCCCGATGCCGGCGAGCAACAATTCGGCGTTGCGCCGCACACCGATTACGGCGTCATCACGCTGTTGCGCCAGGACCAGGTCGGCGGCCTGCAAGTGGCGACGCGCCGCGGCGAGTGGGTGAGGGCGCACCCGATAGAGGGCACGCTGGTGGTCAATTCCGGCGACCTGCTGGGGCGCTGGAGCAACGACTGCTTCAAGTCCAACCCGCATCGCGTCGTCAATTCGTCCGGGCGCGAGCGCCTGTCGATCGCGATGTTTGTCGATCCCGATTACGACACGCCGATAGCGCCGGTGGTGCAGGACGGCGACAAGGCGCATTACGAGCAGGTGACTTGCGGCGAATACATACTGGGCCGCTTCGACAAGGCGTTTGCCTATCGTGAAAAGGTCGACAAGGGTGACTAGGGTGACTAGGGTGACTAGGGTGACTAGGGTGACAAGGCTGAAAAGCCTTAGCGCGCAGTAGCTGCGGCCAAGTAGCGCCACGCGCGGCCGAAACCGCGTTAGCATTGCAAAAAACAACAACACTGCTTCAACCCGAGGAGGATGTGATGCAATTTCCCGTTCGCGCCGCGCTGCTGGCCGGTCTGTTGTCCTGTGTGCTGGCGTCTCATCTGGCGGCGCAGGAGGTATTCCCGTCCAAACCCATCACCATGATCGTGCCGTTTCCGCCAGGCGGCGTGGCCGAGTTGACCGGCAGGCCGGCGTCGATCGTGATGTCGCGCTTGCTGAAACAGCCGGTGGTCATCGTCAACCGGCCGGGCGCAGGCGGGGCCATCGGCGCCGCGGTCGTGGCCAAGGCGGTGCCCGATGGCTATACGCTGCTGATGGCCCTGGCCAGTGTCTCGACCAACCCCGAAGCCGACAGGGTGGCAGGCAGAGCGGCGTCGTTCGAACTGTCGCAACTCGCGCCGATTGCGCTGCTGTCGGCCGACCCGACGATATTGATGGTGCGCGCCGACAGCCCGTACAAGACGCTGAAAGACCTCGTCGATGACGCAAAGAAGCGTCCCGAGGCCATCAATTATTCGTCCTCCGGCAACTACGGTACCTACCATGTCGCGACCGAGATGTTCAGCAGCGCGGCCGGCATCAAGATGAAGCACATCCCCTATGCCGGCGGCGGACCGGCGCTGAACGCGCTGCTCGGCGGCCAGGTCGATGCCGGTCTGCTCGGGCCCTCGGTGGCGATTGCGCAGATCAAGGCCGGCAGGCTGCGCGCCCTGGGCAACTGGGGTGGCAAGCGCATCGCCTCACTGCCCGATGTGCCGACGCTGAAGGAGCTCGGCTACAACGTCGAATACAACATCTGGTCGGGGCTGTTCGCCCCGGCCGGCACGCCCGAGCCGGTATTGAAGGCCTTGCGCGATGCGGTGCGCCAGACCGTGGACGACCCGGACTTCAAGTCGGCTATGGCCAAAATCGAAACCCCCATCGCCTATCTTGACGCACCGGAGTTCAAAAAGTACTGGGAAGATGACGCGAAGCGGCTGATCGATGTGGTGCGCAAGATCGGCAAAATTGAATAGTCGGCGAACCGATTCAAACACGACAGCCCCGGCAATTGTTATTCCGGGCGCAGCGAGGAATCTGCTGTTGAAGAAAAAACAGATGCCTCGCTGCGCTCGGAATGACCGCGCATTTTAAAGGCTGCCGTTACACGTTACATAGGATGGGGACCAAAATAAAAACATGGGTACAGCGTTGTTCGGTGTTGCTGCTTTCGGCTTTTTGCGCCGTCGTGTTCGCCCAGGACTACCCCAACCGGACGGTGCGGCTGATCGTGCCCTATGCCGCCGGCGGCGCCCCCGATGTGTTCGCGCGCATCATCGGCCAGCGCCTGTCCGAATCGCTGGGACAGCAGTTCATTGTCGAGAACCGTCCGGGCGCAGGCGGCATATCGGCCAGCGAGACGGTGGCCAAGGCGGCGCCGGACGGCTACACGCTGCTGGTGCCCGACGTGCCGCAGACGGCGATCAATCCCCATATGTTCGCCAAGCTGCCCTATGACCCGGCCAAAGATTTTGCGCCGGTCAGCCTGATCGCGACCATCCCGCTGTTCATCGTCAGCCAGCCGGCAATGCCGGTCAATTCGGTCGCCGAGCTGGTGGCCGCTGCCAAGGCCGCGCCGGGCAAGTTCAACTATGGCTCGGCCGGTATCGGCAGCCTGCACCACATCCTGATGGAATCGTTCAAGGGCGCGCTTGGCCTGGACATCGTGCACGTCCCCTACAAGGGCTCGGGCCAGTCGACGCCGGCTTTCATTGGCGGCGAGTTGACCACGCTGGTGACCGCGCTTGCCGCCATCGGACCCCACGTCAAGGCCGGCAAGGCGAAGCTGCTGGCCGTCTCCTCGCTTGCGCGCTCGCCGCTGGCGCCGGACGTGCCGGCGATTTCCGAAACCATCCCCGGCTATGACTTCACTTCGGAAATCGGTTTGCTCGCGCCGGCCGGCACGCCGCCGGCGGTGATTGCAAAACTCGCCGCCGAAGTGGCCAAGGCGGTCAGGCACCCGGACACGGTGCAGCGCCTGACAGCCCTTGGCGCGGTGCCGGTGGGCAACAGCCCCGAGGCCTATGGAGAAATGATGAAGCGCAATCTCACGCGCTACGCCAAAGCGGTCAAGGATTCGGGCGCCAGGGTCGATTAGCCGCTCAATCTATCGTTTCGTCCGGGCGCGGCTTAGAATCATCCGGCATCGCAGTGTTCATCGGGAGAAAGCCATGAAGGCCAGCAACCAGCTCAACCGCTTGATCGACGTAGCCGCGCCCTACTGGGCAGGTGAGGCCGAGGTTTTTACGACCTACTGGAAGTGGGAGCTACGCACGCGCGAAACCGACCGCGCCTGGCTGGCGCTGCAATGCTTCAAGGAAGTCTGGGGCGCCAGCACCGACGGCAGGAAAAAAGGCCTGTTCCTCGGCCCGCTGGAGCAACTGACCGAGATGTTTCCGAAAATCGACACCGGCGTCGATCGCCACGAGGTGCTCGATATTGCCGAAGGGCTGTGGGCCGAGTTCGCGCATTACTGCGCTTTTGCCGACGCTTATGACGCGCTCGCGCTGCCGGGCGAGGAAAAAATCAATCCGGCGGCGCTCTATACATGGCGCCAGGACAACCGCATGCCGGGCCGCACGGAGGACGACGCGCTGACGGCGCTGCGCAATGAGCACGGCGAACGTCATGGCAAGCTCGGCCACCGCGCGCTGCGCTTTACTGAAGGCGGCTATTGCACGCTGTTCTCCGAGGGCATTAAACTGCGCGACTATCCGACCACCGGCCACGAAAAGGCCGACCGCGCCATCGCCGAGGCCTGCGCGCGTGTCTATGATGACGAGTTCGGCCATATGCTCAAAGGCGTCGTCGGTCTCGACAGCGAGGGGCTCAGCGAAACCGACTGGAAGCTGATGACCGAAATCTCGGTCGAGCAGTTGAAGGGCCGCATTCTGATGCGCAACGCGCAGTTCGGCAAGCCGCTGGCCGAGACGCGGCTGCAGGAAATTCTCGCCGGCAAGTGCAAGCCACTACCCTTCGATTATGCTCGCGCGAGGCTCGCTGCCTGATAGCTGTTGGCTGGAAACGCCCGACTGGCGGCGGTTTCCAGCATATTGCCCGATAAAAAAGCCCGCACCGGACAACCGGGCGGGCTTTTTTATCGAGTGATTGCGGTCTCAGCGCATCAGGATCAGCGGTACCGTGGCGAGGTGCAGCACCTTGGTCGCTGTCGATCCCATCAACAGGTTGGCTGCGGCGTTCATGCCGCGGGTGCCGATGCAGATGAAATCGCAGGCATTCTTCGTCGACTCGGCGACGATGGTTTCGGCAATGGTGCCGACCTTGATCAGGGGCTTGACGGCAAAGCCGGCTTTTTCCAGCAACTTGATGCTGGGCTCAAGTGCTTCCTCGCCTTCTTCCTGATAGTAGCGCTGCAGCGCCGACTTGCCCACCATCGAGCCGAGGCCGCCGACCGAGGGCACCGGCAGGTGCACGTAGAGTGGCAGGATTTCCGGAGCGGACCGCCACTCCCTCGCCATGACGATGAGCTTGCGCGTGGCGTTGACGGCGTGTTTGGAACCGTCGACCGAAAGTAGAATGCGGGTCATTATTGTTATCTCCTGAGCTGTTGTCTGAGTTGCGGGGCGCCTCGATTGTCGCCTTGTCGCGACAGCGTTGTTGCTGAGCCGGTCATATTTTAAACCCTCTTCGCCGGTCGTTCTTTAAGCTTAGTGCAATGGCAGGCCCAGACATAGCAGCCCCGCGCGCAATTGCTCAGGCAGGCCAGGTACGCGGGCGAGGCCGATGAGGCCAAAGGCGGCGATGGCGATGCCGGCAACGACGCGCAGCTTGCGATTGCGCAACTGCGCTCCAAACCGTGTCAGCAACCATCCGGCGGCGAGCAGGTTGGGCAGGGTGCCGAGGCCGAAAGCCAGCATCACTGCGGCGCCGCGCAGCGCGCTGCCGCTGACCAGCGCCAGTGCGAGCATGCTGTACACCATGCCGCAGGGCGTCCAGCCCCATGCGAATCCGGCGGCGAAACGCCCCGCAGGCCGGTCCAATAACGGCAGCTTTACGGCGGCGCCGATCGAGCGCGCCAGTCGCAGTAGTTTCGCACCGGAACTCTCCAGCACCAGCACGGCATTGCCGGCGCCCGCCATGTACAGCCCGAGCAGGATCAGCAGGCCGTTAGCGATGACGAACAGCATCAGTTGCGCTGGTAACAGCGTGCCGGCGGCGATGCCGGCGCCGCCGATGCCGCCGGCAAGCGCGCCGGCGATGAGGTAGCTTGAAATGCGGCCGGCGTTGAACAGCAGTTGCACCGCGGGCGCAGCAGGCCGCTCGACGCGGCGCAGCGTCAGGGCGCCGACCACGCCGCCGCACATGGCGACGCAGTGCACGCCGCCGAGAATACCGATGGTGAACGCCGTCAGCAGCATCGCCTCCATGATTCAGACCACCTGCGAATAGCGTGCGCGCTGTTGTGCGGCGCGCAGATAACGGTCGAACACCATGCAGATCGGCCGCACCAGCAGCCGTCCGCGCGCCGTGACGATGATCGCATCGGCTTCGATTTCCACCAGGCCGAGGCGTTCGAACTCCGCCAGGTCGGTCAGCTCGGCGGCGAAATAGCGGCGAAAATCGAGCATGCAGGCGATCTCGATCGATGAGATGCAAAATTCGAAATGGCACATCAGCGCCTGGATGACGGTGCGCCGCGCCAGGTCGTCCGCGGTCAGCGCGATGCCGCGCATCACCGGCAGCATGCCGCGCGAAACGCGGTCGTAATAATCAGGCAACTCGCGGAAATTCTGGCTGTAGGTTGCACCGATGCTGCTGATGGCCGAGACACCGAGGCCGATGAGGTCGCAGTTGGCGCGCGTCGAATAGCCCTGGAAGTTGCGGTGCAGCCGCCCCTGCAGCCGCGCCCTGGCCAGTTCGTCGTCCGGTTTGGCGAAATGATCCATGCCGATGTAGGTATAGCCTGCGGCGGTGAGCGTGCTGATGGCCAGTACCATCAGCGCCACCCGCTCTGAGGCAGTCGGCAGTTGCGCGACAGCGATGCGCCGTTGCGGCTTGAACACGCCCGGAAGATGGGCGTAGCCGTAAAGCGCGATGCGGTCCGGCGCCATGCGCAGCACGTGTTGCAGCGTTTGTGCAAAACCGGCGGGATTTTGGCGAGGCAGGCCGTAAATGAGGTCAAAGCTGACCGATTTGAAGCCGCGGCGCCTCGCCTCGCTTACCACCAGCTCGGTCTGCTCGACGCTCTGGATGCGGTTGACCGCCTGCTGCACGTCATGGTCGAAGTCCTGCACCCCCATGCTGATGCGGTTGAAGCCGATGCCGGCAAGCACTTGCATGGTTTCGGGCTTTACCGAGCGCGGATCGATTTCGATCGAATATTCGCCGTCCGGGCCCAAGTCGAAAAACTCCCGCGTCGCCGCCATGATCGCGACCATTTCGTCGGCGCTGTGAAAGGTCGGCGTGCCGCCGCCCCAATGCAACTGATCGACCGAAAGCCGCTGCCCGGCCTGCTGCGCCAGCATTGCCATTTCGCGGCGCAGGTAGCCGACGTATTCGGTGGCGCGCCCGCGCTTGCGCGTGATGATCTTGTTGCAGGCGCAGTAATAGCAGATCGAAGCGCAGAAGGGCAGGTGAAGGTACAATGACACCGGTTGCCCGCCGCGTTCGCGCCGGCTTTTTTCCAGGGCACCCCGGACGGCAGTCTCGTCAAAGGCTTCAACAAAACGGTCGGCGGTGGGATAAGACGTGTACCGGGGCCCGGGTTTGTCGAAACGCGACAGCAGTTCCGGGTCAATGACCAGATCCTCGGAACAGGGAGAGGTGAATCCGATGTCCGCCATGATTGTCTCAGCCGCCTGAGGGCAGATGAACGAAGTCCCGACGCAGATCAGCCTCAAGCAACTCAAAACGCATTGCTCGTCGTGCAGCCTGCGTGAACTTTGCCTGCCGATGGGCCTTGACGCCGGCGAACTGGAACACCTTGATCGCCTGGTTTCCACGCGCCGGCCGCTCAAGCGCGGTGACAGCCTGTACCGCAGCGGCGACGTGTTCGGATCGCTCTACGCCGTGCGCAGCGGCTTTTTCAAGAGCCGCGTCACCACCGACGACGGGCGCGACCAGGTGACCGGCTTTCATATGCCCGGCGAAATCCTTGGTATGGACGGCATCGGCACCGAGCACCACACGCTGGACGCGGTGGCGCTTGAGGACAGCGAGGTCTGCATCATTCCGTTTGCCCACCTCGAGGAGATCTCGCGCGAGGTCAAAAGCCTGCAGCGGCAATTCCACAAGGTGATGAGCCGCGAACTGGTGCGCGACCAGGGTGTCATGATGCTGCTTGGCACCATGCGCGCCGAAGAACGGGTCTCGGCCTTTCTCATCAACCTGTCGCAGCGTTTCACCGCGCGCGGCTGGTCGCCGTCCGATTTCCACCTGCGCATGACGCGCGAGGAAATCGGCAGCTACCTCGGGCTCAAGCTCGAAACCGTCAGCCGCCTGTTTTCGCGGTTCCAGGAGGACGGACTCGTTTCGGTGCAGCAAAAGCATATTCGTATTCTCGATGTGCCTGGCTTGAAAAAAATCGTCGGTCAGGATCCCTGCTGATTCCTGTTGGCAGGATCAGCGATACACCAGGACCGGAATCGTCGAGTGGGTCAGCACCTGGTTGGTGACGCTACCCATCAGTAATCCGGCGATGCCGCGCCGGCCGTGTGAAGACATGAATATGACGTCACATTTTTTCTTTTTCGCGGCGGCGATGATCCCCTGGTAGGGCAGGATCGCCTTGATGGCGATCGTTTCACAGGCAACACCGGCGGCGGCGGCCTGCTTTTTTATCGTGGCGAGGTGCTTTTCCGCCAGGTCGCGGCTCTGGCGCTCGAGGCTTGTGGCCATGTTCTTGGGCAGTACGTAGCCTTCGGAGTAGGCGTAGCGGATGGTATCCTCCAGCCCCTGGTAAATCACAAGCTTGGCACCGACGGCGGCTGCAAACCGGATGCCGGCTTTGACGGCTTTGGCGGCGACTTTGGAACCGTCGGTTGGGATGAGGATGGTCTTGAACATGGTCGATTCTCCGTTGTCAGGGTTGAATGGTGTCGCGGTGTGGTCGGGTTGCGGTTGGGTTGGGCGGTGAAGGCTTAGCAGCCGCCGGCTTCGGACCGTTTGGTGCGGCTTTCGGGCCGGTCATCGCCCGGAAGCGGAAAGCGATTGACTTCATTGGCCGAGCGTTGCAGCAGGCAGGTGAGGCCGCTGCTACAGGAACCCAGCGCCCAGAAAAAGAAAAACCCCAGCGTATAGGCGCCCATGCGGCCGAGTTCCAGCGACTCGCCGGGCAAGTGCATGTCGGCCGGGTCGAAAACCGTGAACACCAGGCCGACGGCGGGAATGGCGACGAAAAACGCCGGCCACAGGATCCACATCAGTCGCTGCATCACTTGGCGCCTCCGGCAGTTGCGACGCCAGGGACCGTCGTGCCAAGGGTGACGCGGTCCTGGCTGCTGCGCCAGGCGCCGACGAGGCGCCAACCCGCGCTGCGGTCTTCCAGTTGCAGGCGCCAGGTGCCGCTGCCTTGCGGCGGCAGCGCCGCCTCGTACAGCCCGGGGGCTAAGGGCTTCAGGCTGATCTCCCGGTCGCGACCGGCCTGCGTCGGATGCAACAGCGACAGGTGCAAGGCTTCCGCGCCGCGCGTCTCGCCGCGCTTCGGCTCAGACAGCGTGACGCGGATGCGCTCGCGCCCGGGGCTGAACAGCAGTTCGGCGGTGAGGCCCATGGCCAGGGCTTTTTCGTCGCGCTTGAGTATCTGGTTGATGCCCAGTCCCTGCTTGTAGTAATCATCGGCGACGAGGCCGTCGCTGGTGCGAAAGGCGATCACCGCGGTGATCACGCCGGCCACCACGACGATCGCCGGACCGGACATTACCAGCCAGGGCCAGGGTTCGCGATACCAGGGTTGGATCTGGTTTTGCTGAGCGGACATGGTTCTCCTTCGTGTCGAGGTGCTACCGGGGAGGCCCGGGTATGAAAAAGATCGATTTTTCTCGTATCGAAAACACTTCCGGCAGCAGGTGCTTTTCGGTGTCGCTCGCTTCGATGACGAAATAAATGCGTTCGGATCCGCGCTTTTCGTGCTCCGGCGTCGCGCGTACCCGGACCGGCACGCTGATGGTCGAGACCGCGCCAATTTGCAGCGGTTGCGGCACGTCGGTCAGCACCTCGATGTCCTCAAGGGCATGTACATCGGCGACGCGCACGACGAAGCGATGCGGCTGCTCGGTGGTATTCATGACTTGCAGGCGATAGATATTCTCGATGCGGCCCGGGGCGACTTCGCGGCCCAGGCTGGCGCGGTCGCGGATGACGTCGACCTTGACCGGCACACGCAGCAACAGCGATACCGCCATCGCAATCACCACGGCGGCGAGGATGGCCGCGTAGATCAACACCCGCGGTCGCATGGCATGGGCGAGGATCTGGCGGAAGTCCCAGCCGTTTTTCAGGGCGTTCTCGGTGGAATAGCGGATCAGGCCCTTGGCATAGCCCATTTTTGCCATCACCTGGTTGCAGCCGTCGATGCAGGCGGCGCAGCCTATGCACTCGTACTGCAAGCCGTTGCGGATGTCGATGCCGGTGGGGCAGACCTGCACGCAAATGCCGCAATCGACGCAGTCACCGAGGCCGAGAGCCTTGTTGTCGGCGCTGCGGCTGCGCCCGCCGCGCGGCTCGCCGCGCGCCTTGTCGTAGGTGATGATCATCGTGTCCGGGTCGAACATGGCGCTCTGGAAACGCGCGTACGGACACATGTAC
>CAYLPI010000017.1:34860-37616 GCA_964385505.1 uncultured Bordetella sp.
CCGTAGAACAGCACCCAGAAGGTTTCCCACGGGCCAAGCGAAAAGCTCGCCAATCCAGGCAGCAACTCGCGAATCGGGGTGAAATAGCCGACAAAGGTGAGGCCGGTCCAGAAGGCGAGCGCGGCCCAGACGCCGTGCTTGGCCAGCTTTAGCCCGAGCTTGCGCGCGCTCAGCGCCTCGCCGTCAAGCCGGATGCGCGCGCCGCGATCGCCCTCGATCTTGCGCTCTATCCACATGAATATTTCGGTGTACACCGGCTGCGGGCAGGCGTAACCGCACCACAGGCGGCCGGCCACCGCCGTGAACAAGAACAGCGACAGCGCGGAAATGATCAGCAACGCCGTCAGGTAAATGAAATCCTGCGGCCACAGCACCAGACCGAAAATGTAGAACTTGCGCGCGCCAAGGTCGAACAGCAAGGCCTGCCGTCCACCCCATTCGAGCCAGACCGTGCCGTAGAAGGCGAGCTGGGTCGCCACCACCAGCATCACGCGCCAGCTGGCGAACCAGCCGCTGACCGAGCGCGGGTGGATTTTCTTGCGCACCTCGTACAGCGATTGCTCGAGGCTCTCCTCTGGAGCACCTTCGACCAGCTTGATCGGGATGACGCCGCCCCGGGCGAGGTCGGCGTTCTTCAGCGCGTCGCTCATCGCCGGCTCACTTCCCCGCCGCAGCCTTGCCCAGCTCCGGATGCGACAAGCCATAGACATAGGCGGCGAGGATATGAACGCGGTCCTCGCCGAGAAAATCCTTTTGCGCCGGCATGGCGTTGTTGCGGCCCTTGGTGATGGTCTCGATGATGGTCGCCTCTGACGAGGCGTAAAGCCAGGTCTTGTCAGTGAGGTTGGGCGCGCCAAGCTGCTGGTTGCCCTTGCCGTCGGCGCCGTGGCAGGCGGCGCAATTCTGCACGTACGCCGGCTTGCCGCGGACGATGCGAATGTCATCGGCGGTCAGTCCCGACAGCGAGCGAACGTAATGCGCCACATCCTTGGCGCCGCCGTCGCCCAGCACCGGGCCGAAGGGCGGCATCACGCCGTTGCGGCCGTTGAGGATCGACGTCTTGATGGTCTCCGGCTCGCCGCCGTAAAGCCAGTCGTTGTCGGTCAGGTTGGGAAAGCCGCGGCTGCCGCCGCCGTCAGAGGAGTGGCATTGCGCGCAATAGGTCAGGAACAGCTTCTGCCCGGCCACACGCGCGGCCGGATCGGCTGCGGCCTGCTTGATGTCCATCGCCGCGAATTTCCTGAACAGCGGGCCGTATTCCGTTTCGGCCTGCGCCACCTCGTCGCGGTACTCGCCCACCGACGTCCATTTGCCCGATCCGGCGTAGCTGCCAAGGCCCGGGTAGTACCACAGGTAGGCGAGGCTGAAGACGATGGTGATGTAGAACAGCCAGATCCACCAGCGCGGCAGCGGATTGTTGTACTCGCCCAAATCCTCGTCCCACAAGTGGCCGGTGGTGGACTTGGCGTCGGTGCTGACGCGCTTGCTCGACAGCGAATTGAGCAGCACCGCGCAGGCGGCGATGCTCACCAGCGTGATGATGCCGATATAGAAATCCCAGAAACCGCTGGTGAAATCAGCCATTACTTGTCCCCCCGTGCCCGGTTCTGCGGACGCGCATCGAATTCGTCCGGTTCGTCAAACGGAATGCGCGCCGCTTCGTCGAAGCCGCGCTTGCTGCCCCTGGCGTAGGCCCAGATGAGAATGCCCATGAAAATGATGAAGCTCAGCACGGTGACTGTTTCGCGAATGATGTTGATGTCCATAGTGGTTGGCGCGCCAGTCTAGGCTGTCGCGCAAGTCCCCCGGTTCAGATGAGATTGGTTCATGGCGTGTGGTGTCGGGCCGGCTTTCAGCGCGCCGACTTGATGGCGGTACCCAGTACCTGCAGGTAGGCGATCAGCGCGTCCTGCTCGGTCTTGCCGGCGAGGGCCTTGGGTGCGGCGGCGACATCCTCGTCGCTGTAGGGGTGACCGAGCGTGCGCAACACCTTGAGTTTTTTCTCGATATGCGAGCCATCGGCGGGGTTACTCTCGAGCCACGGATAGCCGGGCATGTTGGATTCGGGCACCAGGTCGCGCGGGTTGTTGAGGTGGATGCGATGCCAGTCGTCGCTGTAGCGGCCGCCGACGCGGGCGAGGTCAGGGCCGGTGCGCTTGCTGCCCCACTGGAACGGCCGGTCATAGACGAACTCGCCGGCGACCGAGTAATGGCCGTAGCGTTCGGTCTCGGCGCGGAACGGCCGGATCATCTGCGAATGGCAGTTGTAGCAGCCCTCGCGCACGTAGATGTCGCGGCCGGTGAGCTGCAGCGCGGTATAGGGTTTGAGGCCGGACACCGGTTCGGTCGTCGACTTCTGGAAGTACAGCGGGACGATTTCCACCAGTCCGCCGACGCTTACGGTCAGGATTACCAGGATGATCAGCAGTGCGCTGTTTTTTTCTATCAGTTCGTGGCTGAATTTCATTGTGTTCCTCGGGGGCCTAGATGGTTGTCAGGCTCAGGCGTGGGCCGGCGCAACTGCGGGTATTGGCGCGTCGGCGGCGCGGCCGTTGGCGATGGTCATCCAGACGTTCCAGGCCATGATGACCATACCCGACAGGTACAGCAGGCCGCCGGCGAGGCGTATGCCGTAGAACGGGTAGGTCGCCTTGACGCTTTCGACGAAGGAATAGGTGAGCGTGCCGTCCTCGTTGAACGCGCGCCACATCAGGCCTTGCATCACGCCGGCGATCCACATCGCGGCGATATACAGC
>CAYLPI010000018.1:0-1006 GCA_964385505.1 uncultured Bordetella sp.
AGGCCGCGCGCGGCCTCGACGCCATGGAACTGCAACTGGGCGACAAGCCATGGTGTTCGGGTTCGGCGTTTTCGCTCGCCGACGTGGCCGTCGGTGCGTGTCTCGGCTGGCTCGAGTTTCGCTATCCTTCGCCAGGCCTCAGGGACAAGCATCCCAATCTGGCGCGCCACCTGGCCAAGCTTAGCGAACGGCCCTCGTTCGCTGACACCGCGCCGAGGGAATAAATGCCTTTGACGGGATGTTAGCCACACGCAGGCATCCGGCACGGAACCAAACGGTCCGGCCAATAGTAGATAATACAATGCAGCCCAATCATTGACCGGCTACCGATGAAGTACTCCCGCCATGGACGCATTGCTTAATCACCCGGCCATACAAGCTGCGGCAGCACCCTTTCTCGCCGGCCTCATAACCGCGGGCCTGCTGTACCGTGCGCGCATGGGCGGGCTTGCCGTGGTGGCCGGATTCGCCGCCGCGGTGGCGCTGATCAGCGGCTTCAATTTCTCCCCGCTAACCGCCACGCGCAAGATCGTGCTGCTCGGCCTGCTCGCCCCGGCGATGGGTCTGGCGCTCGACTGGTTTGCCAAACCCTCACGGCTGCTCAACACCGCCCTGGCGCTGCTCGCCGCAGCCGCATCCATCTGGGTGTTCTGGTCGGTGCTGGTGCAAAAAGAACTGGCCGACGCCCTGCGCCTGGGCGCCATTGTCGCCGCATCCACCGGCATCACCGTCGCGCTGACACTGAGCCTGACTGCGCGTCCGGTACGGCTGGCCGCGGCGGGACTGTGCCTCGGGTTGGGCGCCGGTATCGCCGCCGTGCTCGCCGCATCGGCCCTGTACGGCCAATACGGCATCGCCGTCGGCGCCGCCTGCGGTGCGGTGCTGCTGCTGCAAATGGTTCTAGGCCGGGCAGTGCCAACCGGCATTACTTTTGCGCTCAGCGCATCGCTGCTCGCCGGCCTGTTCGGTGCCGCCGCGGCCAGCCGTACCGGACGCGCAGTCAGGC
>CAYLPI010000018.1:1016-37104 GCA_964385505.1 uncultured Bordetella sp.
TCACTGCACTGGACCGCGCTCGCACTGCTTTGCCTTGCCCCGCTGGCGGCGCGCCTGCCGCTGCCGAAAAAATTGCCGGTCTGGCTCGAAGCCATTGTCGTTGCGCTCTTTTGCATGCTGCCAGCGATGGCGGCGTTTTACCTCACCTGGACATCCGCCCACGGAAGTCAGGGGTGAAATTATCGTCGCAAATGCAGTTAAACCGTTCTTACCCCTGAGAGGAGATCGCATGTCAAAGCTTGCCGTCGCAATTGTCGCCGCCGCCCTGCCGTTTGGAGCGCTGGCCGCACCCGAGTCCTACACGATGGATCCGTATCACACCTATCCGAATTTCGAGGTCGACCACCTTGGTTACTCCAAGATGCGCGGGCGCTTCGACAAGAGCGCGGGCAAGTTCACCATCGACACGGCGGCCAAGACCGGCTCGCTCGACCTGACGGTGCAAACCGCATCGATCTCAACGGGTGACAACGACAAGGGCACCCGGCCGCGCGCGCGCGACGAGCACCTGCGCACCGCCGATTTTTTCAACGTCGCCGAGTTCCCGACAATGACCTACAAGGCCACGACCGTGCGTTTTTCCGGCGACAACGTGACCAGCGTCGAGGGCAACCTCACGCTGCTCGGCGTGACCAAGCCGCTGACCCTCAGCGTGGAGGGCTGGAAATGCGGCCCCCACCCCGTAAGCAAGCGCGCCATGTGCGGCGCCAACGCGCAGGGCACATTCAAGCGCTCCGATTTCGGCATGAAGTTCGGCGTCCCGGGCGTAGGCGACGAGATCAAGCTCTGGGTCGAAGTGGAAGGCTTCAAGGACTGAGGCTGCATCATCACCATGCAAAAGGGCCGCGCTTGCGGCCCTTTTGTTTTGTAGCCCGCCCGCGGCGGGATTACTGGATGATGCCGCCGCCGAGGCACACTTCGCCCCGGTAGAGAACCGCCGACTGCCCCGGCGTCACCGCCCATTGCGGCGCATCGAAGGCCATCGAACAGCGCGCCTCGTCCAAGGCCGCAATATGGCAGGCGGCATCGGCCTGGCGGTACCGCGTCTTGGCGCCATAATCGGCGGTGCTGTCCGGCGGCTCGCCCGCTACCCACGACAGTTCGGCCGCCGTCAGCGCCGGCTTGAGCAACAGCGGATGGTCGTGCCCCTGCACGACGATAAGTTCGTTGCGATCCATGTCTTTCGCCGCCACATACCAGGGCTCGCCACCGCCGTCCCTGGTCCCGCCCAAGCCGATGCCCTTGCGCTGCCCTATGGTGTAGAAGGCAAGGCCGATATGCTCGCCGACGACTTTGCCCCCGGGCGTGCGCATCGCACCTGGCGCCTCGGGCAAATAGCGGTTGAGGAACTCGCGGAACGGCCGCTCGCCGATAAAGCAAATGCCGGTTGAATCCTTTTTCGCGAAATTGTGCAGGCCCGCCGCCTCGGCGATGCGCCGCACCCCTGTCTTCTTGATTTCACCCAGCGGGAACAGCGTGCGTGACAACTGCGCCTGGTTGAGCCGGTGCAGGAAGTAGCTTTGGTCCTTGCTGCCATCGAGCGCCTTAAGCAGTTCGAAGCTGCCCTCATGCTGGCGCACGCGCGCGTAATGGCCGGTGGCGATGCGGCTGCCCCCGAGCGCCAGCGCATGTTCGAGAAAAGCCTTGAACTTTATCTCGGCGTTGCACAGCACGTCCGGGTTGGGCGTGCGCCCGGCCGAGTACTCGCGCAGGAAATCGGCGAACACGCGATCCTTGTACTCGGCGGCGAAATTGACCACCTCGAGTTCGATACCGATGACATCGGCGACCGAAGCAACATCGATCAGGTCCTGCCGCGTCGAGCAGTATTTGTCATCGTCGTCGTCCTCCCAGTTCTTCATGAACAGGCCGACGACATCGAAGCCCTGCTGCTTCAACAGCAAAGCAGCGACGGAAGAATCCACGCCGCCGGACATGCCGACGACGATTCTTTCCCCGGGCCGGGACGAAAGGGACGCGCTCACAATGCGGTTTCCAGTGACGTGGGCAACGCAGATGCGGGCTGTTCGCCATTTTTCCAGCGGTCTCCGCCGCCGGACACAGACCGGGCGCTGCGTTTAGCGGCCATTGAACGCCCAGCGGCGGCGGCGCGGGTCGGCCCCGGCGACCCAGGTCTTGCGCTCCATGACCACCGCCGGGCGGCCATTGTCGTAAAACCAGCTGTCAACCAGGTATTCCTGCTGCGATGCCTTTTCGACGATGCGCGCCGACCAGTGCTGCCAGAACAGGCCGCGCTGCAGGGGTGGACGAACCTGGTGGAAACGCAACAGGCCGCGGCGCTCAAGCAGTGCAAGGAAATTGCTGGTGGTGACCGAATGATCAAGGCAGTCCATGCGCCCTTCGACGTCGTCATCCTCGAGGTCGCCGCCGCGGTCGGCCCAGATTGGCGACTGCCCGCCGGCGACGGCATGCATGCGGCCGATGACGATGCCGATGAGTTCGCGCTCGGTCGCCTCGTTCTGCGCCATCTCGAGCAGCCCGGCGAACTGCAACAGCCGGTCTTGCGCAAAAACCACCGTGGCTTCGGTGCGGCAGCCGTAGTTGTAGCAGACGCGTACCGGCTCGTCGGCGAGGGCAGTGGTCCCCGCCGTGAACAGCAGCACACCCGCCATCGCGGCGATCAGTCGGTGCATCGCATCACTCCCGGCTCTCAATCGACATGCGTTATGACATCCAGAGGCCAGCTTTTGCCGGCGGCAAAATCATCAATACAGCGCATCACCAGCGGGCTGCGATGGGCTGGCGCCAGTGCGCGCACCTCGTTGATATCGAGCCACACGGCGCGCACGATTTCACGATCAAGTTTACGCGAAACATCGTGTTCCAGCGCGGTGCAGGCAAACGTGAAGCGCAAAAAAGTATTGTCCGCGGGCGTGTAGTGCCAGCGGTAGATCCCCACCAGGTGTTTGGGCGCGCAACGCCAGGCGGTTTCCTCCAGCGCCTCGCGCACGCAGGCCGCAGCCAGTGTTTCGCCCGGCTCCCAGTGCCCGGCCGGCTGATTATAGACTCGCCGCCCGTCCGCCTCCTCTTCGACCAGCAGAAAACGACCCTCACGCTCGATGACGGCGGCGACGGTGACGCTGGGCTTCCAGGTCCGGGCTTCCATGGCGCGGTGCCGATGTCTAAACGGCGTTCTTTTCGACGAATTCGGCGATGCGCGCCACGCCGGCACGTATGGCGTCGGGCGCAGCGGCGTAGGAAAAGCGGATGTGCTGGCCCTCGTCCGGGACACG
Source organism: uncultured Bordetella sp. (assembly GCA_964385505.1). Classification (GTDB taxonomy): domain Bacteria; phylum Pseudomonadota; class Gammaproteobacteria; order Burkholderiales; family SG8-39; genus CAITSH01. The sequence continues at coordinate 4,271 of CAYLPI010000018.1, forward strand.
GGCGCCAAAGTGGATATCGGCGAGCACCGCCACGCCGGCCTCGTTGAGAAGGCGTTTTCGGAACTCTTCGGAATCCCTGGCACCGACGAGGCGGCAGGCTTCTGTGACATTGGGCCAGGCGTAAAAGGCGCCACCCGGCGTGCGGCAGGAAACACCGGGCACCCTGTCAAGCAGGCCGACGATGAGGTCGCGCCGATCGAGGAAGGACTGGCGCATTTTTTCCGCCTCGTCCTGCGGCCCGTTCAGGGCCTCGACCGCAGCCCACTGGCTGATCTGTGAGGCACAGGAATCGGTATTGGTGACCCAGCGCACGAAATGCGGGGCCAGTACCGGGTTGGAGGCAAAGCCGATGCGCCAGCCGGTCATCGCCCAGGTCTTGGACGCGCCGTCGGAAATAATGGTGCGCTCGTACATGCCGGGCAGCGCTGCGATGGAGGCGAATTTGCCCTCGTACACCAGACGCGAATAAATCTCGTCGGCATAGACCCAGATATGCGGATGCCGGCGCAGGATGACGGCGATGGCCTCGAGGTCTTCCGGGCTCAGGCTGCCGCCGGTGGGGTTGTGCGGCGAGTTGAGGATCAGCAGTTTCGTTTTCGGCGTGATCCTGGCCTCGAGCTCGGCCGGGTCGAAGGCAAAGTCGCGCGCTTCGCGCAGGTACAGCGGCACCGGCACCGCGCCGTGGGCGAGTATCTGCGATTCGTAAATCGGGAACCCGGGGTTCGGGTAGATGACCTCGTCACCCGCGCCGTAATCGGTGGTGCACAGGATGGCGTAGGCAATGAAGGGTTTGGCGCCGGCACCGACCACGACGTGTTCCGGGTCGATGCTGAGGCCGCGCATGCCGCCCATGTAACGCGCCGCCGCCTCGCGCAGTTCGGCGATACCGGCCGATGCGGTGTATCCGTGCCTGCCCTCACGAATGGCCTTGACCGCGGCGTCCTGGATGTTGACCGGCGTCGGGAAGTCGGGCTGGCCGATGCAAAAGGAAATAATGTCCTTGCCCTTGCTGATGAGGGCGTTCACCTCGGCCAGGACAACAAAGGCGTTTTCAGTGCCGAGGCTTGCGGTACGGTGGCTCAGTTTTGGCATGGCGTCATTCTTTTTGTCCACGGTGGAAGCGGCATTTTACGCTACGCCGGCGTCCCGCCGATGCCGCGCGCTGGCGCCGCGGGCGCCGTTGCGGCATCATCCGGCCACTGCTGTTTCGGTATTCGACCGACGAAGGTGATCAAGGCTATGAAACCGGACACCACACCCGAACTCAAGGCCCCGGACGGCGCCACGGACTGCCACATGCATGTTTATGACGACCGCTATACGCCGGTCGCCACGGCGCCGTTCAAGCCGCCGCAGGCGCCCTCAGCCGGCTACCTCGAAATGCAGGCGCGCCTGGGCCTGCAACGCGTGGTGGTGGTGCAGCCGGCCGCTTACGGTTTTGACAACCGCTGCACCCTTGAGGCGATGGCCGCGCTCGGGCCCGGCGCGCGCGGCATTGCCGTCATTCCCCCGGCCGTGGACGAAGCCAAAATGCTGCGCCTGGACCGCGCCGGCGTGCGCGGCGTGCGCTTTTTCATGCTCAAGGGCGGCCTGCTGCCCTGGCACAGCCTTGAGGCCATGGCTGCGCGCATCGCGCCCCTCGGCTGGCACATCAACCTGCAACTCGATGGCCGCGACCTGCCACAGCACATGCCCGTGCTGCGGCGCCTGCCGCTCAAGCTGGTGATCGACCACAACGGCAAGTTTCTCGAACCGGTGGGCACCGCCGATCCGGCGTTCCGCTGCCTGCTCGAACTGCTTGATGCCGGGCGCACCTGGATCAAACTCGCGGCGCCCTACGAAACCTCGAAAATCGGTCCGCCGCGTTACGACGATGTCAGCGCCCTTGCGCGCACCTATGTGCGCACCCACCCGGAGCGCTGCCTCTGGGCGAGTAACTGGCCGCATCCCAACCAGGACCCGCAACCCTCCAGTGCCGCCATGCTCGACATGCTGCTCTTCTGGGCCGAGGACGATGTGACAAGGCGGCGCATCCTCGTCGATAATCCGGCCATGGTCTACGGCTACTGAAAGAAGGATCCGCATGCTCGTCAACTGCGTTGCCTACCAGAATGGTGTCAAGCTCGCCGACATCGCCAAACAGGACATCAGCGACTACATCAGCCGTCCCGATTGCTTTGTCTGGGTCGCCCTGTCCAACCCCGATGCAAACGAGCTCGACGAGATGCAACGCGAGTTCGACCTGCACCACCTGGCGATCGATGACGCGCTATACGGCCACCAGCGGCCCAAATTCGAGGAATACGGTGACACGCTGTTTTTTGTCATGCACATGATCGAAATGGCCGAAGGCGAGCTGCGCGTGGGCGAGGCCGATGTGTTCGTCGGGCGCAATTTCATTCTTTCGGTGCGCAGCCGTGCCGAAAAGGGCTTTGCCGATGTGCGCGCACGCTGCGAGCGCGAGCCGGAGCTGCTGCGTCACGGCGCCGGGTATGTCCTCTACGCACTGGTTGACGCGGTGGTCGACCGGTACTTTCCGCTGCTCGACAAACTCGAGCAGGAACTCGAGGGCATCGAGGAGAAGATTTTCTCCGGCGGCAACGCGCGCGCCAACATCGAGGCCTTGTATGGCTTGAAACAAAAGCTGATGACGCTGAAACACGCCGCCGCACCGCTGCTCGAAGCGGTGGGCAAGCTCTATGGCGGACGCGTGCCGCATGCCTGTTCGGGCCTCAACGACTATTTCCGCGACGTCTATGACCACCTGGTCAGACTCAACCAGTCCATCGATTCAACGCGCGACATGGTGACCACCGCCATCTCGGTCAACCTGTCGATGATTGCGGTGGGCGAATCGGACGTCACCAAACGCCTCGCCGCCTATGCCGCGCTGGTGGCCGTGCCGACGCTGATTGCCGGCATTTACGGCATGAATTTCGATCACATGCCCGAGCTGAAGTGGGCTTACGGTTATCCGCTCGCACTGGCGATGATGGTCGGCATAGACACCCACCTGTTTTTCCGCTTTCGCAAATCCGGCTGGCTGTGACAGCCGCGCCGCGGCTCAGCCGTGCGGCGCTCCGAGGCGCCGGTTGGCCGGCACGGCAACTTCCATCAGCTTTGGCCTGGGCAGGTCCAGCTTGTCCATCAATTCGATGAATTGCTCGCGCGTCTTGCCGGCGAGGCGCGGATTGTGGCGTTTTTCCCGGCCTATGGTGGACATCGTGAAACCCTTGTAGTCGTGTCCCGGCCACACCCTGGTGTCGTCGGGCAGCGTAAACAGGCGTTGCGTCACGCTGTCGTACAAGGCCCCGGCATCGCCGCCCTGGAAGTCGGTGCGCCCGCAGCCCATGATGAGCAGCGCATCGCCGGTAAACAAGTTGTCGCGCCACAGGTAACTGGCGCTGCCCGCAGTGTGGCCGGGGGTGTTTATGACGCGGATCACCTCCTTGCCGAACCCGATCAACTCACCGTCAAGTACCTGCAGGTCAGCCGAACCGATGCTGCAACCGGCCGGCGCGACCGCCGTTGCCCCGGTCAGTCGGCGCAGCCTTCCGGCCGAAGTGATGTGGTCGGCGTGGGTGTGCGTCTCCAGCGTGTAACGCAGCTTCAGGCCCTCGCGCTCTAGCAGTGCAAGGTCGCGCTCGGCCTGGGTATCGACCGGGTCGATCAGCGCCGCCTCGCCGCTCGCCTCGTCCCTGAGCAGGTAGGTATAGGTCGAGGACACGGCGTCGAACAACTGGATCAGTGGCAATGACACGGCTATTCCCTTTCAGGCAAGACGGGCGAGCAGGCTGGTCACTTCGCTGATTCGCTTGGTATCCCTGCCGGCGTGGTGCTCCAGCATGCAGCCGATCATCTGGAAAAAGGCGCGGTCAAGCGCCTTGCGGCTCGCCGCCATCTGCTGACCAACCTTCTCACAGTCTTCGTCCGCTTCGATCATCTTCTGCAAGCCGCGCAACTGCCCCTCCACGCGCTTGAGGCGCAGTATAAGGTCGTGGCGGTGTTTTTCTTCCATTTGGTTCGACATGGGGCGCTCTCCATTGGCTATCGACCTGCGCGGATCGCTGACTGCAATCCCGCTTGATACGGTAGGGGGTATGGTATATACTTGGTTTGTGGCCGTCAAGAAACAAACGCGCAAACCGATCCCGGTGACCACAAAACCGGTTCTTCGGCGACCCCGAAAACCCTCGACCCAACAGGAGAAAAACATGAAACTCAACGTCGGCAGCATTGACCGCGCACTTCGCGTTGTCGCAGGCCTCGCACTCATCGGCCTGACCCTGGCCGGAATGATCGGTGTCTGGGGCTGGATAGGCATCGTTCCCCTTGCCACGGCACTGTTCAGTTTTTGCCCGCTCTACACCCTGCTCGGCGTCAATACCTGCCCGATGAAGGCAAAGGGCTGAGCCCGCGACTCGCGCCGGGGGAACAAACATGGCAGAGCCGATTGAAGTCACGCTTTCGCAGCGCCGGGACTACCAGTTCGAGATCAGGTTCTCGGCCGCAGGTCCGGCGCTGCTCGCCGACGAACCTGCGCCGCTGGGTACCGGCGAGGGGCCGGGGCCGGCGCAGTTGCTGGTTGCTGCGGTGGCGAACTGTCTTAGCGACAGTCTGCTGTTTGCGCTGCGAAAATTCGGCCAGGCCGCAGAGCCCATGACGGCCAAAGCAAGCGGCAGCATCGGCAGAAACGAACACGGCCGGATGCGCGTTCAGCAGATCGCAGTGCAGATCCACCTTGGCCGGCCGGCGGAGAGCCTGCAGCACCTCGATCGGATATTGGGACAATTCGAGGATTTCTGCACCGTGACGCAAAGCGTTCGTGCCGGCATTGATGTGCAGGTCGAGGTCTTTGATTCATCCGGGACAAAACTCAAATGATGCCTATGCTGCTTGCCGCCAGACGCAATGCCCTCAGGCTGGCCTGGGCGGCGCTGGCATGCGGCCTGGCGCCAACGTTCGCGCATGCGGCTGATTTGCAGACCCATACGGTGACCGCCGACACCGCCCAGGGCCGCTACACGGCTGAGGGTGCGGTCGAAGCCGTGCGCCAAAGCACGGTCGCCGCCCAGGTATCGGGCCGCATTACGGAGCTGGCGGTGCGCGCCGGCGACACCGTCGCGGCAGGACAAATCCTGCTGCGCATCGACCCGAGCCTTGCGGCGCAGCAGGCTGCGGCGAGCGACGCGCAAGTCGCTCAAGCCCGCGCGCTGCTCGATAACGCGAAGGGCGAACTGCAACGCAGCAAGAGCCTGTTCGAACGCAAGTACCTCAGTCAGGCGGCCTTCGAACGCGCCGAGGCACAATTCAAATCAGCGGCCGCACAGGCCGAAACAATGCTCGCCCAGGCGCGGGCGGCCGGCACGCAAACGGGCTTCCACACCATTCGCGCACCCTATGCGGGCCGCGTAACCGAAGTACTGATCGAGCGCGGCGATTTGGCCATGCCAGGGCGCGCCCTGCTGAGCCTGTTTGATCCGGCCGCACTGCGCGTCAGCGCATCAGTGCCCGAGTCGGTGGTGCCCCGCCTACAAAAGGACGCACCAATCGCCATCGAGTTGCCGGGCGCGGCCCAAGCGGCGCGATCGGTCAGCGCGCGCAGCTTTACGCTGCTGCCCGGCTACGATCCTGCGAGCCATAACGCCACCATACGCGTCGGGCTGCCGGCCGGCACCGTCGCCAGTCCGGGACAGTTCGCCCGCGTACAGCTATCCGTTGCCGAAAGCCGCACGGCCGGCGACCAAAGCGCCCGCCTGTTCGTGCCGCGGCGCGCCGTTGTCGTGCGCAGCGAAGTCACCGCCGTCTATGCGGTCGATGCGCAGGGGCGCGCACGCCTGCGCCAGGTGCGACTGGGCAAGGAACAGGGCGATCAGGTGGAAGTGCTGTCCGGCATCGCCGCCGGCGAGCGCGTTGCACTCGACCCGGTCGCCGCTGCGGCAGCCAACTGACCCCGGCGATGAATACCGCGACGAACCCCGCGCAGTCAATGGGCATATCCGGGCGGATAGCGCGCTTTTTCCTGCACGCCCAGATCACCCCGCTGCTGGCGCTCGTTGCGCTGCTGCTCGGCGTTTTCGCCTTGATGGTCACGCCACGCGAGGAAGAACCGCAGATCAACGTGACCATGGCCAATGTACTGATCCCTTTTCCCGGGGCATCGGCCAGGCAGGTGGAACAATCGGTTGCCGTCCCGGCCGAGCAGGTCCTGTCGCAGATCGCCAATATTGAACACGTGACGTCCGTTTCGCGTCCGGGCCTGGCCATCATCACCGTGCAATTCGAGGTCGGCGTGGCGCGTACCGAAGCGCTGGTGCGCCTCTACGACACCGTGAATTCGAACCGAGACTGGCTGCCCAAGGGCCTCGGTGTGGGCGAACCGATCATCAAACCCAAGGGAATAGACGATGTGCCGGTCGTCAACCTGACGCTGTACGCCACGCGCGCCGGCCAGGGGGCGTTCGAACTGGAGCGCGTCGCGCATGCGATGGAAGCCGACCTCAAGCGCGTGCAGGGCACGCGCGAGGTCGTCACGCTGGGCGGCCCCGGCCGCGCCATCAGCATTGTTCTGGACCCGGCGCGCCTGCGCGCGAGCGCCGTCACGGTGACCGACCTGCGCAACGCATTACAGGGCGCCAACCTCGGGCTTCCCGCCGGCCGCACCGTCGGCTCCGATCGCGCCATTACCATCGAGGCCGGAACGTTTCTCGGCGATGCCCGCGCCGTGGCCGAGCTCGTCGTCGGCGTGCGCCAGCGCAAGCCCGTCTACCTGCGCGATGTCGCCGAGGTCAGCGAAGGCCCGCTGCCGCCCGAGCGCTACGTCTGGCACGGCACCGCCGGAAAAGAAGGCCGCGAATACCCTGCAGTGACAATCACCGTGACCAAGAAACCAGGTCAAAACGCGGTCGATGTCGCAGAACGTGTGCTCGCGCGGGCGCAACAACTGCGCAACACCGTCATTCCCGAAGGCGTGGAAATGACCGTGACGCGCAATTACGGCGAAACGGCCAACGACAAGGCGCTAAAACTGATGCAGAAGCTGCTGTTCGCGACCTCGGCGGTGATCCTGCTGGTGCTGCTGGCGCTGGGCCGGCGCGAGGCCGCGATCGTCGGCATTGCCGTCGGCCTGACACTGACCGCAACCCTGTTTGCCTCCTGGGCCTGGGGTTTCACGCTCAATCGCGTGAGCCTGTTTGCGCTTATTTTTTCCATCGGCATCCTGGTTGACGATGCCATCGTGGTGGTCGAGAACATTCACCGCCACATGACCCTCTTCCCGGACAAGCCGCTGTCCGAGATCATCCCCGGCGCCGTGGACGAGGTCGGCGGGCCGACCATTCTTGCGACGTTCACGGTGATCGCCGCGCTGTTGCCCATGGCATTTGTCAGCGGACTGATGGGCCCCTACATGAGCCCCATTCCGATCAACGCCTCGATGGGCATGCTGATTTCGCTGGCGATCGCATTCATTCTCACGCCCTGGCTGGCGCAGCGCTGGCTCAAACCGCTGCACAGCGGACATACTGCGGAAGGCGGCAGCGACAAATCCACTGCCGCCAGATTGCAGCGTTTTTTCACCCGTGTCTTCACACCCTTTCTCGCCGAGCAGGGTGGCGCCGCGCGCCGCCTCAAACTCTGGCTGGCGGTGATGGTGCTGATTGTTGTGTCGGTGCTGCTGCCGGTATTCAAGCTGGTGGTTCTCAAGATGCTGCCCTTTGACAACAAGTCGGAGTTCCAGGTGGTGCTGGACATGCCGGCCGGCACGCCGCTCGAGCGCACCGCGGCGGTGCTGTCCGAGATGAGCGCGCACCTCGCCACACAGCCGGAAGTGCACGACTACCAGGCCTACACCGGCCTTGGCGCGCCGATCAATTTCAACGGCCTGGTGCGCCAGTACTACCTGCGCAGCGGCGGCGAAGTCGGCGACATCCAGGTCAACCTGGTGGACAAGCACCAGCGCAAGGAGCAAAGCCACGCCATCGCCGCGCGCATCCGGCCGGCGCTGACGCTGATCGCAAAAAAATACGGCGCGGTCGTCAAGGTGGTCGAAGTCCCGCCCGGTCCGCCTGTGCTCGCCCCCATCGTCGCCGAAATTTACGGCCCCGATGAAGCCGGCCGCCTGCAGGTGGCGAAGCAGGTGCGCAAGGTATTTGCGGAGGCGCCCGGCCTGGTGGACGCCGACGCCTCGTATATCGCCGATGCGCCGAAACAGGTGCTTGTCATCGACCGCAGCAAAGCCGCCACCCTGGGCATCGCTCAGGCCGCCATCGTCGAGACCCTGCGCGCCGGCCTCGTCGGCGAGGACGCCGGCTTCATTCATGATGCGACCAAGTACCCGGCCGGCCTGCGGCTGCGCCTGCCGGTCGCGGCCCAGGCGGACCTCGACGGACTGCTCGGGCTGACGGTGCGCGCCGCCGACGGCCGCCTCGTTGCCATACGCGAACTGGTGAGCATAGAAACCGCACTGGTCGACCAACCGCTCTTTCACAAGGACCTGCTGCCGGTGAGCTACGTTGTCGGTGATACCGCCGACCGACTCGACAGCCCGCTCTACACCATGTTCGGCATGCGCGATGCCATCGCGCGCATCGCCGTTCCCGGCGGCGGCAAGCTCGAGGAATACTTCATTCACCAACCGCAAGACCCTTACCGCGGCTACGCCATCAAATGGGATGGCGAATCACAAATCACCTACGAGACCTTTCGCGACATGGGCCTCGCCTACGCGGTCGGCCTGGTGCTGATCTATCTGCTGGTGGTGGCGCAGTTCGGCTCCTACCTTACCCCGCTGATCATCATGGCGCCCATCCCGCTCACGGTCATCGGCGTGCTGCCCGGCCACGCGCTGTTCGGCGCGCAATTCACCGCGACATCAATGATAGGCATGATCGCCCTCGCCGGCATCATCGTGCGCAACTCGATATTGCTGGTCGATTTCATCAACCTGCAAACCGCCGCCGGCATGCCCTTCCGTGACGCGGTGATCCGCTCGGCTGCCACGCGCGCTCAACCGATCGCCCTGACCGCTCTCGCCGCCATGCTTGGCGCACTGTTCATCCTCGATGACCCCATTTTCAACGGGCTCGCGCTGTCGCTTATTTTCGGCATTCTGGTATCGACGATTCTGACGCTGGTCGTCATCCCGCTCTTGTACTACAGCGCCTACCGTCACCGCTTTTCCGACCACTGAAAGGAAACCACCATGACATCCTGGCAACTCGTCCGTGTTGTCGCCGGCAGCTTCATCCTGTTATCGCTTGCCCTCGGCGTGCAGGAGAGCCCCATTTTCCACAGCGCCAACTGGCTGTGGTTCACGGCATTCGTCGGCATCAACCTGCTGCAAAGCGGGTTCACCAAGTGGTGCCTGATGGAAGTCATCATGCGCCGTCTTGGCGCCAAAACCGCAAGCGCGTAAATCGAAGCGAAGGCCTGAAGACGCCCGCATTTCTGGAAAACCTCACCCAATGCTCCGCCATCGCGTGTGCTGGCAGGCCTTGCCACAATGCTGAGTGGATAAGGGCCGCGCCGTCGGCATTCTTGGACGCATCGCCGGCGACACGGCACCCGAGAGGAAACCGCCCGGGCGCCTGCGGCTCATTTCGGGCTTTGCGCCAATCGGGCATTGACCCCCCGTTGCCCGGAGCCGCCCCTTATCGCCTTGCCGCGGCCATGGCTTGTAGCCCCGGTTCATGTCGGCGCCCTGCGCACCCGATCCCTGCTATGCCTTCCGCCACCCGACGGGCGCTTCCGAAAAAGAAAGCATATGGCTGGAAACGCCCGCCAGACGGGCTTTTCCAGCCGATTACGCGGCCCGATCAGCCCAGCGTCGGCATGTTCAGTCCGGGCGCCGGCGTGCTGCTGTCGGTCCAGCGCTTGGTGATGACCTTGGTGCGGGTGTAGAACTTGACGCCCTCGGCACCGTGCACGTGCAAGTCGCCGAACAGCGAATTCTTCCAGCCGCCGAAGGAGAAAAACGCCATCGGCACCGGAATCGGCACGTTGACGCCGACCATGCCGACCTGGATTTCGTTCTCGAACTTGCGCGCCGCGCCGCCCGAACCGGTAAAGATCGCCGTGCCGTTGGCGTAGGGGTTGGTGTTGATCATGGTGATGGCCTCCTCCAGCGTGTTGACGCGCAACACGATCAGCACCGGCCCGAAGATCTCGTCCTTGTAGATGGACATGTCGGTCTTGACCTTGTCGAACAGCGTCGTACCTAGGTAAAAGCCGTTCTCGTAACCGGCGACCGGCTTGTAGGTTCGGCCATCGACGACCAGCGACGCACCCTCTTTTTCGCCGCTGTCGATATAGCCCTTGACCTTGTCACGGTGCACCTTGGTGACGAGCGGCCCCATGTCCACGCCGGCGGCATCGCCGGGGCCGATTTTCACTTCCAGCGCCTTTTTCTTGATCAGCGCGACCAGCGGATCGGCGATGGCGCCGACGGCGACCACGGCCGAGATGGCCATGCAACGCTCGCCGGCAGAGCCGTAGCCCGCACCGATCAGCGAGTCGGCGGTGAATTCAAGGTCGGCGTCGGGCAGCACCACGGCGTGGTTTTTCGCGCCACCAAGGGCTTGTACGCGCTTGCCATTTTTGGCGCAGGTCTCGTAGATGTACTTGGCAATCGGCGTCGAGCCGACAAAGCTCACCGCCGAAATGCCGGGATGGTTGAGGATCAGGTCCACCGCCTCCTTGTCGCCGTGCACGACGTTGAATACGCCGTCGGGCAGGCCCGCCTCCTTGAACAGCTCGGCCATTTTCATCGACGCCGAGGGCACTTTTTCCGACGGCTTAAGCACGAAGGTGTTGCCGCAGGCGATGGCCACCGGAAACATCCACAGCGGCACCATCACCGGGAAATTGAACGGCGTGATGCCGGCGCAGACACCGACCGGCTGGCGCAGCGAATAGCAATCGACGCCGGTGCCGGCGTTTTCGGTGTGCTCGCCCTTGAGCAGGTGGGGAATGCCGCAGGCAAATTCGATGACCTCGATGCCGCGCTGCACGCTGCCCATGGCGTCGGGCAGGGTCTTGCCGTGTTCTTCCGAGGCGAGGCGCGCCAGTTCAGCCTGGTTGGCCTGCATCAGGGTCAGGAATTTTTGCATGATGCGCGCGCGGCGCAGCGGCGGCGTGTCCCGCCATGCCGGCAGCGCGGCCTGCGCCGCAGCGACCGCGGCGTCGATATCGGCCTTGCCGCCCATTGGCGCATACCGCGTTACCGCGCCGGTGGCGGGGTTGGTGACTTCGGCGGTGCGGGTGCTTTTCGCAGCCACCGGCTTGCCATTGATCCAGAGCGGCACGGTTTGAATCTCGACGGGTTTGTTCATATTATGTTCTCGCAGGGGGATGATGATGAGGCGAAGGCAGGCGTTTTGCCGGCTCCTTTGAGCATTGTACCAAGCTGGCCGCGTCTGGCCGAACTTTGCCGTCCGTCACCCTGCACGACGGTTCGGCGATGCGACCCCGGGCCGCCGGCGATATTTCGCATGGTGGTGTAAAATTTCGCCATCCAAACAGCCCCCCCAACGCACCGTGGCAGCAACCGAATCGAAGAATTCCATCCAGGTCATCGGGCGCATGACCATGCTGCTGGACGTACTGGCGCTGCACGTCGAACCGGTCGGGCTGAAGACGCTGGCACAGGCCACCGGACTGCACCCGTCAACGACCCATCGCATCCTGACCGCGCTCGTCACCGACAAGTTGGTCGAACGCGCCGATCCGGGCAGCTACCGCCTTGGCATACGCCTGCTCGAACTGGGCAACCTGGTGAAATCGCGCATCAGCGTGCGCGAGCACGCGCTGCCCTTCATGCGCGAGCTGCACGCGGCGACCGGCGAGGCGGTGAACCTGTCGGTGCGCCGTGACGACGAAATCGTCTATATCGAACGCACCTCGAGCGGACGCGCCATGATGCGCGTGGTCAATATCGTCGGCGCGCGCGCGCCGCTGCACATCACCGCCGTGGGCAAGTTGTTCCTCACCGCCGAGGACGCGCGCGAACTCAAGGCCTATGCCGGACGCACCGGCCTGCCGGCCTACACGAAAAATTCACTCACCAGTATCGGCGCACTGGACAAGGAACTCGACAAGGTGCGCAGGCAGGGCTTCGCGCACGACAACGAAGAGGCCGAGATCGGCGTACGCTGCATCGGTGCCGGCATTCGCGACGACTCGGGCGCGCTGGTGGCCGGCTTGTCGGTGTCGGCACCGACCGAGCGCATGAAAGCGGCATGGGCGCCGCTGGTGAAGGAGACAGCCGCAAACATTTCACGTGCCATCGGCCATCGCGCCCTGTAATACCGGCTGGAAACCCGCGCCAGACGGGCGTTTCCAGCCGATGTGCGATCCGGAATAAAACCGGCAACAAGACATCCAAGGGGGAACGGAACATGACCGTCATCACCAACATCGAAGACCTTCGCGTGCTGCATCAAAAGCGCGCGCCGCGCATGTTCTATGACTACGCCGACTCCGGCGCCTGGACCGAGACCACCTATCGCGCCAACGAGAGCGACTTCCAGAAAATACGCCTGCGCCAGCGCGTCGCGGTCGATATGACCAACCGCAGCATCCGCAGCAAGATGATAGGCCATGATGTCGCCATGCCGGTGGCGCTCGCCCCGGTCGGGCTGACCGGCATGCAGCACGCAGACGGCGAAATACTCGCGGCGCGCGCGGCGGCAACATTCGGCGTGCCCTTTACGCTGTCCACCATGAGTATCTGCTCCATCGAGGACGTCGCCGCGCATTCACCCGCGCCGTTCTGGTTCCAGCTCTACATGATGAAGGACCGGGCATTCATCGCCAACCTGATCGACCGCGCCAAGGCGGCCAGGTGTTCGGCGCTGATGCTCACGCTTGACCTGCAGATACTCGGCCAGCGCAACAAGGACCTGAAGAACGGCCTGACGGCCCCGCCCAAGCTGACGCTGAAGAACATCCTCAACATGATGACCAAGCCGGCGTGGTGCCTGGGCATGCTGGGCACGCCGCGGCGCGGTTTTGGCAACATCGTCGGTCACGTCAAGGGCGTCGGTGACATGTCTTCGCTGTCGGCCTGGACAGCGACGCAGTTCGACCCGGCACTGTCCTGGGCCGACGTCGAATGGGTCAAACAACGCTGGGGCGGCAAGCTGATTCTCAAGGGCATCCTTGACGCGGAGGACGCGAAGCTCGCGGTGCAAAGCGGCGCCGACGCGCTGGTCGTATCGAACCACGGCGGACGCCAGCTCGACGGCGCGTCCTCATCCATCGCCGCGCTGCCGCGCATTGCCGAGGTCGCCGGCCGGGACATCGAGGTCTGGATGGACGGCGGCATCCGCTCCGGCCAGGATTTGTTGAAAGCCATCGCCCTTGGCGCAAGGGGTGCGCTGATCGGGCGCTCGTATATCTACGGCCTCGGCGCAATGGGCGAAGCGGGCGTCACCAAGGCCTTGCAGCTCATCGCCAACGAGCTCGACATCACCATGGCTTTTTGCGGCCACCGCGACATCGCCAACGTTGACAGTAACATCCTGCTGCCAGGCACTTTCTGAGCTGCGCTGCGGCAGCGGAGCGCGGCCTGAAAACCCGTCGCTCCATGCGCTAAGAAGGGGAATTCGCCGGCAATTCCCGGCGCCCGTCGAACGGCTTCGGCCTATTCGGCGATCAGACCGAATACCGCGAACAGGTTGTGCGGGTCGGTCCAGATCTTGTCGCAATTGAAATGCGCGGCACGTACGACCTCCTGGAACTCGGCCACGGAATACTTGCAGGCGATACCGGTCTGCATGCTCTCACCCGGGCGAAAATCAAAGCGCTTCCCGGAGATGCGCACGAATTGCGAATACCCGCTCTCGATGCGTGTTTCAACCCAGCCATGCGCGTTGTTGTAGGTCGCGCCGTACTTGAAGCGCTGCGGCTGGAAATCGGCGCCCAGTTCGCGGTTCATGCGTTCGAGCAGATTGAGGTGATAGGCGGCGATCACACCGGCCGCGTCCTCGCAGGCGGCGCTGAGGATGTTCCAGTCCTTTTTCAGGTCAACGCCGATCAGCAGCACGCCGCCCGAGCCGACCATGCGCCGCGTCATGGCAAGAAAAGCCTGCGCTTCGAAAGGCGTAAAGCGCCCGACCTCGGACCCCGGGAAAAAAACCGCCTTTTTGCGCAGCACCACGCCGGTGAACTGCGGCAGCGCGATGCCGCGTGCGTAATCGGCAATAAGTCCGGTGATGTGGAGCGCCGGGTAGTCCTGAGCCAGCCGCGTGCCAAAGGCCCGCAGGCGATCTTCGTCGGGCTCGATGGGCACGTACAGCGACGGTTGCACGGCATCGATCAGCAAGCGGCTGCGCGCATCGCCGCCGCTGCCGAACTCGATCAACTGGCTCGATGCGCCCACCAACTGCGCGATGGCCCTGGCGTTTTCGCGCAGGATGCCCAGTTCGGCGCGCATCGCATAGTATCCGGGCAGCTCGCACACCCGGCCGAACATAGGGTCGGCAAGCAGGCTGCGAAGATAACGCGCCGGGATGGTCTTTTCCCTGGCGGCCAGGCCTTGCAGCACATCTTCGAGAAAGCCCCCACCGGGCGGCGACAGATTGTAGAAGCGCAGTATCCCGGCCTTTTGCTCCGGGGCGCGGACCGCTTCCATGGCCGGCGTTCGCGCGCTAGCCGCCGCTTTCGTCGCGGCGGACTTGCGCGGCTTTGTGGGACACCGCGAGGGTGGGCGCGGCTTCCAGCCATTTGCGGATGCGGTTGGCATCGGCGATCCGGGTCAGCTTTCCCCAGGAGTCGAGCAGAACGATGATCACTGGACGGGTTTTCAGCGTCGCCTGCATCACCAGACAGCGTCCGGCTTCGTTGATGTAGCCGGTCTTGGACAGGCCGATATGCCAGCCGTCGTTGGACACCAACTGGTTGGTATTGCGGTAGGCGAGCATGCGATGCCCGGTGTGCACTTCGTAGCTGGCGGCCGTAGAGTAGCCGCGAATGCGCGGATAGGCATGGGCGGCGCGAACCATTTTACCGAGGTCCTCTGCGGTGGAGACATTGGCGCTGGACAAACCGGTCGAATCGACAAAACGCGAGTCGCGCATGCCCAGCATCTGCGCCTTGTGGTTCATCGCCTGCACAAAGGCGGCGATGCCGCCGGGGTAACTGCGCCCGAGCGCTGATGCCGCGCGGTTTTCCGAGGCCATCAACGCGATCAGCAGCAACTCGTCGCGGCTGACCGCCGAGCCCACAGACAGGCGCGAGCGCGAGCCCTTTTCCAGATCGATGTCCTCGTGGGTGATCGCCATCGGTTCGTCCGGGTCGAGATTGGCGTCCAGCACGACCATGGCCGTCATCAGCTTGGTGATGGAGGCGATTGGCACCACGGTGCCGTGGTTCTTGCCGAACAGGATCTCGCCGCTTTGCTGGTCGAGAATGATGGCCGAAGTGGATTTAATGCTCAGACGCTGCGGGTCGCCATCGGCGGCGGCGGCTGCAGGCGCAGGCTGACGTTTTGCCTTTACCCTGGACTTGACCTGCTTTTTCGCCTGCCCTTTGGTCTGCCCTTTGGCGGCCTGACCTTTGGCGGTCTGCCCTTTGGCGGCCTGCCCTTTGGCCTGAGCACCGGCAGCAGTCGCCGCGTCACTCCAGGAGGCGGCTGACAGCACAACCAGGAAAAGCACGGCAAGATGCGCAACAAAGCTGCGTTTCAGCAAATACATCAAGTCGAAGTCCCCCACACAAGTTCGCCGCAGTGTAGCCACCGAAGCAGCTTTATGCAAGAAAAATAAGAAGATAGCGCATTGATCTCAGAAGCAGCCGCAACAGTATTCACCGCTCCGTAACGGTCTGCGCAAGGCGCTGTCTTCCGCCCGCGGGCTCAGAACAGGATGGCAAGGCCGTCGAGCTCGGCCTCGGCATTGACCAGGTCCACGCGTTTGGCGGCGATCTGCCAGCTATCGGCGGCGGCGCGCAGCCTATGCTCGCACAAGGCGCCGAACACGCGCTGGCGCTCCGGCCGGTATTCGACCAGAACCAGCGTCGAGCCCACGGTCAGTTCGCCGCGCGCGGCATCCTCGGACAGCAGCATGACATTGCCGACCTGGTGCACGGTGCGCGCGAACGGTGTGCGCGCATGTGCGCGCGGGTGGCGGTACTGGCGTACCCGCGCTTCGAGCAGCGTGCGGTCGTCATAAAGGATCGAGCAGGTCTCGAACGGGTCGCGCTGATTCTGCTCCAGCGGCAGCCAATAGGTGGCGTCCTCGGTGAACAGCGCCAGCCAGTCGTCGAAGCGCGAGGTGTCGAGCAGACGCGCCTCGTGATTGAGAAACTGGGTCAATCCGGCAATCACCGCCGGCGCGGCCTGGCGCAGTATGGTGTTGGGCATGTTCAGGCCTCCGCTTTTGCCGGGATGTCGCCGGTCATGTGCCGCAGCCAGCCGGCGAACTGGTTGCGGATGAAAATCTCGCTGGTGCCGGTCGCGCCGCGGCGCGAACCGTCGGGCTCGGCGATGTCGCCGCCGGCGCCGCGCGCGACATAGACCCACTCCGGCATTTTGGCCGTCAGGCCGCGCTGCACGCGCTCGTAGACTTCGAGATCATCGGTGAGCACCCAGGAGGCGGTGCCGTTGACGACGTTGGCAAAGGCCACGGTGTCGCGGAACATCTGCTCGGGTGCGCCCTTGAGTTTGAAGCAATAGGTATAGACCACGGTGCGGTCCACCGCGAGCGGGTGGACGATGCGCAACTGGCGGAACTGGCTCATGAACGAGGTGCCGGGGTAAAGAATGGTGTTCCAGCGCGTCACGCCGAGGATCTCCTTCGTACGCACCTCGCCGTGGCGCGCGACAAGGCGGGCGCGATAGTCGGCGAACACCGGGTTGTCGAGGCCGACCACCAGCCGGCTGTCGGAGTGGTAATCACCGAGGAAGCCGTGCCCCCAGTCGGCCGTCCACACGCCGATGTTCTCCCACACCTGCTCCGGGGCGCCGTTCTGGCGCATCTGGCGCACCGCGATGTCGGCGTACTTTTCCGGCACGCCCGGATCGGGCGCCTCGCGTCCGGCAAACACCGAGGAGCTGTGCACAAAGGCCGGATGCACGCCGTCGAGGTGATTCTCTATCACCAGCTTCCAGTTGCCGTTATAGGCGTGCTTGAACACGCCGCCGGCGACCTCAAGATCACCCTCCGGCGCACGATCGACCAAATCGTCAAAGGAGCGGTGCAGGGGTCCGAGGAACTCCCGCAGGCCCGGACCGGTGACAGCGAGGGACGCGAAAATAAAACCGCGGTAACTCTCGACGCGCGGCGCCTTGGCAAGACCGAGACCGGCCATTTTTTGCGCCGCGTCGGCGCCATAGCCCTGCGACACCGGTACGTAGCGCAACGCCCCCGAAGGCTCGAACGTCCAGCCGTGGTAGGCGCAGACAAACTGCTTTGCACTGCCCCTCGCCTCGTGACAGACCATCGCACCGCGGTGCGTGCAGCGATTGATCAGTACCTGCAGCGTAGCGTCGGCATCGCGCGTGACAATCACCGGCTCGCGCCCCATGCGCGTGGTGAAAAAATCGCCGGTCTTGCGCACCTGGCTCTCGTGCCCGAGCAACAACCAGGCGCGGCCGAACAAGCGGTCCATTTCGAGCTCGAAGATCGCCGGGTCGGTGTATAGCGAGTGGTGAACGCGATCTGGCTGCACCAGCCGCGTCAGGTCTTCTGCGTTGCTGAATTCCATGAATGATCCCCTGCGCCGGCGCGCTTCGCCGCCGCTGCCCCGGACGCCGCACGGCAGCGACACGGGCATGGCACGACGGTGGTGCGCGGATTGACAAATGAATGACGTTCGTTATTATTCGCCAACGACGCACCGGGCGCAAGCAAAACCCGCGACAGCAAAACACCGCCAGGCGCGCTCACACGACAGCGAAACCTCGAACCTCGAACCTCGAACCTCGAACCTCGAACCATGAACCACAAACCTCAAACAATCAGCAAGGCCTTTGCCGGAGAATCCATGCGCATGCAATCGATCAAACCGGGAGCGCTTGCCACGGCTCCTGCCGGAGCAGCCTCCCTATCCGCAGCCGAATGGCAGGCGCGCGTCGAACTGGCCGCCTGTTACCGTCTGCTCGCCCACCTTGGCATCAGCGACCTCACCTACAACCACCTGTCGGTGCGCGTACCGGGTGACGCGGACTGCCTGCTGATCAAGTCCCAGACCATGATGTTCGAGGAAATCACCGCTTCGAACCTGCTGAAGTTCAATTTCGACGGCGATCCCCTGCAGGACAGCCCGCGGCTGCGCGGCGGCGGCCTGGTCATCCACGCCGGCATACTCAAGGCGCGTCCGGACCTCAACGCCGTATTCCACACCCATTCGCCGGCCAACATCGGCGTCTCGGCGCAAAAGCAAGGGCTGCTGATGATCAGCCAGCACGCCGTGTATTTTTACGGCCGCCTCGCCTACCACGACTTCGGCGGCTTTGAATTCAACATGGACCAGCGCGACCCGCTGATCCACAGCCTGGGCAGGGAGCGCGTCGCCATCCTGCGCAACCACGGCGCCCTGGTCTGCGGACGTACGTTACCGGAGGCCTTCATCGATCACCACTTTCTTGAAATGGCCTGCCGCGGACAGATCGCCGCGCTCTCGGGCGGCGCCGAGGTCAATATCATGGACGAGGCGCTGTGCCGTACCGCCGCCGCGCAGCAGCAGGACAGGATGGATGACCCGGCCAGGGCCGCGGCCAAGGATTGGGACGCCTGCCTGCGCCTCGCCGACCGGCTGTTTCCCGAATACAAGACTTAGTCCGCGAACAGCACCTCGCAGGCGGCCAGAGGCAAATCAACAATTGGGAGAACGCAACATGAAAGCATGGACAAAACGTATCCTGGCTCTCGCCTTGATCGCGCTGCCGGCGACAGCGGCACAGGCACAGGCGGACGCGGGCTTCCCCACCAGGCCGATCAGGATGGTGGTGCCCTTTGGCGCCGGCGGCGGCAATGATCTGCTGGCGCGCCTCATCGGCCAGCACCTGCAGACGAAGTGGGGCCAGCCGGTGCTGGTGGACAACAAGCCGGGCGCCGGTGGCAACATCGGCGCCGACTTCGTCGCCAAATCCGCGCCCGATGGCTACACGCTGCTGCTCGCCACCAACACGCTGACCATCAATCCGGCCACGCTCCTGAAAATGCCTTTCGACGTGCGCCAGGATTTCGCCCCCGTCGCGCTCGCTGCGGCCACCCCTTTCGTGCTGCTGGTGAGCAACGACCTGCCGGTGAAGTCGGTGGGCGAACTGATCGCCCACGCCCGCGGCAAACCCGGCGCGCTGAGCTACGCCAGCGTGGGCATAGGCACGCCGCATCACCTGGGCATGGAATTGTTCAAGAATCTCACCAACACCGACATGGTGCATGTGCCCTACAAGGGCTCGGCCCTTGCACTGTCCGACCTCGCCGGCGGTCGCGTGCAGGTCATGCTCGCCTCGATCAACGCGGCAATGCCGATGATGCAGGGCGGCAAGGTACGCGCCCTCGCCGTCGCCGAACCAAAACGCATCGACAGCGCCCGCGATCTGCCGACGGTGATCGAAGCGGGTGTGCCCGGCTTCGAAATCACCGCCTGGTATGCGGTGCTGGCGCCGGCGCGCACGCCGCCGGAAATCGTGCGCAAACTCGGCGACGAGATCTTCAAGGCCATGGGCGAGGCCGACACGCGTGACCGGCTGCGCCCCGCGGGCTTCGAGATTGTCAGGGGCACTGCCGCCGAACTGCGCGCGCTGATCGCCGCCGACCTCGACAAGTGGGCCGGCGTGGTCAAGGCGGCGGGCATCAAACCCGAATAGCCGATGGCGCAGATCAAAAAGGCCGAATCGCGCGAGGCCATACTGGCGGCGGCCTTCGATTTGTTCGCCACGCGCGGTTACGGCGCGACCACCTTGTCGGCCATCGCCTCGTCGGCCGGCATGTCAACGGCCAATGTCTATATTTACTTCGCGTCCAAGCTGGAGATCCTGTACGCGATCTACACCCCCTGGATGCAGGCGCGGCTGGCCGAGCTTGAAGCCAGCCTTTGCGCCACCGCCGACCCGCAAAAACGCCTGCGCCGGCTGCTGCAAACCCTGTGGCATGACATCCCGGCCGAGCAGAACGGTTTTGCCATCAACATGATGCAGGCCATTTCCACCGTCGCGCCCGACGACGGCTACAAACCGACGCTGCTGCAGTGGATGGAAGAACGGCTGGCGGTGATGCTGGGCGCGCTGCTGCCGCCGTCAAAACGCCGCGGCACAGACACGGTGGCGCTGGCGCATCTGCTCGTCATGGCCTTTGACGGCTTCATCATCTTCCGCCACCTCGCACCGGCCGGCACGCAAGACGAGGACGCCATCGACACGATGTGCAGGCTCATCCTCGGCGCTCCGGTCCGCGCACGGGCCACCCGCGCGCGCCGCAGCACCGGTACGCCATCACCGAAAAACCGTTCATAATCATCCCCACCTCGCGAACCAAACCCCGGAGAATAACCATGACCAGTCGCCGCGCCTTCCTGTCCGCCGTCTCCACCGCCTCGGCTTCGTTGCTGCTTGCCAGCGCGCCCGCCACCGCCCAGCAACTCGAGGAAGTGATTTATCTTTTGCCCGCACCGACGGCGCAGGTCGCCTTTGCGCCATGGATGCTGGCGCAACAACGCGGCTATTACGCAAAAGAAGGCCTCAAGGTGATCTTCCAGCCCGGTCGCGGCGGCCTCGATGTCGCCAAGCAACTGGGCGCCGGCAACGGCGTTATCGGCGGCGCCTTCGGCGACACGCCCATCATTGCCCGCGCCAACGGCATTCCGGTCAAATCGGTCGCAGTGATGGGCGGCCGCTCGATGACCCAACTTGCAGTCATGGAAAACTCCGGCATCTCCAGCCCGAAGGACCTCAAGGGCAAGACCGTCACGGTGATGAGCTATGCCGACAGCGGCTATTACGCGCTGCTCGGCATGCTTGCGAGCGCCGGCCTCAACAAGAACGATGTCGAGGCACAGGCGGCGGGACCGGCCGGCGTCTGGCAGTTGTTCGCCGCGAAAAAGGCCGACGCCATGACCGGCGTGCCCGAATGGATCGCCGAGGTGCAGGCCACCGGCGCAAAAATGAGAATCATGCCGGCCTTTGATTACACCAAGAGCATGGCGCAGGCCATCCTGGTCTCCGACGATGTCATCAAAAAACGTCCCGACCTGGTGCGCAAGATCGTCCGCGCCACGCTGCGCGGCCTAACCGACATCATGAAAGACCCGAAGGGCGCCGTTGCCGACTATGTTGCCGCGGTGCCGGCCAACAAGGGTCGCGAGGCCTTTGTCGAAGAGACCTTCAAGCTCTACAACGCTTACGTCTATCCGGGCCAGGCCGTGCTCGGCGTGATGGACCGCGAACGCCTGGTTGCGCTGCAAAAATTCTACGTCGACCAGGGCATCGTGCAAAAGGAATCTCCGGTGAACGACCTGTTCACCAACGAATTCGTGCAGTAAGCAGCCCGCTTCAAAACGCCGCGTTCGTTCCGAGGCCAACGGCCGAGGAATCTACCTTGCTTTTTACAGCAGATTCCTCGCTGTGCACTCGGAATGACAGTGTGCCTAGTCTGCGGCCAGCGCCTGCTTTTGCTCCTCCTGTTGCTGCAGGGCCCACATTTGCGCGTAGGCGCCGGTTTGCTCCAGCAGTTCGCGATGGCTGCCGCGTTCGACAACGCGCCCGCCGTCCATCACCAGAATCTGGTCGGCGTCCATCACCGTTGACAGGCGGTGCGCAATGATCAGCGTGGTGCGTCCTTTCGCGATGCGCGCCAGCTCTGCGTTGATCGACTGCTCGGTTTCCGAATCAAGGGCCGAGGTCGCCTCGTCGAATATCAGGATGGACGGGTTTTTCAGGATGGCGCGCGCGATGGCCACACGCTGCTTTTCGCCGCCGGAGAGCTTGAGGCCGCGTTCGCCGACGCGCGCCTCGTATTTTTCCGGTAGCGACTCGATGAAGTCGTGGATGTGCGCCGCGCGCGCCGCCTCGAACACCTCTTCGCGGCTCGCCTCCGGCCGTCCGTACCGGATGTTGTAGAACACGGTGTCGTTAAAGAGCACCGTGTCCTGCGGCACGATGCCTATGGCGGCGCGCAGCGTACCCTGCTGCAGGTCGCGAATGTCACTGCCGTTGATGCTGATGCGCCCGCCGGAAACGTCGTAAAAGCGGTAGAGCAGTCGCGCCAGCGTCGACTTGCCCGAGCCCGAATGCCCGACCACCGCAACCTTGCTGCCGGCCGGCATGTCGAAGGACAGGTCGAACAGGATCTGGCGCTTGGCTTCGTAGGAAAAATTCACCGCCTCAAAGCGCACGGTCTGGGGCCCTGGCGGCAGCGCCACGGCGCCGGACCGGTCGGCGATTTCACGGTTTTCCTCGAGCAGTTTGAACATGCGGTCCATGTCGAGCAGCGACTGCTTGATTTCGCGATACACCATGCCGAGGAAGTTGAGTGGAATGTAGAGCTGGATGAGCAGCCCGTTCACCAGAACGAGATCGCCGAGGGTCAGCGTCTTGGCGACCACCCCCTGCGAGGCGAGGATCATCAGCAGTGTCACCGCAATGGCGATGATGGAGCTCTGGCCGATGTTCAGCAGCCCCAGCGACACCTCGTTCTTGACCGCGGCGTTTTCGTATTTCTGCAGGCTGTCGTCGTAGCGCTTCGACTCGAAGCCCTCATTGTTGAAATACTTCACCGTTTCGTAGTTGAGCAGGCTGTCGATGGCGCGGGTATTGGCCTTGGAGTCGAGCTCATTGGCGTGGCGCCGTATGTCCATGCGCCACTCGGTGACGGCCACGGTAAAAAAGATGTACAGGCCGACGGCGGTGAAGGTGATGGCGGCGAAGCGCCAGTCGAACTTGGTCAGCAATATGGCGGCGACCAGGCTGAATTCGAGGATCACCGGAATGATGGAGAACAGCATGTAGGACATCAGCGAACTGACGCCGCGGGTGCCGCGCTCGATGTCGCGCGACACGCCGCCGGTCTGGCGCTCGAGGTGAAAGCGCAGGCTGAGTGTGTGCAAGTGGCGGAACACCGTCAACGCAATGCGCCGGATGGCGCGCTGCGTCACACGCACGAACACCACGTCGCGCAGTTCGGCGAAAAACACCGTCGAGAAACGCAGCAGGCCGTAGGCCGCCAGCAGCGCGAGCGGCATCACCAGCACCGCCGTGCGGGAATCGAGCGAATCGACGATGTCCTTGAGGATCAGCGGTACGCCGACGTTGGCGAGCTTGGCCGTTATCAGGAATGCCAGCGCCAGCAACACCCGGCCCTTGTATTCCCACAGGTAGGGCAGCAGCATATGCGCGGCGCGCCACTCGTTGCGGCGTTTGCCGGTCGAGACAGATGGAACGGGCGCCGGGATGGCGGCAGAGTGATGGTGAGCTGACATTGGACAAAACCTGACTGATTGCCGGAACGGGCTTGCGCATTCGCCTCGCCGGCGTGCGGCGGCAGGGCCTGAACCCAAGGCTGCGATGTTATCGGAATTGCCGCCCCGGGGCAGAAAATGGACCCACGAGAACCGGCGGAAGTACCGATAATTCAAGCAAATGGGGTTGATAGCCGATAAAACAAGACGAAGCTCGATTATGCCTCCCGGCTTGATAAGGGGGGTAAAACTCGGCAAGCTGAGCCTGTCGCCTGCGGTATGGCCGCCAAACCGCTCCGCCACAAGCGCATTTTGCAGCCCAACAACAACAGGCAGTTTGACCTTTAACCCAAGGAGCCCGCGATGACCGGATTTATTGCGCTTTCCCTGATAGTGCTCATCGCGCTCGCCTACGTCGGCGCCCCCGCACTCGCCTGGACTGCGGCGCTGGCCGCAATCCTGTATGTACTCACCGGCGCCAGCGGCGTCGCCTGGTGGATGCTGGCGCTCGACGCGGCATTCCTCCTCGCGGCGCTGGTCCTCAATGTCGGCGCACTGCGCCGCGCACTGGTCAGCGGCCCCGCCCTTGCCGCCTTCCGCCGCATCATGCCGGCGATGTCGCAGACCGAGCGCGACGCCATCGACGCCGGCACGGTGTGGTGGGACGGCGACCTGTTTTCCGGCAAACCCGACTGGAACAAACTGCTGGCCATTCCGCAGGCAAAGCTGTCCGCTGAAGAACAAAGCTTTATCGACAACGAGACAGAGGAATTGTGCCGCATCGCCATCGACTGGGACACCACCCACGTCCACCAGGACCTGCCGCCGCATGTCTGGCAGTACATCAAGGACAGGGGCTTTCTGGGCATGATCATTCCCAAGTCCTACGGTGGCAAGCAGTTCTCGGCCTACGCCCACTCGCAGGTGGTGATGAAGTTGTCAACGCGCTGCGGTGCGGCCGCGGTCTCGGTGATGGTCCCCAACTCGCTCGGCCCGGCCGAGTTGCTGCTGCACTACGGCACCGAGGAACAAAAAAACCATTACCTGCCGCGCCTCGCCAAAGGCCTTGAGATTCCCTGCTTCGGCCTGACCAACCCCAGCGCCGGCTCGGACGCGGCGGCCATACCCGACCTCGGCGTCATCTGCAAAGGCATGTGGCAGGGCCGCGAAGTGCTTGGCATGCGCGTCACCTGGGAAAAGCGCTACATCACGCTGGGGCCGGTCTCGACGCTGCTCGGCCTCGCTTTCCGCCTGTATGACCCGGAGCATTTGCTGGGTGCTCAGTTTGGTGGAAGAGAAGACCTCGGCATCACCTGCGCCCTCGTGCCCACCGACACCGCCGGTGTCAATATCGGCATGCGCCACATGCCGCTCAACGCCACCTTTCAGAACGGTCCGAACTGGGGCCGCGACGTGTTCATGCCGCTCGACTGGATCATCGGCGGCCCGGCCATGGCCGGCCAGGGCTGGCGCATGCTGATGGAATGCCTCGCTGCGGGCCGCTCGATTTCATTGCCGACCTCGGGCGTCGGCTACAGCAAGCTCGCCGCGCGCGCCACCGGCGCCTACGCGCGCGTGCGCAGCCAGTTCAAAACGGCCATCGGCAAATTCGAGGGCATAGAAGAGGCGCTGGCGCGCATTGGCGGCAACCTTTACATGATGGACGCGACACGCGTGTTCACCGTGTCGGGGCTTGATCTCGGTGAAAAGCCCTCGGTCATTTCGGCCATCGTCAAATACCACCTCACCGAGCGCGGCCGCACCTGCGTCAATGACGCCATGGACATCCTCGGCGGCAAGGGCATCTGCCTCGGACCGGCCAACTTCATGGGCCGCGCCTACCAGCAACTGCCCATCGCCATCACCGTCGAGGGCGCCAACATCCTGACGCGCAGCCTGATCATTTTCGGCCAGGGAGCGATTCGCTGTCACCCCTGGGTATTGAAGGAAATCGCCGCGACACGCGAAGACAATCGAGAAAAAGCCGTGGCCGATTTCGACGCCGCGTTGTTCGGCCACATCGGCTTTACCGTCCGCAACAAGGCACGCGCCTTCGTACTGGGCATTTTCGGCGGCCTGCTGGCCGGGGGCCCGAGCGGCGCCGCGCCGGAAACACGCCGCTACTACGCGCTTTTGAACCGCTACGCCGCGGCCTTCGCCTTTTTGTGCGATGTATCGATGGTTTTTTACGGCGGCGAGCTCAAGCGCAAGGAAAAACTCTCGGCCCGCCTTGGCGATGTATTGTCGCTGATGTACCTGTGCTCGGCCACGCTCAAGCGCTTTGAGGAAGACGGCCGCCAGGGCGCCGATGCGCCGCTGCTGCACTGGTCGATGCAGGACGCGCTGTACCGCATCCAGGAGGCGCTGCGCGGCGTGGTGTCGAATTTCCCCAACGCACTGCTCAACTGGGGCCTGCGGCGCGTGGTCTTCCCGCTCGGCGCCAATCTCGCACCGCCTTCGGACGAGCTGGGGCACCGCGTTGCGCGCCTGCTGATCGCGCCCTCGGCCACGCGCGACCGGCTCACCGCCGGCATGTACCTGCCGGCCAACGAGGACGAGGGCATAGGCTGCCTCGAGGCCGCGCTGGTGGCGGCCATCAAGGCCGAGGCCATAGACGCGAAAATCCGCACGGCGCAAAAGGCCAAAACCATCAGCGGACGCACGCCCGCCGAACTGGTCGGGGCGGCGCTTGCCGCCGGCATCATCAGTGCCGACGAACACGCCCATCTCGAGCGCACCGCCACACTGCGCGATGAGGTCATACGCGTCGATCATTTCCCGCAGGACTTCGGCCGCGCCGCGCTGCTGCAGCCGGCGGCGCAAAAGGCCGCGGCCTGAGACGCCGGCAAAAAAACCGGACCCCGCCATGAACCAGCCGATCTACATCATCGACGGCGCACGCACGCCCTTCCTCAAGTCGCGCAACAAACCCGGGCCGTTTTCGGCCGGCGACCTCGCCGCCGCGGCCGGCAAGGTCTTGTTGTCGCGCCAGCCCTTTGCGCCGACCGAACTCGACGAGGTCATACTCGGTTGCGCCGCGCCTTCAGTCGATGAGGTCAACATCGGGCGCGTTGCAGCTCTGCGCATGGGGTGCGGCAACAAGGTGCCGGGCTGGACGGTGATGCGCAACTGCGCTTCGGGCATGCAGTCCATCGATTCGGCCATGGCCAATATCCAGAGCGGGCGTTCGGAACTGGTGCTCGCCGGCGGCACCGACGCGCTGTCGCGCGCACCGCTGCTCTACTCCGATCGTATGGTGAGCTGGTTCTCCGCGCTCATGAGCGCGCGCACGCCGATGCAAAAACTCGGCATGTTCTTCAAGTTGAAGCCGGGCGAACTATTCAACCCGGTGATCGGCATCATGCGCGGCCTCACCGACCCGGTGTGCGGCCTGCTGATGGGCCAGACCGCCGAGAACGTCGCGCACCGCTTCGGCATCACCCGCCGGCAAATGGACGAATACTCCGCGCGCAGCCATGCGCGGGTGATCCGCTCGCAGGAAGCCGGCTGGCTCAATGCTGCGCACGACGGCCTGCAGGCCGAGATCGCACCGCTGTACGGCCCCGACGGCACGCTGTACAACGGCGACGACGGCATGCGCGCCGATTCCACCTCCGACAATCTCGCCAAGCTCAAGCCGTTTTTTGACCGCAAATACGGCAATGTCACCGCCGGCAACTCGTCGCAAATCACCGATGGCGCAGCCTGGGTCCTGCTCGCCGGCGAAACCGCAGTCAAGCGCCACGACCTCAAGCCGCTGGGCCGCATTCTCGACAGCCAGTGGGCCGGCCTCGACCCGGCGCAAATGGGCCTCGGTCCGGTGCATGCCGCGACCCCCATCCTGCAACGCCACGGCCTCGCCTTGAACGACCTTGATGCCTGGGAGATCAACGAAGCCTTTGCCGCGCAACTTCTCGGCTGCGCCGCCGCATGGAAAAGCGACGCCTATTGCCGCGACGAACTGGGCCTTGCCGGCGCCATGGGTGACATCGACATGGAAAAACTCAACATCGACGGCGGCGCCATTGCGCTGGGCCATCCCGTCGGCGCATCAGGCACGCGCATCGTGCTGCACTTGTTGCACGTACTCAAACGCAGCGGCGGAAAAAAAGGCATGGCCACAATCTGCATCGGTGGCGGCCTCGGCGGCGCGATGCTGGTGGAGGCGCTATGACCACCTACCAGCACTGGAAACTCGAAACCGACGCCGACAAAATCGCCTGGCTGTCATTCGACAAGGCCGGCACGGCGACCAACACACTGTCCGCCGAGGTCATTGCCGAGCTCGACGCCATCCTCGACCAGCTTCGGGCCGAACCGCCTCGCGGCTTGTGCATACGTTCGGCCAAGGCCACGGGTTTTATTGCCGGTGCCGATGTCGAGGAATTCACCAGAATCGCCTCCACTGCCGACGCGCTGGCCATCGTGCGCCGCGGCTGGGATGTGTTCAACAAACTGGCCGCCCTGCCCTTTCCGACGCTGGCCCTGGTGCGTGGCTTTTGCATGGGCGGCGGACTCGAACTGGCGCTGGCCTGTCGCTACCGGGTTGCCGTTGACGAACCGAAA
The DNA here is from genome assembly GCA_964385505.1 of uncultured Bordetella sp. Classification (GTDB taxonomy): domain Bacteria; phylum Pseudomonadota; class Gammaproteobacteria; order Burkholderiales; family SG8-39; genus CAITSH01. The sequence goes on from CAYLPI010000018.1 coordinate 32,234, forward strand.
ACCCGCTTGGCCCTGCCCGAGGTCATGCTGGGCATACTGCCCGGCTGGGGCGGCGTGATGCGCCTGCCGCGCCTGGTAGGGCCGGTCGCGGCGCTCGACATGTTGCTGACCGGCAAGGGCATAGACGCAAGGCGCGCAAAAAAAATGGGCCTCGCCGACGCCGCGGTGCCGCCGCGCGTCATGGACAACACCGCCCGCATGATGCTGCTCGAAGCCCCGGCGCCGCGCAAACTGCCCTTTCTGACAGGATTGATGAACGGTCCGCTGAAGGGACTGGTGGCGTCGCAGGCACGCAAGCAGCTCGCAAAAAAAGCACGTCGCGAACACTACCCCGCGCCTTACGCCATCATCGACCTGTGGCAAAAATACGACGGCGATCCGTTCGCGCCGCCGCCGGGCGACCCGGCCTCGGTCGCCACGCTGATCGAGGGCGACACCGCGCGCAACCTGATACGCATTTTCTTTTTGCAGGAGCGCATGAAGGCGCTGGGCAAGGACAGCGAGTTTGCGGCAAAGCATGTGCACGTCATCGGCGCCGGCGTCATGGGCGGCGATATCGCCGCGGTCTGCGCCATGCGCGGCCTGACGGTCACGCTGCAGGACCAGAACGCAGAGCGCCTCGCGCCGGCAATGAAGCGCGCCGCCGAGTTGTTCAAGCGCCGGTTGCGCGACAAAATTCGCATTCGCGACGCCACCGACCTGCTGATTCCCGATGTCACCGGCGACGGGGCTCGCCATGCCGATGTGATCATCGAAGCCATTTTCGAGAACCTCGAGGCCAAGCGCGAGCTCTTCGCCAGACTGGAGAAAATCGCCAAGCCTGCGGCCATTCTGGCGAGCAACACCTCCAGCCTCAAGCTCGCCGATATCGCGGCGAATTTCGCCACACCGTCGCGCCTCGTCGGCATCCACTTTTTCAACCCGGTGTCGCAAATGCAACTGGTGGAAATCGTCTCAGCCGCAAACACCGATGCCGCCATCGCCAAAAACGCCGCCGCCTTTGTGCGCCAGATCGACAAGCTGCCATTACATGTGAAAGACGCACCTGGTTTCCTGGTCAATCGCGTACTCGCCCCCTACATGGCCAACGCCTTTCACTTGGCCGACGAGGGCATTGCACTGGAGACCATTGACGCCGCGATGGAACAATTCGGCATGCCGATGGGACCGATAGAACTTGCCGACACGGTGGGCCTCGATATTTGCGTGCACGCCGGCAAGGCTTTGTCCGGATCGAACGCCGAACCACCCGGGCGGCTGTTGGAGCTCGTAAATGCCGGCAAGCTGGGCAAAAAAACGGGCAGCGGCTTTTACACCTGGGTGAACGGCAAAGCACAAAAGGGCGCGGCCGGCAGCGTCGATGCGACTCTGATCGAGCGCCTGATACGGCCCTATCTTGAAGAAGCGCAAAAGGTTGTTGCCGAAGGCATCGTCCCCGATGCCGACCTGGCTGATGCCGGTCTGATATTCGGCACCGGATTTGCGCCCTTCAGGGGCGGGCCGATGCACTTTCTGAAAACGAAAACCGGCTGAAAACCAGCGTCAGGCGGGCGTTTCCAGCCATCATCGCAGTCACTCCGGGCCAGATTGACAAGCCGGCAGCCAATTTGCGCCACGCAAGCGCAGACCGTTACACTACGCATTTCCGGTAAGACAAAAGCACCCGTTCGCATGAAACAGTGGATCGAGAACGTATTCTGCCATCCCGATCTGCTTCGCATGGGCCACGGGCAGCGCGCCGAGGATAACAACCTTGGTCTGGGCTGGATTTACTACGGCCTTGCCCGCACCTTGCGACCAAAAACGGTGGTCGTGATCGGTTCCTGGCGGGGCTTTGTTCCGCTGGTCCTGGGCAAGGCGCTGGCGGACAACCTCGAGGGTGGCGAGGTCATATTCATCGACCCGTCGATGGTGGACGGTTTCTGGAAAGATTCTGCCGCGGTCACACGCTGGTTCGCCGGCTTCGGCGTCACCAACATCAAGCATTACTGCATGACCACGCAAGATTTTGTCTTGAGCGAAGCCTACCGCGCGCTTGACAATCCGGGCATGGTATTCATCGACGGCTACCATGCCACCGAACAGGTCGAGATCGATTACGCTTCATTTGAGGACAAGCTCGGTCCTGAAGGCGTCGTGCTCTTTCACGACAGCAGGCGCGTCAGGCCGTCCGGGATCTATGGCAAGGACAAGGTATACATGCACGGGGTAAAACCCTTCATTGACAGGTTGAAAGAGGATCGCACCCTGCAGATTTTCGACCTGCCCTTTGACGACGGCGTGACGCTGGTCCGACGATCGGCCGCAACCGGCGTACCGGCGTCCTGCGCAGGCACGAAAGCCGAAGAATGACCTCTCCCGCCCTTTGGGCCGTAACGGCCTATTTCAATCCGCTGCACTACCGCCGCCGGCGCGAAAACTTTCATGTTTTCCGCCGCGGACTCGGTGTGCCCCTGCTCGCCGTGGAATTGTCCTTCGACGGCAGCTTCGAACTTGACGACGGCGACGCCGACATCATCGTTCGCCTCACCGGCGGGGACATCATGTGGCAAAAGGAACGCCTGCTCAATCTTGGCATACGCCAATTGCCCGCCGATTGCAGCAAGGTCGCGTGCCTCGATTGCGACATCCTTTTCGGCAATGCCGACTGGGGCACGCAGACCGCTGAATTGCTCGAACACTCTCCCATGGTCCAGCCCTTCAGCCGCGCAAACTACCTCGACCGGGACTGGCTCTCCGGCATGAATCAACGCGCCGCAACCACGTTCGCACTGCCCTCGGTCGCCTTCGATGTCGCCAACGGGGCCAGCCTGGACGCCATCATGGCCCCCCCGGGTGCGCACGGCAGAAGCAACGTGCTGCTCGGTTTCGCCTGGGCGTTCCGGCGTGAATTGATCGAACGGCACGGCTTGTATGCCGCCTGCATCGCCGGCGGCGGTGACACCGCACTGGTGTGCGCCGCATGGGGAATACCCGAGGCGGTCGTGCTGCGCCATGCCATGAACGAGCATCAGGCGCACTGCTACCGCGATTGGGCGCAACCCTTCCATGCCGCCGTGCAGGGGCGTATCGGCTGCCTTGAAGGCGATGTATTTCACCTCTGGCACGGCAAGCTGGAGGACCGCCAGGCGCTGGAACGCCACCGCATCGTGCGGCAACTGGAATTTGATCCCTTGCACGACATCACCTCGGACGCCGGTGGCGGCTGGCGCTGGAATTCGGACAAACCGCACCTGCATGCTTACTTGCGGCAGTATTTTTCCGCACGCAAAGAGGACGGTTGAGCTTTGGAAAATAACGAAGCCAAAAAATTGCCGCACCCCCTGCACTGGGCCTTTCAAAGCAACCTGCCGGCGATGGCCTGGCCGGCGATTCCCGATGGCAACGTTGCCAACATGCTCGCCCTGCTGCACCAGTTGGAGAGCTCGCAATGGCTGTCCCCGCCGGCCCTGCGCCAGCACCAGTACCGCCAGCTCGAACTCGTGCTCCGGCATGCCTTCGCGTCCTCGCCCTACTACCGACAGCGCTGGGCGGGGAACTTCGATCCTTCCCTGCCGCTGACGCCGCAACGCTTTGCCGCGCTGCCGCTGCTTTCGCGCCGCGAGTTGCAAGCGAATTTCGACGACCTGAAATGCCGCACCATCCCGCCGCACGGCAATGTCGGCGAAGCCACCACCACCGGCTCTACCGGCACGCCGGTGCGCGTGCTCAAGACCGAGCTGTGCCTGTTGCTCTGGGACGTATTCACCCTGCGCGACGAAATATGGCAGCGTCGCGATCTGGGCGCCAAACTCGCCATGATCCGCCACGGCATGCCCGAGGGCGAATTTCCCAACTGGGGGCGCGCTACCACCGGTCTTGCGGCGACCGGGCCGCTGGTGGTGCTGGGCATCGAGCACGATGTGGAGTCGCAACTGGCATGGCTGCAGCGCCAGCAGCCCGCCTACCTGATGACCCACCCGTCGCTGCTTGCGGAATTACTGAAACAATCCTCGCGGCAAGGCACGCGACTGGAGTCCTTGCGCGAAGTGCGGACCTTTGGCGAACCGGTCACTGCGGTACTGCGCGCGCAATGCACCGAGGTCTGGGGGGTGCCCATCACCGATGCCTATTCCTCCAATGAGTTGGGCTACATTGCGCTGCAGTGCCCCGGGCACGAGCACTACCACGTGCAAGCCGAGGGCCTGCTGGTTGAAGTCCTCGACGATCAGGGCAATGCCTGCAAACCCGGCGATCTCGGGCGTGTGGTGGTGACGACGCTGCACAATTTTGCCATGCCGCTGGTGCGCTACGACATCGGCGATTACGCCGAGCCGGGCGGGCCCTGCCCCTGCGGCAGGGGCCTGCCGGTGTTGCGCCGCATCGTCGGCCGGACGCGCAACATGCTGGTCACGGCAGAAGGGAAACGCTTCTGGATCGGGCTCGGCTCGGGCACTATCCCGCAACTCGCACCCATCGTGCAATACCAGTTTGTGCAAACACAACTGGATCACGTCGAAGCACGCCTGGTCGTTTCCGCGCCCCTCACCGCAGCGCAAGAACAAGCCGTGCGGGCGCGGGTCATGGTGCAGTTGCCGGCGGGCTTCAGCGTCAGTCTCGCTTACTGCGATGCCATCCCCAGGGGGGTAACGGGCAAGTTTGAGGACTTTCTTTCTGAACTGGCAATTTCGTAGTAGCATCATATTGTTATCCTGATGAGCTTGAGGACTTCGATAAGCCGATGCATTCCAATGTCTCGATGGTGAAATTTCTTACTGCCGGCCTGCTGTTGCTGGCGCTGCAGAGTGCCGCGTTTGCGGACGAAGTCCTCGATCGCGCACGCAGCCTGATGGCGCAAAAGAACGCCAAGGCGGCGGTCGATCTGCTGCTGC